>CALVJJ010000001.1 GCA_944332185.1 uncultured Clostridia bacterium
CGTGGTTACGTTGTCAGCACCTTTCCCTTTCCTTGCTACTTTCTTTACCTTTTTACCCCAATTTCTTAAAAATAAGACACAAAGTACAGGCAACTTTTTTGTTAGGTATATGCCCATATACCAAATGATATACCCCTTCCCTATGTATCTATATATTGATAAAAAAACAGATGTGCATGTGCACATCTGTTCATTCCTTACTTATATGGTGGAAGGTTCATCTATTTGCTTTTGTTGTTTATAATTTGGGTGATATTTTTTGATCATGTCTACAATGGATTCATTTTCCATAAGAGTAATGCTTTGCATTTCTTTTCTTTCAAAGTCTGCAAATAATGGTTGCATAAAGAAATTATACAAATTCTCTACAGTGACTCGAATTTCATAATATTTTACATGTTTATCTTCTGGATAACAAATAAAGAATAATTCATTCTTATCACAGTCTGTACCTTTATTGAATCTTACTCGAATATTCCCATGCAAAATTGCATTACGAATTGCTCGAATAATCAGCACTTTATCACTGGTACTTTTGATTGGTTGCTCGGATATTTTATCACGATAATCCACCATACGCATGGTAAAGACATTCATTTTGATGACACTTAGTTTTGTGCGTAACTTTTGTTGTAATTGCACATCAAATTTTTTTCTATCCATGAATCTAGCATCAAAATCTCGAATACTTTCATAAAAACCATTATAGACCAAATGTGCATATGTACAAAAGATACTGGCACAGATAGATTGTTCTGGTTTAAACAAAGACCAATTATTCGTAATTTTCATCTTGGAGCCTGAGTCTTCTAAACATAATTTTTGCAGGCTACTAAGTTCATCATCAATGAATTTTGCAAAAACATTATGGTTGATTGGAATATTCATGTATTTGCCATTATCTAACAAATTCTTATAATTCATAATAGATAATCCATAAATATCATTAACAAATGTTTCGATCACACTGCGTTGACTTGCTATCAATTCTTTATTAGAACCACACCAGTTAAAGAATTTTGGTGTTTGGCAAATACGAGTACATAGCATTTCCGGATTGTCCAAGTGAGATATTTTGACTTTCCCTGACAACCCATCATTTACCATCTTTTCTTCTATATATTTTTTCAAATCATCGTTGGGATTACTGTTGGCAAAATCTGTTAAATATTTTTGAATATACACTTGCATATCTTCTTGCACATTCTTAGCATCTCCAGTAACATGAACTAAAGAACATTTTTTTAAATATGCAAAAAGTTCCATTTCATTCGTAATAGGCGCATTTTTTCTTGGTAAATAAATATGGTAATGATTATTTTTATATACGTCCATATTATTGGTCATGGCTTTATAAAAATGATGTGCCCATACATCTGAATATACAGCTGTCGTACCGTCACTTAAATACGCAATTTGTCCTCCCCACATGACATCAGTATTGAATTTCATAGGGAAATTATGTGCAGTAAAATTACGCAAATTCGTAATTAAAGGTATAAAATTCTTGTAGGCATTGAGATCTATTTTTCTACCATCTTTATCTAGCAAAAGAAAATGTTGCTGACTAAAAAAATTTTTATAAGGTAATGCATATTGCGAATATCTTTTCACTGCTGATTTTTCTAGTCCATAATAATCAATAATTTGTGGATCGGTTTGTGTTTGGAAACCTTTACTGAAAAATGAAAATTTCTCCTCTGTATGCAAAATCTGTGCATTGGTTAGTAAAGGATCGTCTTTTGATTCATCAAACAATTTTTGTATCACTTCTGCTCTTTGTTTTTGTGTTTGTGATTTTGCAGTACGCAATAAAGATTGTGGATCTTGTTTGTATAGCAACATATCATAAAAAATAGAAAACAATTTTGATGGAATGGATTCAGAATTGTAAAAAATAGCATCTGATACAGCAGGTAAAGGTTTTAATTGAATATTACGATATAAAGTATTCCCTTCTTTTTTTACATAACATTGTTCAATGGAATAATCTTTTAAACTTTGATCTTCCATGATCACCACTTGTTCATGATCTTTTAGTTTTCGTATTTTAGAAAATTTTTGAGATAAAACGCCATAACGAACATCTTTTTTATTGATTCTTTCTACATTAAACAAATCTTTACAAAAAGTATTCCTTAAAGTTTCTTGAGACATCTTTTCTCTAACATTTTCAAAAGATAGCAAATTTTGAAAATTAGCACTAATTCTTTTTAAAAGAATGATATCTTCTACTGTCAGTCCCACATTTGTAGAAGATCCATCGTGAATTAAATTATTAACAAAAATTAAAAATCTTTTTACGGTATCCATATTGATTGCTTTTCCTTTTGATACATGTACATGTGTGCATCAGATCATTTTGTCATCATCTTTTCTATCCTATAGAGCTTGATATTGAGATCAACTTATGCATGATGATCGTATTTTTAAAACCATTTTGTGTGCATGATCCATACCAATATTTTTTGTCACTATCACTCATACACGCTACTGCGATCCCACACATCTATATAATGATATATTATTACATTCTTATATAATTACATATTATATAGTATACTTATTTGTGCCAAATTAGTCAATATCTATCTAAAAAAAAGACCGAAAAGGTCTTATTTTTTCTATTCTACGATTTGTGAGTATCTTGATAAAAATCAAAAGCACTCATAATAGTTTCCAAATTATCATGTGGGTTGAGAGCTTCTTTTAGATCAAATCCTGACTCATTTGGTTCTGGATATGCAAAATCTAATTCTTTTGGTGTTTTACGTTTTTTCTCAAAAGTTTTTGCATACGCATTATTTATCTCATCATCAGAATTTAAAAACTCATCAGCCAAATTAGAACATTTCACTTTCTTCACTTGTTGGTTTAGATTTTGCAATCTGCCACCAATAGAAGCAATGCGATTGTTTTCTTTGATATGTTCTGCCATAATTTCTGTCATGTCTACTTTATGAATGGTATGCATACCCTCTTTTTTATCATCAGATATCTCTTTACGTGAAGCATCTTGCTCTTTGTGTAAGGCAGTTTTGCCCGATGTAAGTTGATTATTTGCCTCTACCTTCTCTATAAAAGGTTTTACAGTAATTGTTTGCGTAGGTTCACTTGTTTTTTCTGAAGTAGAAAACATATAATCCATTTTATTTAGTATATTACGAATATAGTCATTGCTATGTTTTTTTAGATGAGCTTTAATACCATTTTTTTCTGTAGACAAACTTTCAATCGTGTATTCTTTAATGTTGTCTTGAAAGTTTTTAATTGCCTCTTTAATATGTTCACTACTACCATCAAAACTGGTTTGTTCCTCTGCTTCTTTTAACAAATTTTCCCATTTTTCATACATGGATTTTAATTTGTCAATTTCTTTATGAGCTAATTCTTTGGCATGATTTTCTATCTCTTCCGCTTTTTCTACGGCTGTGATAAATGCTTTGCTGATTTGTCTTTCTTTTTGTTCGTACTCACCTAATTGTACTTTGTTTTTTTCTAATTCATTACGTAAAGTATAATTTTCATTGGTCAATTCAGCAATTTTCTCTTCATATTTTTTTGTAATGATAGACAAATACGCATCTACTTGTGATGAACTATAGCCATTTTCTACAAAATCAAATTTTTTCATATTATGCACCTTTTCTCTCTGGAATATAACGACTGATTACCATGCAAATGGTAAATACAACAAACGCAATCAATAAAGTAGCCCATAAAGGAATGAGTTGTAATGTGTAAAACACAAAAGGAATAGCCACGAACAAGATGGTGATCCCTACCCCTAATTGTAAAGCATCGTGATAGAAAAATCCAATCACAAACCCAACCAAAGAAATAGCAAATAAGCAAGCTGGTATTAAAGAAATCAAAGGCCATTGCATGATCTCTATGGTCATCATGACGCCACCCCATAATAAAAGAACCAGACCAAACCATAAACTTGTACGGTATCCAAACATAATCGTTTTCACAATTTGCATCAATCCTTCTATCATTAACAATAATGGGCACCATATTTTAGATAAGGATAATGGTACAATAGGAAAATACACATGACTAAATAACATACCTGCATAGATCAGTAATAGGATTAAGTTAATCATGCGATACAAGGTTATTTTTCTCATTTTTTCTCCTATTTTTTATAATAATCACCAACATCAATCCAACACCAATCAGGACTAGAAGCAAACTTAAAAGTTGTGAAACTCTAAAAATTCCCCAGTATAAACTATCCATTCTTAGCCCTTCAATCCAAAATCTACCTATTCCATAATATATACAATAAAACGCTACAAGCAATCCTTGAAAACGGAATTTTTTAAGCAACATAATAGCAATTATAAAGCCTACCAAATTCCATAAACTTTCGTAAAAGAAAGTTGCTAGATGCCACCCTGATCCTCCACACACACAACCTTCAGCTAATTGTGTACAATGTTCTATATACACCCCAAAAGGGAAAAATTGAAAACTTGGATTACTGATATACAATCCATAAGCTTCTTGGTTTACAAAATTTCCCCATCGTCCAATCACTTGACCAATAAGTAAAGAAGGGATCACAATATCCAAAGTGTCTATAATACTTTTTTTATGAATGATGCAAGCCAAAATCAAGGCAATAGCTCCACCAATGACACCACCATATATAGCAAGTCCCCCTTCCCATACAGCAATCACACTATAAAAGGAAGTAAATCTTTCTAATTCAAATAATACATAATAGATTCTAGCCCCAACAATGGCAAAAGGAAAGACATATAAAAGCAATGTATACATGAATTCCGGATCAATATTACGATAATGACATTGTAAGACAGCCACTAACAATCCTACTAAAAATCCTGTCCCAATAATGACACCATACCAACTAATTTTGTGATATAAAAAACTATTTGGAATACGATCTAATAGAAGTAAGACGATGATGAAAGCCACATAAGACACAGTATATTTTATGATCGTTGAGATTTTCACTTCTGTACCTAATAGATTCATTGTTTTCATCATTGCCTCCAATGTAGTATTAGTATACAAAATTATTTCATATAATGTCAAACACATTCTCTAAAGACTTTTAGACAAATTGTCGATTTTTTGCATACCCAAGCCATAAAAAAAAGAGCGATGATCGCTCTTTTTTATTGTTCTAATTCATTGTTGTCATCAGCAGTCTTTAGACTCTTAATGAATCCTTGTTTTTCTTCAATGTAAGCTGCAAGAATCATTTGTCTATCTTTTATTTGTTTTAAGAATTGTGCAACTTTATTGAGTTTGCCTTGATAGTAATTGATTTTTTCTTCTTCATTTCCTTCTTCTAGTCCAGAACTCTTTTTGCTTTCCAAGTTGCTCAATTCTACTTGAATATCTTCTTTTTGTGCATTCAAAATAGCTAACATTTTTCTAGCTTTTGCTTGTTTTGTTTGCGCATCTTGAATGTAAGCTTCATTTTCTTTGATAGACTTATGGCAAACTTTTCTAAATTTGTCCATGCTCATTTTATCAATTTGTTCTTTATTGTAGCGATTGATTTCTGTTCCACCTTCTATTTGACGAAGAGATTGAATATCTTGTTCTGTGATTTCTACAGCTTTTTTCTTCATATCTGGATCTCCATTGGTATATTGGGTACCAGCTACACTTTCTGTATGCATAGCAGAAACTTCTTGTTCTTCTTCCCTTGCTGTGTACCCTTCTCTATTACGATCTTTAATAAGATCATAACTTTGTCTAGCATAATTCATGGCATCTTCTTTATTGATAAGAACACGTTCTCTTGCCATTTCTTTTAAGTTTTCTTTGTATGCATTACGAAGTTCTTTTACTTCTTCACGACTAATATCTTTTCTTAGTCTCAACATATTACGATTGTATGCCACGTCTGCTTTTGCCAAAATGGTTTGGATACTTTCTACCATAGATCTACTTTCATCAACAAGATTGTTAAAGTCATCTTTGTAGTTTTCAAGCACACTCATTTGTTCAGCTTCAGGATATCGACTTAGCAGTGCATCAACTTGTTTTTGTTTTCTGCATACTTGATAATGAACATTACCTTTTTCATCAACTACTTTCCAGATGTTTGTCATTTTATTATAGTATTTGTCTGCATCATGATTTTCTAGACGTTTAATCGCATATCCAACACTTCTTGGACCACCAAATATGCCTAAGAAACGTTTTCCTCTGCCATATTTTACACTAGAATCATAATGTAATTCTTCAGCACTATGATTGAGGAATAATTTTACGAAATCTCTATCATTTCTCTCTACAAATTCTGTAGATTTGTTGACACCCAAACGTTTTGCTAATTTTTTTGCAAGACCTGTTGCATAATACACTCTATCAATACCTGTCTTGGTATCTTCATTGACAAATCCAGGTTGTTTTCCATTTGCCTCTAGTAATTTCATAATTCGATCATAGGTTTTATTGACTCTGCGTTTGTTAGGCAAATTCATACTTTGTAAATGGTTGAGTAATCTATTGGCTTCATCTAGTCTATCTACTATATCACCATTTCTATGATAGAATCCTAGGCTAAAAATCTTTTTGAGTGCAAATCCAAGACCATATTTTTGTCCATTCATCATTCTATCCGTAGCAAGAGTAGCTCTTTCTACTTCACGACGGCTTAATCCATAAGCCAAACGACGATTACGAATGACATCTTTCAAAATTGGTAATTTTCCTAGTCCAATAGCATTGGCTAGTGCTACACCACCATACACAATAGCCGCACCAGTGACAAAACCTACAAAACTTGTTCCTGCAGCTACACTAAATGCCACGCTACCTACCAAATACCCTGCCATTGCCACACTAAAGAATTTGTACCAGTTTCTAGCTAAGAATGCCCCAGCTTTTTTCAAACCATTTGGTTGTGTAACTTTTGCGTCTCTACGGCGAATAAATGCAAAATCTTTAAGGTATTTGTAATTGGTTTGATCACTTGCCATAGATTCAATCACATGTTCAAAATCAGCTTGATTTTGTTGAATACGATTTTTCTCATCTTCTATCACTTGATTCTTTCTAGCAATTTTTTCTTGTTTTTGACGTAATTTTTCTGCTTTTTTATCTAATTTTTCTTGTGCAATTCTTTGTTTTGCTAATTCAATTTGCTCTGTTAAATAATTTGGATTTACTTCCAAAATAGCATTCAAATTCTTTGGAATTTCACAGTATTTTGCAAAAGTCAACAATTCTTTTTCATAATTGTGATGTATTTGTTTTTCTGTTTGTTGTAGAATTTGATTTTCTCTTACTTTTCGTGCATTGATTGTTAAAAGATTCTTAGCAATTACCACTTCATCTTTCAAATAATTTGGATTTTCATACATCAAAGTTGTCAAATTCAAAGGCAAAGTTTCAAAATACGAAAGATATGCTTTTACATCGCGTTTGTTTAGTGATCTAACATAGTCGACCATATCTTCTATATAATTTTTATTGTTCTTTTGCATTTGATCTAATTGTTCTTCTGTAATATCAAAATATCGTAAGACATAAGCACGATTGTAATTATCTACTTTTTCTATTTTATCAACCAAAGCATTATGAGCTTTTTCTGCTTTCTTTAGATCTTTTTTATTTTGCTTTTCTTCTTTTGCCAATAATGCTTGCAATTCTTGTTCTTCTTGTAGATAATTAGGATTTTCTTTAAGTAATTGATCAAGATTAGGATAGATTTTCTTTGCTTCTAAATATTCTGCAAAAGTAACCTGATTTTCAATATGAAGATCATCGTATAGTTTTCTTACCATATCTTCATCTGCTTGTTTCATAGCTTGCATTTGTTGTAAATATTTTTCAGCATAATTGACACTAAAATTATTAGGATCTACATTTTCATTGTCCAAATTGAAACCTTTTTGTTGATACTCATCTTTTAAGGCAGCCATGTATCCTTTGAAATATTCTTCATCGTTATCAAAATCTTTTTCAATAATCCCTTGCAACTTTTGATTTGCTTTTTGTTTTCTATCAGCTACTTCGGTATTAAAGTTGTTAATGATTTCTTGTGTTTTTCGATCTAATGCTACTAGGAAAGCTTTTTCATTCTTGGTTACTTTTTGTGCCATATTATCAAGAACATGATTGTCTAGTTCATCGACATTCATAGTTTGCAAAATCACATTGCTTGCCAAATAATTAGCGAATTTGTTTTGCATATCTGTTGTTGGCAATTCTTGTAGGAATTCTACTTGATTTTTCACAGCATCTACTACTCTATCTTGCACATAAGAACCAATTTCTAAAGTCTTTCTTTGTGTTTCATCAAGAAGATCATCATTAAAAATTCTATAATACAACTTGGTATATTCATCTGTATTTTCATAAATAGATTGAGCCACTTTATTACTCAATACATTCTTTGCCAATGTATCTTTTGATTTTGCCATCACTTCGAGTTCATCTAGATACAAATTACTAAGACCCCAATATTGGTGATCCAAATCTTCTTTCTTGTTAATTAGTTTTATAACATCTTCTTTATTAGCAATTTTTCCATTAGATGCTTTGATCCAAGCTTTTACACAATCTTCAAACTTGTCATCACAAATCTCTCTAATATATTCCACTTCTTGTTCCAAACCATCTTGTAGTTCATGAACATATTGTAGCATCGATTGTTCTAATTCTACTGCATCAAAGCTTGCTTTTGCTAAAAGAACTTTTTGAGATTTTTTATTATATGTGGTTTGATGTGTGACATGATTGATGACATCTTGGAACAAACTCTTTTGATAAGCATCTTGATCTTGTTGAGGAATATGGCAATCATTCACAACTTTTTCAATTTCTTCT
Organism: uncultured Clostridia bacterium; assembly: GCA_944332185.1. Taxonomy (GTDB): domain Bacteria; phylum Bacillota; class Clostridia; order Christensenellales; family UBA1242; genus CALVJJ01. The sequence continues at coordinate 8,824 of CALVJJ010000001.1, forward strand.
TTTACTTCATCTAAAATGTATCTTGCATCATGTTGTGCCACTTTTTGTAATTGTTGTTGACGATCTTTTTCTAAACGAATTTGCTCTTTTTGTTCTTTTTTGGCTCTTTCTCTTTCTTGATCCATTCTATCAGAATAAAGGCGAATAGCTTGTAACATCAATTCTTCTTTGTACACATGATACATATCAATCAATTTTTCTTCTTGATTAAAGTATTCTTCATCTTTACTAACTTTGACATCTTTTGTAGTAAGAGTATGTACAAGCAAATTTTCTGCCATTTGATCACGTTTTAAATCAGAAATAGATTCCCAAAATTCAGCATTAGCAAGTCTAGTCCCTTCTTTGATACAAAGAGCTTTCCATTCATCATGTATAGCTTGCTTTGCTTCATTAAAGTTTTTGTTGTATACTTCTGTTTCAATACGACACCCTTCAAAAAAGTCTTGTTTGAAAGTTGGATCATTCATAATCATTTTGATTGTTTGTTTTGTTGACATAGTATTTGAATCTAAAGCATTAGCAGTATCTACTAGGATTTGATCTGTCATTTGTTTAGAAAGTTTTTCATACCTACTTTGCGAAAATTCTTTTGTTTCTTGTAAGTATGATACATTGTCATACAAATATTGTTGTACTTCCCTGTACAAATTACTATATTGTTTTTCAGATTCTTGGAAACCTTTATAATAATTTTTGAATCGGTTAATGGATCCTACTGTTACTTCTCCAATATTAGAAAACACATTTTTGATCTTTTTCTTTGCCATCACAAGATCTTCTTGCAATTTTTGTCTTCTTGCTTCTTGGTAGACAGTCATCATGCTTTTTGCATAAGCACTATCATTGGCATCTTTTTGATTTTTTCTCTTTTGTGCTTCTTCAAACAATGTACGAATGGTTTGTTCTGTTCCTTCTTGTTGTGAATCCACTTTTTCTTTTTCTATTGTTTTTTCTTCCACTGCAGAAACCTTCTCTTCTGTATTTTTTATTTCTGTTGAGTTTTTGTCAATATCTTCATGTTTTTTGACATCAACAACTTCTTTTTCTTGTTCATTATGTGAAAGATTCTTTGATTCCACACTCTCTTTTGTTTCTTGCACAACTTCTTTTGTATTACGAGTTGCATCTACACTTTTTTCATCTTTCACAGTCTCTTTTTCTACCAACTGTACAGCATCTTTGTTTTCTTCTGTGTTGGTTTTAGTCTTTTTGGTTCTTGTTGTTTTTGTCTTTCTTGGTATATCACTTGCTGCTTGTAAGCCAAAACTCCATTTTCTATTCATATCTACATCGTAAGTAGATAAATCAATTTCAGAGCCAGGAATATACATTTCTTTTTTTGGTTGATTTTTTTGTTCTTTTTGTGGATCATTCGTATTTCCTTTCTTTACAGTAATAACCACATCATCATACACAAAAGTTTTTTCTTGGTTTTCTGATTTTTGTACTATGTTTTGATTGTTTTTTATTTCATTTTTCATCGTGACAACCTCACATTTACTATTATTATTACATACATTATAACATTTTTTGTCAAAATGTCAATATATAATCTTCAAAAAGGTAGACAAATAAAAGAAAACTACGATTTTCTCTCTTTCAAAATCGTAGTTTTATGTAGTTTAAAATCCAAATCCTAAACTAATTAACATTGCTTTATTGACTTCCATCATTTTTGAAGCACTTAGCCCTCCGATTTTTTGCTTCAAGCGTTGTTTGTCTAAAGTACGAATCTGTTCTAACAGAACTACACTGTCTGCTTTCAATCCGTATTCATCTTTTTTTAATTCCACATGAGTTGGAATTTTTGCTTTTCCAATTTGGCTTGTCACAGCCGAAACAATTACCGTTGGACTATATTTATTGCCTATATCGTTTTGAATGATCAAGACTGGTCTTACGCCACCTTGTTCACTACCCACGACAGGACTAAGATCAGCATAAAACAAATCACCCCTTTTGATTTCTTCTATCATAGTCTCCTAATTCTTTCTCATACGCAACAAGCAAATCCAAATCGGGATTACAAAACAAAGTAGTATCTAAAGAAATATGGTCCCTATATGTCTTTGCTAATTGTTTATAAGAATTACTTAATTCCTCTATATTTACCTTATGCGAAAAGGTATCAAAAATGTTCCCTTTTTTCACAATTTGGTAGATAGCAGAATTATATCCATCTAGCCATGTTTTCATACTTATTACCTTTATATTACTCTTGTATTTTATCATATATTTTTCGATATGAGTCTACACATAATGTATGGAAAAATCAAAAAAGTATACTTATTTTTCTTCTATTACACAAATAGCTACACAACAATCTTTTGTATGAGAAATACTAATATCTATAGCACCTAAATCATACTGTTTTTTGACCTCTTGACTTAAGACCAAGATAGGTTTTCCACTAGATAAATGTTGTACTTCCATATCTAGCAAATCAATTCCATGATAAAGACCAATCCCTACTGCTTTTAAAAAAGCTTCTTTGACAGCAAATATAGAAGCAAGTCTCATAGGAACGTTCTTTTCAAGAGCATATTCCAGTTCTTTTTTTGTAAAGATTCTTGGATAGTGTTCTTTTTTAATCATAGAAAACCGATTGGCTTCTACCATATCAATCCCAACTTTCATCTTCTTCTCCTGTTTGATAATGTGCCATACCTTTTTTTATCTCTTCATAAGAAAATCCTTTTCCTATTAAATAGCGGAAAATTTTTTCTTTCATCTTTTGATCTAGATCATTGTTCCCTATTTTCTTTTCTATGAGATGTACCACTTGATCAGTACTTACTTCTTCTAAAGACAAGTACTTTTCTATAAGATGTTTGTCAATGCCTTTTTTCATAAGATCATATTCAATTTTTCTTTTTCCTACTTTCCCCAAATATGTCTTAATGTACTTTTGTGTATACATTTCATCATCAAGATAGTGGTATTCTTCTAGTTTTTGTACAACATAATCTATGATATTGTCATCATACCCATGTTTTTTGACATATTCTATCATTTGTTGTTTTGTTTTCATGGTATCTTTCAAATACTTAACTGCTTGATCTAACGCAATACGACTATCTGATTCATGAAGTAACTGCACTTTTTGATTTTCATCAATATCTATTCCTTTTTTTAGACAATGTTTCATGGCTGTTTCTAAAAACAAAGAAAACGCATAGACATCATCTAAAAAAATAGAAACTCTATCTTTATGATATTTTTGTATTTCTATTTTTGTAATTTTACCCAATTTGACATACCTCATCTTTTTGATATTGCACTTGATAGCCAGTTTCTATCTCTATTTCTTCTTTAGTAAGATTAGAATAAAATTGCACAATCACATTTTGCCCGTATTGTATTTCTACTTTATGAGCAATAGCATGGATTCTTTGCAAACATTCTTGATATGTCGAGAATGTACATTCTATTTGATATACGTGTACTATTTCCATCGGTACAATAGCACTTTCTTCCAATGCTTCTACCACACTAGAAGAATAAGCCCTAACCAATCCACCTGCCCCTAATTTGATTCCCCCAAAATAGCGAACCACAATAGCAAGTATATTTTTAATATTTTTCTTTTTTAGAACGTCCAACATTGGTATCCCTGCTGTTCCACTTGGTTCACCATCATCACTGGCTTTTTCATAACAAGGATTCGTGAGTCTATATGCATAACAAATATGCGTTGCTTTTTTATGTTCTATGTGTAGTTGATCTAGTATATCTTTGACTTGACTAATCGTGGTCACAGAAAAAAGATAAGTAATAAACTTACTTTTCTTTATTTCTTTCATACGTATAACATTTTTATCCATACCATAAAACATAGTGCATGATCCTTTATCGATATACTTTTTCGATTACCCCACCACCTAAACAATCTGTATCTGTATAAAAAACAACATACTGTCCCGGTGTGACAGCTCTTTGCTCTTCATAAAAGCTAACAGTAACCCCTTTATCCTCTATCTTGACATGGACTTTTTGATCAGGCTGTCTATATCGAAACTTGGCATAACAATCAAATTCTTTTTCTTTTGGTGGGAAAGGGATCCAGTTGATACGGGAAGCAAACAAACTTTTACTCATAAGAGGTCGTTCATCGCCATGACTAACATATAAAATATTCTTTTCTACATCTTTATCAACAACAAACCATCTACCTTGTTGTCCATCTTCTGTGCCACCCAAATTTAGTCCACGTCTTTGTCCTAAAGTATAATACATAATCCCTTCATGTGTTCCTACTTTTTTACCAGTTGCATAATCCAAAATATCACCAGACTTTGCAGGTAGATAATTTTGTAAAAATTGTTTGAATTTTCTTTCTCCAATAAAACAAATACCTGTACTATCTTTTTTCTTGGCTGTGGACAACCCCAATTCTTCTGCTATTTTTCTAACTTCTGGTTTTATCATTTTCCCTAAAGGGAACAAGACTTGACTTAATTGATCTTGACTTAATTGATTGAGAAAATAAGTTTGATCTTTATTGATATCAACGGCTTTTTTTAGATAATGCACACCATGATCATGTAGTATATCACAATAATGACCTGTTGCTATATAGTCTGCGCCCAAAGATCTAGCATATTCCAAAAAAGGTCCGAATTTTATTTCTCTATTGCATAATACATCGGGATTAGGTGTTCGACCATTTTTATATTCTTCCAAAAAATAAGAAAACACTCTACTTAGATATTGTTCTGCAAAGTTGACTGTATAATAAGGAATACCAATCACATTACAAACTCTTTTTACATCTTCATAGTCACTGACAGCCGAACATACACCAGACTCATCATCTTCTTCCCAATTTAGCATAAAAAGACCAATTACATTATACCCTTGTTGTTTTAATAAGTAGGCTGCAACACTACTATCTACTCCTCCACTCATACCGACAACAACTGTCTTTGCCATTATTTATTCTCCTTTCCTTGTATCAAAATTGGTACTTTAAAATTTTTTGTAATCACGTTGATAATATCTACTAACCATATAAATAGCATTACAATCGTAGGAATCACTAATAGTTCAATGATCATATACAAAATATTGGTGATCACCCAGTGGTTTAAAGATGATATGGTAAACAAAACGCTAAACACAATCACTAATGTCGAAACAATCGCAGAGAACCATGCTTTCCCTTGTTTGCCTACGTAAAAGTTTTGTGCTCCCGTCCAGCCTAGTAAAAGGCTTAACCAAAACAACTTTTTCCTACTGACATCACTTGGTAAAACTGTCGTATAGTGGACATACCTTCTATTATGTTCTTTGATCGCTTTTTTGCCTTCTTGATTAGAAGATGCAAGTACTTGTGCTTCTGTAATATTACAATATGGGCAAATGCCTGATTTCATTTTGCACCCACATACTGGACATTTCATAGTTTTCTCCTTTAAAATGATTACTTTATCATATCATTTTTTTACATGATTTGCAATAAAAAAACGCATACCGAAGCATACGTTTTAACATTGTTGACTCATATAATCAATCATTCTTAATAGTTGTGTCGTATATCCAAATTCATTATCATACCATGCCACAACCTTGACAAAATGATCGTTTAACATAATACCAGCATTGGCGTCAAAAATAGAACCAGCTGGACAACCTATAAAATCAGAACTGACAACAGCATCTTCTGTGTATTCTAAGACACCTTTCATATCTGTTTGACTATGCATTTTCATCACTTGTTTGATTTCTTCATACGTAGTTGGTTTTTGCAAACGCACAGTAAGATCCACAACTGAACTATCTAGTGTAGGCACTCTAAAACTCATACCAGTTAGTTTCCCTTTTAAACATGGTAAAACTTCCCCTACAGCCTTGGCAGCTCCTGTAGACGAAGGAATAATATTCCCTGCAGCTGCACGGCCAGCACGCCAGTCTTTTTTGCTTGGACCATCAACAGTGAGTTGTGTAGCCGTTGTAGAATGCACAGTCGTCATAAGCCCTTCTTCTATACCAAAATGGTCATTTAATACTTTACTAATTGGTGCCAAACAGTTGGTGGTACAAGATGCATTGGAAACAACGTCCATGGTAGGCTTATATTCTGTGTGATTGACTCCATAAACAAACATTGGGCATTCCTTACCAGGTGCTGTAATGATTACTTTTTTTGCACCTGCTTGCAGATGTCGTCTTGCCTCTGATGCTTTTGTGAATTTTCCTGTTGCTTCTGCAACAATTTCTGCTCCACAACCAGCCCAATCTATATCTTCTGGATTCATTTCATGGAATAATTTGATTTCATTACCATTAACAACTAAAATATCTTCCCCTTTCGTACTAATTTCTCCATCAAATCTACCGTGTATCGTATCATACTGCAACATATATTTTGCATACTCTAGAGTAATAAATGGATCATTGATTCCTACTACTTCAATATGTGGAAACTGGTTAGACAGTCTCAAAATCAATCGCCCAATTCTTCCAAATCCATTGATTCCTATTTTAATTTTTTTATTTGCCATATTTCGTCTCCTTTTGGCTATTGTATCATATTTTCACGATTCAAGACAACTAATTCTGGTAATATAAACTCACCATTTTTACGAATTAAAACATCATCAAAATAGATTTCTCCCCCTTCTACTTGATTCAAAATCAAATCCCAATGAATAGCACTTCGATTCCCATTATCAGCATCACTATAACTATTTCCCAATGCCATATGAATACTTCCATACATTTTTTCATCGAATAAAATATCTCGTACTGCAAAAGTTACATACGGATTCACTCCAAAAGCAAACTCCCCTACATATCTACTACCAGCATCTGTATTGAGAATATTCGTTAGTTCTTGTTGTTGATTGCAACTCTCATGAACCACTTTCCCTTGATGAAATTGCAACTTTATTTGGTCAAATTCTTTTCCTTGATACATCACAGGCACATTAAAGGTAATTGTTCCTTCTATACTATCCTTAATCGGCGCTGTATAAATTTCTCCATCTGGAATATTCCTTTCTCCACAACATTTGACAGCAGGAATACCTTGAATGGAAAATGTTAAATCTGTCCCTTTCCCTACAATACGTACAGTATTTGTCTTTTCCATCAAGGTTTTTAATGGTTCCATACGGTTACATAAATCTCTATAATCTAGACAACAAACATGATAAAAATATTCTTCGAATACTTGCGTGTTCATTTTACTACTCTGGGCAAAACTATCTGTTGGATAACGTAACAATACCCATTTTTTCTGTAATCGTGTTTTTGTATGCACAGGTTCGCTATACTGTTTTGCAAATATTTCTTGTTTTTTTGCATCTACATCTGCATTCAAAAAACTATTGTTTTCTCCCCGAATCATAATCACAGCATCTACTTGTTGCATAATATTTTGATCAATATGTGCTTGCCATGACCATTGCTGGATACACCCATTTGCCACTAACTCATGCCGAATTTTATCTTCGATGTGCCATAAATACACAAGTCCTCCCACTTTTTCTGCTTCTTTGACAATGGCTAATACAAATTCTTGTGGACAACAACTATATTCAATAAGCAGTTTTTCCCCTTTTTGCAAATCGCAAGAATTGTGTATCAAAGTACGTGCTAATTTTTCCCAATTATTCATTTTATCACCTCTAAATAGTGTTAGACTATTTTAAGAGGTTTTAAACAAAAAAGAGATACTAAAAATTGTATCTCTCTAATTTTTCTTTTGCATTTTCTAACATAGCTACATCAATGGTATGTCCTACACGCAAAGCTAGTGTTCGTTTTGCATTAAACAAAAATGCAAGCACTGCACTAACAATAAATAATAATATCAATCCAATATGCACACCGACTGGAAAATGCCAATTCAAACAATATGCCAGAATGCCTACAATAAGACCAATCACAGTTAAGCATAAAAATAACATACTTAACACTTTGGAAGTAAGGTAAGATTTTGAGGTAGCAGCATACGCACTATCTTCTTTTTTCTTACTGTTGACTTCCATGTGTACCATATCTACATGATACCCCACAAAAGAATCCAAAGTTCTTAATTGTTGATTCTTGGCAGGTAATTGGTTGATGGTAATCACAACATCTTTATCTAAAAGTTGAATATCATTTTCTGCTAAATAATCTTTATAAATACCAACGAATTTTAGACCAGCCAAATAGAAAAAGTTTTTAATAGAAGCACCGATTTTTTTAAGTCCTGTATATACTTTTTTCAAGTAAACAATTTTGTTGCCAGCTTGCCAACTGGTCACAAATGCTCTTACTACATCAATATTGATTTCTTCTTTTCCAGAGTAAATCACAATAGCATCATATTGCTCACATTTTTCCATAGCAATCGTAATCAGTTGGTGTTCATTCATGCCATTTTGTACCATAAACGCCTTAATCTTATTATTATCCACAATGAGCCCTCTCACCTTGGTAAATACACTATTTAGATTGGCATTGATGGCAAAAATAACTTCAAAATCTACTTTACAATCAAAACAAGCTTTTTCGATATTGTGAAAAGCTTTTTCAACATCATAATCTGTCATAAGTGGAATCACAAATCCTAATTTCATATTTTTCTCCCTTATATATGAATTCCCCTAAAATATAATTATATCTATATCATATAGTCTACACTTTTTTCAATATTTTAGCAAATAATTTTTGAATCAATCTATAGAACATTTGCAAAAACCTATCTATTTGGGTACAATATGACTATAGGAGAAAAATCATGTTAGTAAATAGTAAAACAATATATGCTCATGCCCTAAAACATCATTATGGTATTGGAGCTTTTAATTTTGTCAATTTTGAAACTTTACACGCTATTATCACCAGTGCAGAAAAAGAAAAAAGCCCTGTCATTGTCCAAACCAGCACATCAGCTATGAAATATATGGGAAAACACACCATTGTTCCTCTTGTAAAATCATTATGTGACATGCTAGCAATCCCTGTAGTTTTGAATTTGGATCATGGCAAAACAGTAGAAGATTGCATAGAAGCTATAGACTTAGGCTATACCAATGTTATGTTTGATGGATCCAGTCTACCTTTAGAAGAAAACATTGCGAAAACAAAACAAGTAGTAGAATATGCACACATGCACAATGTTACTGTAGAAGCAGAACTGGGTGTTCTAGCAGGTATTGAAGATGAAGTTGTAGTAGAAAAAAATCATTCCTTTTACACCGATCCAAAAGTTGCACAAGAATTTGTAAAACAAACCCAATGTGACAGTTTGGCTATAGCCATCGGGACAAGCCATGGCGCATACAAATTTAAAGGAAATGCTCAGTTACGTTTTGATATCTTACAAGAAGTAGGAAAATTGCTTCCAGATACACCGATTGTCTTGCATGGAGCAAGTTCCGTACCACAGCAATATGTTAAAAAAGCAGAACAATATGGCGCACAATTACATTCTGCCAATGGGGTACCAGAAAATTTACTAGAAAAAGCTTGCAAACTCAATGTCTGTAAAGTAAATGTAGATACAGATTTAAGAATTTGTTACACTGCATCTATTAGGGAATATCTCTATCTCTACCCTAGCGAAATTGATATACGAAAATACAATACGTATGCCATGGAAGAATTGCAACTTATGATTAGAAACAAAATAAAAAATGTTTTTCATTCTAGTCAAATGGGAACTTCTACCAAGTAAATATCCTACCCATTAAGATAGTTTTCTATCTAACGTAACACACCATACCATTTCTATCATAGATATTAAAAAAACAAAAAAGTATCCTTGTGGATACTTTTTTATTGGCTTATATTATTCCAAAATTACATTTTTCAAATCTTTCATTTGACCTAATGTCAATTCTTTTAGGCTATTAAGTCCGTTTTCAAACACTTCTCGATATTCTTTCGTTACCCCTTCTACTTGATCTAGAGCTTTCACTAATTTTTCAGCATAATCAATGACTTGTTGTTTTTCGGTAAAATTCACGTGTAACAAAACATGTTCAATAAAATCATACTGATTCTTCATATTCATATTATTCATATTTCCTCCTAAATTACACCATTGACAACTTTTTCGCAATCTGCTAAAAAAGATTCAAAACTATCATAAATTTTTTTATCTTGTTTTTCAAAATAATTAGTAATTAGTAAATATGGATCTGTTTCTTTATCTGTAGCAGTCACAATAATGGTCACGATTAAATGATTGATTAAGGTATCTATTTTTGTCAAACATCTCATCGTATTTTGTGTTTCTGTGATATAAGATTGACTAAAGATAGATTTATTAAAATTTTTATTAAAATACATCACATATTGACTAATCGTACCAACTTTGATATCCGACATATACGATGCCACTCTAGATAAAACATTTGCTTGTTTTGCAACTAGATTAGAAGAAAATTCATTATACGTATGACTAATCGTATCTAATTTTCTAAGATAAGCATCTTGAAAATCATGAACAACTTCATTTTTTATAGCATTATACAAATTATCTTTTACATTATCAGATGGTGCGAATTCATAATAACTTTTAAATTCGTACATTTTTTTATCCCATTTTTTGTTATATTTTATACCCAATCTTATTCTAGTCTATGATGATCATATTGTCAAGTTTTTTTCTTTATTTACAAATATTTTCTATCATACTATAAACAAGAATTTGCATAGCCTAAAAACTCAACCAATTGATCATCATAGACTAAAGTCATCTATTTTTTGGTAACACATAGTTTAGTAGAATTGTATATGATTTTATGACTTTATGTATACCCATGTTGACAATAAACTTTATGTTATTGCTTTTTACTTTAGATTTACTGTACTGTAGATATAGTTTCCTTTTGTTCTTCTGCCTCTTTACTTTCTTTCTCTGCATCTACAGTTTGTTGCTGTGTTAATTGTGCTTTTTGTTGTTGTAATTGCTCTTGTTGTCTTTCTTTTAATTTTTCATTGATGGTTTCTTGTACTTTATCGATTTCCACATTACCCATCTTACCTTTATACTGGTTGATATTATTTGCAATATCTCTATAATACTCTTTACGACGGCCTAGAAGTCTCATATTCCAAGTTGCATCATATCCTGCAGGATTGATAATATTTTGACCTACTAAGTTTAAGAATTCTTGCTTTTTAATTTGCGCATCTTGGTTTTGAGGTGTATCGTTATGTTTGATTACCATCAACGTATCTAATGCACATAGCAGATATGTGATTTTATCAGGATCTTGTTCATGATCTATCAAATTTTTAATGGTAGTATACATATCTTGATAATTGTATTCCAAATATCCAATTTTACCTAGATAGGAATTTTGCATGGTTTTTGCATCTTCAACTAAATGTACTTGTTGTGGAACAACTGGTTTTATTTCTACATCTTTCTTTTCCACTATAGTTGTTTGTTCTATATCTTTAGGCTGTTGCTCACTAACAATTTGTGAACGTATGATAGAAGATTTTTTCTCTTTTTCTGCTTTTTTTACTTGTACTTGTTCGTTGATTGTTTCTTCAATCTTAGTCATATCAATTTTGCCATCTGTTTTATAAGCATCAATATTGCTTACAATATTTTCATAATATTCTTTTCTACGACCTAAGTTAATCACATTCCAATTCACAACATCTTTTTCAGTTTTTTGCATATTTTCTTTTAAGTTGTCAAAGAAAATTCTCTTCTTTTCTTCCATCTCAGCATCTTGCCCATTATCTTGCTGTTTTAAAGACATAATATAATCTATGCAACACAAATAATACACCATCAATTCAGGATCTTTTTGAGTTTCCAACTGATATTGAATAATATTATATATATCTTGATAGGTATATGTTTCGCCATCATTTTGCAAGAATAGATCTTTCATTTCTTCATTAGGTACGAGTTGTACAGCTAAAGCATTGACTTGTGCTATACCTTGCTTTTGTTGATTATCTTGTTCCCTTTCTTGTTGTGCCTTGACTTTCTTTACATATCTTTTTAAATACGGAGTTGAATCCGTTACTTTAGAACTTGTAGCTAATCCTAATGCAATAAAAGTCTTTTCCATCAAAGAAGCAAAGAAATTCATTGGTGTCTTTTTATTTTTATATCTATTTTTTATAATTTCTTTTACTTCTTCAGGGCCAATGGTAAATTTATCTAATGAAATTGCAGGTTTTGTGATGACTTTTTCTTGTTTTTCTTCTGTTTCTTCTTGATCAATTGTTTCTTCTTGTTCTGGCTCTGCTTCTTGTTCTGCAGATTCCTGTATCTTTTCTTGTTGATTAAGTATTTGCTCTTGTTCTTGATTCGTAGTGATATCACCAGCAATTAGATCCCCATCTATAATATTTTTTCTTTGATTTTCTGGTAAAGTCCCACAAGAACTTAATTCCATTTGTGTATTTTGTTTGATCATACGCACACTTCTTAACTCACTATCCAACAAACTTGTAATAGCATCAGCTATATTTTTTTGCACCCCAGAACGAGTATACTCCCTGCCAATTTTATTTTTTATAATCATCATAAACGATTCATATTCATGTTCGGATTGTCTAAAGATGATTTCTTCACATAGATTAGCAAATAATGTTTGTTTGTTCGCAACAGTAGAGTAATCTATATTTTCTTTTTTAATTTTATGATAATATTCAGCATCAAAATTAAAAGTTTTTAGCCATTCATCGACATTGCTGTTGTGAAGACCTAAAACACTAAAAATCATTTTTGGTATGTTTTGTGTCCCATCTTTTAAGACTTGATAACTATTCAACACTTGTTGATATGTATCAAGTAAAGTATCTTTTTGATCTTGTTGATTGAGTTTTTCTTGTGCAATCACATTAGCAATTTCTGTTTGAACTCGCATAATGTGTCCAAGATACTGATCTACCCCGTCTGCAAAAGAAAGTAATTGTTTGTACTCATCAATACGCCATTGTACACCTTTGTTATGCTGCATAGCTTGAATTTTTGCATTCACATCAAGCTTGCAAGATAGTACTTCTCTCCAATATGTCAAGGCACTATTATCGTGGAAAATTTGATTGATTGCATGATCTTGATAATACAAAGCATGTTCTACTTCTTTACTAGAAAATCCTTTTGCTTTTAAAGATTGTGTAACAGAATTTAAAAATTCAGGTTCATTATCTTCTTCAATTTGTTTTTGCCAAGTTGCTTTTTGTTGTTCAAATTCTTCTGGCGAAAAATAATTCAAAAGTATATCCAAATTTTTTGTTCTATTCGCTGTTTGTTGTTTTTTAAATACAGCATACCCAGCATCTCCCACTTGCATAGCAAGTTCCATTGTTTTTGCCTCTAGAAAAACATCTTTCATATTATTGATTTTAGCATCATACGTTTTGTTGGCAGTGTATTTTGTGGCCCCTTTCTGTAAAGTATTCAATCGTTGTTTTGCATATTCTCCAATTTCCGTATCTGCCATTTTTTCAAAGTTGTTTTCTTCTTTTGCTGTTGTAGTAGTTGTCACATTTTCGTCTATGATTTCTGCTTTTTGTTCTGCCGTTGCCTCTGGAGTTGGATTGCTTACAATATCTTGAGTAGGTTCGTTTGTCTGTACTGTATTTGCAGTAGTTTCCTCTTTGCCTACTTCTTTGCTACTAATTGCAGATTGTTGCACATTCTCTTGGTTCACATCTTCCAATTTCGTAGCAGTATTTTCTTGCTCTACAGTTGTTTGCAATGTCTCTTGTTCTTGTGCATCATTTTGTAGAGAAACTTGCTCAGGATTAGTCGTATTCTTGTCTGGATTTTGACTTTCTAAAGTTGTTTCTAAAGGTTGTTCTTCTATTTTGACAGTGCTAGTCACATCTTGATCAGCAAGATGCTTTGCAGTATTTTCCTGATTGGTATTTACAGTATTTTCATGGGAAGGTGCATATTTTTGTACCATCTGGTTATACCATTCTTCCAATTCTTTTTTCTCTTGTTCTTGTACAACTAGATTCTGCAACAATTCATAGATATTTTGAATTTCTTTTTCTGTAAATGTATGATCACAATCTTCTTCAACACTATTTAAAATGCTGACATAGTTATTATCATTGACATAGTTTTCTATAGAAGATCTTATTTCTTCAACTTGAACTGCATTCAAAGTTTTTTGAAAAACATGTGGTGACATAATTGCCCACAACTGCTGTAGTATCTGCTCTTTGGAAAGATTTTGTTTATTAAGATCAGCCATATATCTCCTCCTTTATTTTTCCTCTTTTGTTAAGTACTGCTCAAGATGTGTTAATTTTTCTTGATGCATTACATCAAAGATTTTGAATCTAGCAAAAAGAGGTATGATCACATAACGATCAAAAGCAGTAATGCTTTTTTTGAAATTTTCTTTATAGTCTGGTGAAATTAAAATTTCTTGAATATGATCTTGTGTCGTAACAGATTTTAGTAAGACATTGGTTTTTTTCAATTCTTCATAAATAGCACGTTTAATATCATTCATAGGAATGAATTGATACACAAATTCATCTTGTTTTTCCTCTTCTTTTTGATAGTAACTTGTATCTAGTACAGGATACCCTGCTGAAAAATCTACCTTAAGTTGCGAAATAATATTCAAAATCACGTTATAGTAATCGTCCATCTTTTTTTGATAATCATCAGTAAAGTTGTCTTCTTTCATCAAATTTTCAAATTCTTCTTGTTGTTCTAAATTCAATGTCTCTTCTTTTTCTACCCCAAAACGATTGTGCAAAATATCAGCCAATTTTTCTTCATAAACTTCTTTTTTGACATCTTGTACAATACCCGTTTGGACTAAATGAATGGTAGATTGTATAAAAACACGTAAAAAACTACGTTGCACATCTTCTTTTTGATATTCAGAAGTCCTAAAAATGCTATATTCTTCTTTCATATTTTTTAAGATTTCATTCGCACAACTATCTGTTACATAAAAAGACATATCTTGTCCTGTAAAACTTACATTCAAACTCTGATGAAATAATTTGATCAGAGCAATAGACAAGAGTTGTTTTTCTTGATTCACCTTTTTATAAAAATCTAAATTGCGATAAATACTTAAAAATTCTTGACTTTCATTTTGCAACATAGATTTGATAGCTCTTTCATAATCCAGTGCTGATGCTTCTACATCATCATCTTGTAAAAAAGTCAAATTATCAATTTCCTCTAGATAATTTTTTGATTCCGTTTGTTTTTCGTTTTTATTTCCTTCCATTCCTATTCTCCATAACTTAGTATTCCCAGTAAACCTATATTTACATATACTATACCATAAATATATAAAAAAATCAATATGTATTGAGATATTTGTGGTTATAATATCCTACAGAAGAATGATCTTTTATCTTTTTTTACTACCATTTTTCACATAAAAAAAGACGCATCAGCGTCTTTTTTTTACATTACATTTCATCTTTAGAAAACAGTGCAATCACTGTTGGTAAGGCTTCTATTTGTACTAAAGTACGATTGGTAGGACTCGTAATCAAGAAACATTGTCCACGAGGAGAAGTCACAATTTGATCCTTCTCTTGATCGTTAATACCACCTGCATTTCGATACAAATTCAATAAGTCCGTTACATCATTTGGTGCCAAACCAAAAATCATAGAATATTGACAAGCATTGATAACAGCCGTTGATTGACGAGCAATTTCCTCTGTTCCTACGAAGTCTTTAATATTTTGTGTAATAATGATTTGCATACCATGGTATTTACGAATACGTTTTGCCATGTTCGCCATAAAATCTAGTGCGATTGGATATTTTGGATTGATAAACACGTGCGCTTCATCAACGGCAATGATGATTCTTCTAAAGTCTTCTTCATCATCATTATCCACATCAGCAAAATATTTTTTATTGAAGTCCATGTTTTTCATGATTTCATTATCTAGATACTTAAAAACCAACAACATTTGCGCATTCGTGATCACATCATTACGATTTCCAACCAAGTTACGGAAGTTAAAGCAAACAAAGTTTTCATTCGTAACGATACTTGTAGGGCCGTTCCAAAGATTGGCATTTCTTCCACCAGTCGCGAATTTTTCAATATAAACTTTAATAACTTGTAAATTTTTTAATAAGTATTCATCTTTTACTGTCTCAATACTCATCTTAATGACGTCCATCAAATCATCAAAGATTGGGAAATCTTCTGGTTGCAAACCTTCAATCGGTGTATTGGCATCAATACCTTTTTTAGCATAAGCTTGAATCACAAGTGAGTTTAAAATTTCAAAAGAGTCACTATTCATGCCTGGCAAAATCAATCTAAAGAATTGTTCTAGAAATTGCAAATGTCCATTGAAAGAATCATCCCCTTCCCCTTCTTCTTCCTTCAAGGAGGTAAAGATATGGAAAGGATTAAATATACCACTGCTACTATTCCCTACGTCAATATTTTTTCCACCCAAATGTTTACAAAGATATTCATATTCATTTTCTGGGTCCAGAATAAAGACACGTGTATTATCTGCCGCAAAATTCGTTAGTAAAGTTTTTGTTGCGTAAGATTTTCCACCACCAGACTTTCCTATGATCATCATATTAGAGTTGGTATGACCTCCATCACGTTTGAAAAAGTTGACAAATACTGGATATTGATTATATCCCAAATAAAATCCTTTTTCATCATGAACAGCACTACTAATAAAAGGAAACATTGCCGCAATCGTAGAGGATTGAATACCTCTTTTACTGTAATTAAGTTTGTCCAATCTACTAGGACCTGATGAAATAAAAGCATCAACTTGTCTACCAAAATTTTCGCTATATCGATACCCTTGTTGTTTTAATTGTGCTCTTACTTCTTTTTTCTCACTTTCTTCTGCTACAATATGAAAATTCACATCGAATAGATTTTCATTCCCTGTTTTTAATCCTTCTAGCAAACCTAGTAATGTATCGTACTGGGTTTGGTACATGATTTTATCCCCTTCTGTACCAGATTTTCTAAGTTTAATACTAATATCCATCAACGATTTGTTCAGCATTTTTTCTGCTTTGTATCTTACCATTGGCTCTAGATTCACCACAACCCTTGTTTTATCCAATTCAAACAAGCTATATGCCCATGCATTTGGCACTTGAATTGGGTATTCATAAATGGTAAATGTACGATACTCCATACCATCAATTTTTGTAGTAGATGTCCCAAATCGTATTTCATCTGGTTTGGTCCATTTCATCTTATCGTCCATATTCAAGATGTTGAGATCTCTTTCATCAAACTCAGAATTATAATTGGATTTTAAAAATACATAGAGTTGATCTCCTTCCACAACATCGCTATAGACTGGCACTTGCGATTGCTCCAACGCAGATTTCATACCCATAATCGTTGTTTGAAGGCTATCTCTGTCTTTATCATACACAATAATATAATAATAATTTTTTAGTACTTTTTCTTTGTAGTTTAAAAGTTTTATGGCACTCAATCTTTCTTCGAATACCGGACCACGTCTTTCTACTTCTTCTGGATCATATAGTCCTTTATCTGCCATATCTAGCAAAGTATTGTACTTATAATCTTCAAAATTCATTAGATTATCTAGAATCATTGGCTTTTTGACTTTAATAATACTTACTTTTTGATCCACATTGACTCTAGACAAAGCATTCGTCATGGCTTGAATGACACTTTCCTGTTTTTCTTCCTCTAGCAGTCCAAATTCGATAGGATCAATTTGGAGTACCATTCCATAGTATTCTCCATAAACAATGAATTTTTCAGTATTGATCCCTACATAAGGCAAAATTCGAGAGATATCTTGATTCTTATTCGTATATTTTTTCTTAAATACCTTAGAAAATGAAAAAAATCGAAACATCAAAATCACAGAATAATATAATTTTACATCATCAGTGACCGGAATAAAAAGCATAACCCAAAAACAGGTAAATGCGATACCAATATATATATGGTAAGGCAAATTACTAAAGAAGATAAATAATGCTGCTGCTACTCCCACAATAGCAAGAATAATATCCCCTAATGTAAAGTTACGGAATAATTCTAATTTCAATTTAGATTTTCTAGGAATAAATCTTTGTGCCATATTAACTCCTTCCTTTACCATAGTATGTGTGATTCTATCCAAAATTACTATGGTCTATCGTATGTTTTCCATGATTATACATAAGCACAAACACTCTTATGGTATTGTTCCGTATTGTGCTTTCTTTTTACTATAGCTTCAGTATAACAAAATTGACAAAAAAAGACAAATCATTTTAGAAAAAAGCATAAAAAAGAAGGGATAGATTCCCTTCTTTTATTTTTTATTTTTTGTATCTTGATTTGCATTATTCATAGAGGATTTCATACCCTTCAATTCCCCTAACATCTGTTCCAACAAACTTTGAGTCTTCTCTTCCCCTTTAAGAGATTTAGCAATTTTTTCAGTAGATGCATCCATACTTTCTCGTACACTAGAAGATATAGCAGAAGCTAATTGATTGATAGACTCTGTGCTAATGTTTGCATCTTTAGCCCCTATTGCCATACCCAAAGCTCCTGCCATGGCAGCTGGATTTACCTCCAATCCACCTTTTCCATCAGCCTTTAAAGCATCGGTTATAGATTTTTCAAACGTTTTATCATCCATTTCCAAATATTGTTTTGCAGCATTTAGTTTTTCTGTCCTTTCTGTAGAATTCATATTTTGAATAGTTGCATCATCAATGTTAAACATAGCTTTCATAACTTCATTTGGATTTAAGATATGAGTATCCTTATACTCTTGTTTTACTGTTTGTTTTACATGTTCGATATCTTGATTTTGTTTACTTGTTTCCTTTTGATAAGCATTCTTAAAATGTGTTGGGTTTCCATAGTTGAATCCAAGATCTTCCATGTCTTTTTTGAATTGATCTTGACCTTTTGCATACTCTCCCTTGCTATTGATATTTTTGAAGATCTCCTGCATTTTATTCTTTCTTGCCTGTGCAGTCTGTACTCTATTATCTTGTTCAACCATTTCATCTGATAATTCATCATCTGCACCAATGTATTGTTTCTTTCTGTTATTTTTTTGTGCGACCATCTTTTCAATAGTATCTATTTTAGCCAATTCACTACTCGTGTTATTTTTCATATTGCCCAACATTTTCCCCGCTGGTCCACCACCAATAAATTTTGTAAATTGACCAAGACCAGCATTATCCATTCCACCTTTTAGCGCACTAAAACCAGTTGATGCCAAATTAAGTAAAGATTGTCTTTTTAATAATCCTTTTTCTTGAGCACTTTCTCCATATAACAAGTTTTTACCAGCATTACTAATTGATGATACTTTATTTTTTACTGTAGAAAATTTCTTTCCCACCGATTGTCCTACTTTAGAAGTTTTAATTGCGTTTCCTAATTTCCCACCTAGTGAACCTGTTCTTGTTCCTATAGCTCCTTGTAATCCCATTTTTGTAGCAGCTACTGCACCACCTGTCAAGGCCACAGCCCCTACAGCAAGACCAGCCTTTGTTGCTTTCTTGGCCATATCACTGCCACCACTATATACATCATCTCCGCCAACAAAGTCAGATATCATCTTAATAAAGTCTTTCATCATAAATAATGCCACAATACTCATAAGAGCATGAATTAAAGAGTTTCCTGACCGACCTGTGACTGTAGATGGATCGAATAGATTGATATTATTCGTCACAGATATGATTTTAAAAGCAAGATTGAGAGCCAAGACTACACCATAAGCACCTAAGGCTTGTTTAATAAATTGAGTTTTCCAATTTCCAAAAGCTTTGTGATTGTCTAATGGTCCCATCGCAATAATTGGAGCACTGACCAAGAACAACATGGTACATTTATAGAGTCTCATAATGAGGCCAAAAGCCGATGTATACATGATATATAGCACCATAGCCATTCCACCGAGCAGGACTATGTAGTTGATACTACTAAGTTGATAATAGATAGCTACCATTGGAGCATTTGTCCAACTTAATTGGGTAAAACTAGCATTTCCATCTACTCCCCCAATAGCTCCACTAATCAAATTGGCAATCATGGAAGTCTGTCCACCAAGTAATACGCTTGTCAGTCCATTTGCAACAGCGTGAGCATCAACAGCAGCATAAGCATCTATATCAATCGTTTTGCTTAATGCAAATCCGTTATCAATAGCAGCTGCAATTTCCTCTAAAGACCAAGATGTATCATACAAATCACCCTGCATAGAATATAACGGTTCTTTATATTTCTCATCGCCAGCAATATTAATAGGAGAAAAGATCATATTCATAGCAGTAACCAAAGCATTGGCGACCGTACCGATTGCATCTGATACAGAATTGTTACTAGCATTACTATCTTCCATGAGACGAATTCTATTCGCCCCATAAGCAGAAGCTGAGAAAACTTGTCCGCTAATAGCTACATCTTTAGATCCTGTAGCCCTATCTAAAATACGAAGTAAGGTATTACACCCCATGACACCAATCACAGTTACTACAGGTGTTACTGCAAAGAAAGCAATAGATTTTACAGCAGTACCGAGAATACCTCCTTTGGTATTGTTTGCTTTTTCGGTATTGTATTCATTACGAATAATAGCAACGATAGACATAATAATAACCAAAACAAAAGCTACTGCAATCATCACTAAGAAAGATTTCCAAATCACATTAGAGGTGATCAATGTAAAAATAGGATCCTGATACGTTACTGGACTACCATCGACATAAGTAACACCCAAACCAGCAAGAGAACGAAATACCCCTTGGAAAAAGTCTGCCAATGCACCCAAAACTGCAGCAACAGAAAACATGATTGCACCAAATATCAAATTAAATAAGTTAATGAGTGCTATAAATATTGCAGCAAAGACTTCATTGATAATATTCAGTGCCCAACTAAAAATTCCTTCTAGTATTCCTAAATTCATGATAGAAAATGTCATACATCACCTCATTATATTATTAAGTCTACTTATTGTCATGTGGATTAAAAACAAATTACTACAACAATATTATACCTAATTTTAACATAATTACTATAAGAAAGCAATGATACACAACAAATTTTTACATTTATTTTCTTTATATGACAAATTTATTTTTCCATTAAGATACTTACTCATCTTGCTCCCCTAGAGACACTTACTCATCTTGTTTTATGTTTTAGTTTTATAAAGTCTGTTTTCTACAGTACTTTATGATATATCACACAATGCTTTTGTCTAGCGAACCATAAAAAATCTCATCATTCAGCATGTCTTTATTGTATTATAGTATGCTACTTTGTAGCCATTCCCGTTACTCATATCTATACCATCAAGACATACTAACTTGTCAAAATATATCATATATTATCTTATCAAGTTGCATTTTAATAAAATTTATGTATCAACCAAACTCAAATTTTGTTTAGACATAAAAAAAGAGTAGTTGTATACTCTTTTTTTAGGTATTTAACGTGTAAGATCACCCTAGCGTATCATTGTATCAATATGTAATTTGATAGATCGTATTTGCGGAGCTTATGCACGAATCATTTTGATACAGTTTGACTTTTTGTACTCGTATCCGTACACTACTCTTTCTATCGTTTTTGCCACATTATACATTATTCGTGGTGTCGCCATAATAGCCTAAGAATGTGAGAATTGGATCAATATTCGTAGTGACTATCTTTAAGAGAGACATTAAGAGAATGACAGCCACGATCCCAATTAAGAAATTTCGCATTCTTTTTTTTGCTTGTTCTCGTGCATCTGCGCCATCAGCTTTGGCAAGCATGACTCCTAAAAATATAGCATAAATAGATCCAAAACCTAGAAGAGCCAAAATAACAGGCACTAAAAACTTATCTATTTCAGTCAAAATTTCTGCCAAATCATTTGATTGTTGTTGAGATGGAGGTACCAATTCTTCACTGGATTCTCCCTCAGCAGCAACCACTTGTGTTTGAACGGTGGTATCCTGTACACCAGCTTTTGCTAATGCCGAAGAATATATGGTATCACTGATAGTGACGCCTATTACCACCAAAGCGACTATCATCATAAAACATACAAACAGTTTTTTCCCACTCTGTTTCATAAATATCTCCCTTAAAACTTTTTTAAGAAGCAAATATCATTGCATCATATTACATTTCATACGAATCAAGTACATTGTATCGTTAACAATCTTAGTCTTATTATACGATAAAAATAAAATTTACGCAATAAGATACATCAATTTTTTTATTTTATTGAATAGCTTACTTTTAAGTTTCTTTCCCTTCCTATCCTTCTATTTGACATTCCCTATCAAAACCATTGTAGTAGTCAGTGTTTTTTCATAAGGGATATGATGACTATATACTTATCTTTTTACTATACCCACCTTTTCATTCTTACATTTTTACATCTTGTAATTACAAAATTTTTACTCTTTTACTATAATGTTATAACCATACTTTAAGATAAAATTGTGCACGAGTTGATCTGCTATTGATGATTTCTTTAATGAAATATCATTCGAATAAAGAACATTCCCCAACTACCAATTTCTAAAAGTAGACCTACACAACATAAGATAGAGAAGATTCCCATAAGATATCCTTTACATAGCACCTCTGCGCAAGAATCCAACCAACGAAACTTATCAAATTTTATCAACAAGAAAAGAATTCCTAGTAGTCCAATACTTACGATACCAGTAATCAACAACAATTTTATATAAGGAGAATGATAGGTAATGACCCCTTGTGGATCTTCTGTAATCATGAACCCAAGATCATTTGTTGCAATCTGATTCCCATACCCTTCTAATGCCACATACGGCAATACATAATAAGGATATGTTGTTTGAAATTCATATTCTATTTTATTTTGTTTTGCAGTACAATACCCATTAGTATTTTTTATATTATTGATAGTTGTTGACAATTTCTCAATATCTATTGACACTATCTCTATTTCTGTGTCCACTAAAGTATAAGCTGTAGCTTCTTCTTTTGGCGTGAAATCGATTGTGATATTTCCATCTTTTGTTGCATATCCTAAATCTAAAAAATGTTCGGAATCTACCACATAAGGAATGTCATTCACCGTATAGGTATCTATATGTTGATTGATTTTATTACTAACCAAATAATATTGATATCCTTGTTTGACTGGAATAGAAAGATTTTCTTGTTGTAAGAAGGTATCCACATGGATTTCATGTCCATCTTCCGTAATTTCATACATACTATCTTCTAAATATGGGTATAAAGAAGTATTACTAGCAATCTCTCCTTCCCCACCTATCCACTGGTACAAAATATTTTGTTTTTCCGTCACATATAGATCAGGATCTATCAACAACTCTTTACTTGTCACTCCAAATCCATTAGACAGTGACAATGTATTTTCATAAACATAATACCCATCTTTTTCTCCGATAAGATCTAAATATGGTAAAGCACTTGGATATGATAAGATATAATAGTCATATCCCATTAAAATATCTGAAAACACTGTTCCTCCAGCAGATGTAACACTGTTCGTTGAATTCGTATCATAGGATAATGCAAAAGCTGGAATTAAGTTGTTTTTATGAATAGAAGAAGTAAAAGCATTATACTGTGGTATTTTTAATTGTAAACCTAAATTTTTTTGTTGATACTCTCCCACAATTTTTACTTTTTTATCCGTTAAATCATAATCTGTGATGATATCTTGATACACATTCATCGTAGATACATTGAGAGTTCCATTACCCATGATACTTCCTGCAGTAAACCAAACTTGAATGATCATAAACATGATACAACTTACGGTTAGCAGTCTTTTACTGATCTGTTGCTTGCGGATCCCTTTTAAGAAAATATACCCAAATAACATCATTGGCACAAAGATCAAACTAACTGCAATCATAATCACCCACGATGGCTGACAATATGCAAGAGAAGAATCTAATGTGTTCAAACAAGGTACCAGTAGTACCATCGTAACACCATATATACTTAGGAAAAAGGATAAGATCATATATACATTTTGTGTTTTCTTTGGAAAAGACATATTTTCTTGTACACTAGATACAACATGACAAACACAACAAAATAATACGATTTGAAACAAAAAACCAAATCTATATGGATACCCAAAATAAGAACCGAGTGTCAATAATTGTGCAATTTTATCCGTTACAATGGGTAGTAAAGCAATACCCATACTGATGATGTAGAATAAGTATTGTTTATCTTGTTTCATCTTTTTAAAATAGAAAATCACAAGTCCAATAAAAAATCCGTCCATAAGCAAATAGCTGTATTTCCCAAAATACGCATTCAAATTGAGAGATAGCCAATCAATATCTACATTTAGTCTAGAACTATCTTTTATGACAAAAACAAATGTTATTATGACAGGAAGTGTGATAATCAATGCCATAAAATGCGATATGATTGTATTTTTTAAGATTTTCTTTCTTGTATCTTTGGTGATACATAAAATAGGATACAAACACAAAATAGCAAACCATACTATCATCATTTGCAAACTTAAAGATAAACTAGCACATATCACACAACATAGCATACCAACGAACGCATCTATTTTCCCTTTTTGAATCATTCTCTTATATGCAACAACTGTAAGAGGTAAATACATAAGATAATCTATCCAAGACAACCATGTAGCATTGCTACAAAAATATCCACAACAAGCATAACCTAATAAGATACCATATATCAAAAAATGTTGCTGTATATTGGGATAAACCTTTCTAATCATATAATACATAGCAAGGATAATACATAAGTGTTTTGCCAAATACACAAAATTCGTCACATAATGTAAATTATATTTTCCAAAAATGAGATAAAAAATAGAGAATGGAGACAAACAAATATAGAGAATAGATCCAACCATATCCATTCCCCCACCAACATAAAAAGAGAAGGACAACGGACTATCTGCTTGTAACCAACGATACCAATGATTTAAAAATGGATCTACCTGCTGTATCGTATCATAATGCGAAAGAGTGTTTGGCCCAAGGGGAAATATTCCATAGAACAAAAATAATACGATGTACATCACACACAAAGTCAGGATTGCCCATATCACACTTTTATGATTTTGATAAAATGACTTTTTCTCCATATTGCACCTTTTTTTATAGTCTACCGAAAAATGAGATCCTGTGTCAATTAGAATACGCAATAAAAAAAGGAGTCAAAACTCCTTTTTTTACAATCCAAAATTCCTCAATTCTACTTTACACTTTTAATTAGTTGGTGTTGTAGAAGATGTGGTAGCAGTATTAGAACCTGTCAATCCATTGTCAATTAGATCAAAGATTGCGTTTTGGTTGGTAATCAATAGTTGAATAATTACAAGGATCAAGATGGTTAGCACGAATGCTAAAATAAACCACAACATCTTTTTCTTAGCTTCATCACGTTTATCAGCAGATTCTGCACGTGCAAGTTGAATCCCTAGATAAATAGCATAAATCATACCTGCAGTAGCAACAATAATGATAATAGGAACAAGTAATGCATCTAGCCATTGAATAATGACATTTACAATATTCTTATACCATGCTTGATTGGTTACACTTGTATCCACACCCAACAAACTTGTCATTGCTAAAAACATATTTTTCATAGTCATACTCCCATTTTTATTTACATATTTGACGCTCTATTCGTCTTTTATACCCCAATTCTAACATAATTCTTTTTTATTGTAAAACATTTTACAATATTTTTTTATTTTTTTTCATAGTCCTTTTTTATCACAATGTACAAAAAATAAGAAAGAAATCATTTGCTATTTTCCTTTTATTTTAAAGCATTTTTTGTAATTTATGTGATTTTTATACCAAAAATAAAAAAAGAATTGTTTTTAAAAAAAATATTCTTTTCTTTTCCTATCCTTGTCATAATGATCTATTTGCTATGGCTGTTTTAGGTATATGGTTTATTTTAAAAAACACCGTTAGTTTAGATATGTTGCTATAGTCAAAAATAGAAGTTTTGTTATTTTTCAGTATACGTATCACCCAACTAAAACTCTATTACGCAAAGATGTTTGGGCATTATGTATGGCTACTATATGGGTATAATATAAAAAATAAAGATAAATAGGTATAATCTTTTGACAAAAGATAAGCAAAATAGTAAACTACCCATAGAGAATAAAAATTTTAAAACTATCATACATGAGGTGGGGATATGTCAGATAAAAACAAAACATCGTTTAAAAAACATTTTGTCATTTTTGTGGTATGGATTGCCGTAACACTTGTGCTTGCAATATTGGCTGGATCACTTACTCATAATGGTAGTGGTACCGTAGCCACAAGTCCAACCTTCTTTGCTGTTTTAGCTTTAGGCGTTTTAGGATATTTTGTGTATATCTTAAGTGTTGCTATCAAAGCAGAACCAAAATCTAATTCTGATATCAAACTGATTGGTACTGATCAAAAATATTATGACCAAAACTGGTTACCAGAAAAAGATCTTATGACAATCAAAAAATATGGATATGCTACTTACGACCAATTACATAATTTAAATATTGAAGGTATTCCAATTCGTGCAGAACTTAAGAAAAATAAAATGCATATCAACTTGTATCAAAAAGATTACCATACGCTAGTCATTGGTACAACTGGTAGTGGTAAAACAACAAGATATGTGAATCCTACCATACAGATTTTGGGAGAAACAGCCATTCGACCAAGCATGGTTATTTCTGACCCAAAAGGAGAACTATATACCCTTCATAGTGAAAAATTAAGACAACGTGGCTATCAAATTTTGTCATTTGACTTACGTGAACCATTCAACAGTACAAAATGGAATCCACTAGAACGTGCCTATACTTTACACCAATCTGCAAGAGAAATTCGTAAAGAAGTGCGTGTTCACAGAGGAGATACCCCAAAACAATATAAAGATATCCGTATTCCTACTGGAGCAGAATTTACTTTAGGAAAAGACTGGTATGAGTTTAATAAAACAGCTTTTCCTTCTAGAGATACTTTGGAAAGATATCTAAAAGGTGAAAGTCAAAAACGTGATAGTAAAGCAAAAAATATTATTCAAGAAGTTGTAGAAAATCTTTGCCCAGTCAATAGTAAAAACGATCCAAAATGGGAAGAAGGTGCTAGAAACTTAGTCAATGCTGTTTTACTTGCAATGCTAGAAGATAGCGATTATCCAGAATTGGGCATGACCAAAGAAAAATACAATTTTTACAATTTAGCAAAAATATGTAACATGAAAGATGAGGGGAAAAACCCTATTCAATCCTTAAGCGATTATTTTAAAGGCAGAGATCCTTTAAGTGAAGCAAAACAAAAAGCCAATGAAGTTATTGCGAATACTGACAAAACTGCTACCAACTATATGGGTATTGTTTCTGGATATATGGGAATGTTTGCCGATCTTGCATTATGTTATGGAACGAGCAGAAATGAAATGGACTTATCTCATTTTTCTGAAGTACCTACTGCCCTATTTATTAAAATTCCAGATGAAAATGCTACCCGTTATCCAATCGCTACTTTGTTTATTAGTCAACTATATTCTATCCTTTGTGATGCAGCAGAAAAAACAGGGAATAAATTAAAACGTAGAGTTTACTTTATCCTAGATGAGTTTGCAAACTTACCTGCCATTAAAAACTTTGATAAAATTATTACTGTAGCCCGTGGTAGAAATATACTATTTAATCTTGTCGTACAATCTTATTCTCAATTAAATATTGTGTATGGAGATACAGTAGCACCAGTCGTCAAGGATAACTGTAATATTCACATCTATATTGCTTCCAACGACCGTCAAACAAAAGAAGATTTTTCCAAACGTTGTGGCAATAAATCATTTACTCTTGTCCAAACTTCTGTCTCTAAAGGGAAAGGTGCTGATAAAAAAGATGACAAATCCACAAGTGAAAGCAAACAACTTGACCAAAGACCTCTTATCTATCCAGAAGAACTTGATTCTTTGGGCAACAATTTGATTGTATCTATCTTGAACGAACCACCTATCAAAACTGTATTTACACCTTCTTATGAAGCAAAAAATATTTATCAAACACCTGCTCCAAGAGAAGAGATACATCTTAATAATTACTTTGATGAAAAAGCTGAATATTATGATATTAAAATTCGTAATAAAAAAGTTTTACAAGATGATGATGACGATTTTGATTTTTAAAACTAAAAACCATACAATAACACTTGTATGGTTTTTTATTTTTTAAAAAATGTATATCAAAAATGATCGTAAAAAATATCAGTAAAAATACATAAAATACATAGTAAGAATTGTAGTAAAAATACATAAAAAAATGTAGTATACGACTAGGTATTTGCTATCTTTTTACATATTTTTTTACTCAAAACTCCATACTATTACTATATATAATTATTCATAATATATTACATTTTAATTGTCATAATTTGTCGTTTGTGCTAAAATGTTGGTAACAGTGATGTATGCAAAAAAACATCAGTAGTAAGGGAAAACATGGGAGAAGAAAAATGCAAAAAAAATATTTACCAAAAATAGTAAACCTAACTTTCATTTTATTATTAAGTTTGACATTTAGTTTGCTTGCTATTTTTTATCAAAAAGAACAAGACATTTTAGCAGATATTAGTATTGATAGTTACCAAACTACACTTTCAGGGCCAGAGTCTTTCCAAGCAAAATTGGTCAATGCAACCATTGATGGAATTACCGATGGCAAATATAGTTACAATGCTGCAAGTCGGGTATATAATGAAAATTTAGCTGGTACCCCTATTGAAAGTGGTGATGTTATTATGCTACACAACTATGAAAAAACCACAGGCGATTCTGCACAAAACGTGTATCTATCTTTTGGGAAAAAATATACTGAAAATGATGGCTCTTATCCTGTCCTAACCGATATACAAAATATCTATATCTTTGTCAACGGACAATTACAATCCACACAAATCCCTACCACGAATACCACCACTTCCGGTGAACTGATTATTAACGGTCTTAGATCAAACTATTGGTATGCTTATTTTGACCTTAATAGTGATACGTTTGGTAATTACGGTCAAGGCGTGTATTCTATTGGTTTTACTTATAATCTTTGTGTGTTTAATACTGCCACCCAATCTTATGAGATTAGTAATAATCTAACGTATCGATTTGATTTTACTCTCATTGATGAAACGATTTATGCTATGCCTTATGCCAATCATCAAAACTTCCCTGATGTTATGCAAGCTACGAACTATGTAGCAAATGGTAGTTTTTACAAAGATACCGAACTACTTACATATTATTATAATTATTCTGTAGCACAAGCACCAGTTCTAGAATACGATGCAGAAAATTATAATATTACGTATACCCATTCCACGAATACTACTTTCGACACCTATACCACTTACGTGGAAAGGAATGCTTCCAACCAACTGATCCTACATACCTTACGCAATGATGTAGAAGTAAGTGCTATCTCCTTATCTCAAACAGATGGACATTACTTACACCATATTACTTTTGATACACAGGGCACTTATGAGATTACCATTACTTATCAATTAAAAAATTCTCTCAATTCTTATCAAATACTAGATGATGTGGAAGTAGAAAATTATCAATTTGATAAAACCCACCCTGACAATACTATTCTTTCCAACAAAATTCAAATCAACGTATTTGGTGCAAAAGCTTACTTTAATAATAATGGAGTATCTCAACAATTATTCTATCAAGATACCAACTATACATTGAATGCTGATTTTACAGCAAATATCTATTCTCACCAAACTACGCCTGCTACTTCCTACCAAGCTATTGCTGGTACACGATTAGATGTGAAAACTTATACAGAATCTTTAGGATACTTCCCAGTAACCAACAAGGGACCTATTACCTTCTCTTACTATGGTACATTATCTTACAACGGAAGTGTCCCAGAAAGTTCTTATGTAAAATACAATACGTACTCAGATATGTGTGAAGGAAAGAATGCAACACTTGTTCCTCTTGCAAAGGAAACTTCTATTTCTGAAATTGGATTTTATG
Source organism: uncultured Clostridia bacterium (assembly GCA_944332185.1). Classification (GTDB taxonomy): domain Bacteria; phylum Bacillota; class Clostridia; order Christensenellales; family UBA1242; genus CALVJJ01. Next base: position 38,814 of record CALVJJ010000001.1, read on the forward strand.
AAGTTACATTGATCTATACCAGCAGTAATGCTAGTAATGTAGCGACAAAATTTTATCAAAAATTCATTTTTGCTATTGTCAGTGGAGAACCAACCGTTAATATCTATGTAGGAGAAGACAATACTTCCCCTATTGGTAGTAAAAAATATGTCAACCAATCTGTCCATGTCACAACAGAACCTGCTACGATTTTTAGTGATACCAATGTCAACCTTGTGAACCAACAACAATTCTGTTATCCATTTACCACAACCTACCGTATGATGACTTTCCAATCTAGTGGATATGGACAAAGGAATGAACTTACCAACACCATGTCCCTTACCGAAAATGGACATTATCAAATAGAAGTAGGATATGGAATTAGTAGTCAAAAAGTATACGAATTTACCATTGATACACAAAGTCCTAATGAGCCTACCCCTACCCTAGTCCAACCACTTTACCAAAGTATAGACAATCCAACGATTATTGGATATGTTGCAGATCCTGATTATACGATTACCAATCTAACGAATGATTGGTTTGCTATGCAATATGACTTTACAAAACCAAGTGGAGCAAGAGTCAATGTAACGTATGAAAAATATATTTTTACAAAAGATGGCAGTCTCGCAATCACCAACCAAGATGGGTATATTCCAAGTGGCTATATCCTAAAAGATCAAACGGTAGAAAAGAATGCTTACCAGTTTAGTCAAAGTGTAAGTGGCACAATTAGTGTAACAAGTGTACTAAAACCAACAGAACCTGCATTCTATGTCTTTACCTTAACAGATGAAGCAGGCAATAGTACAAAGTACTCCATTTTGTTTGATAATTCTGCCCCAAATCTCATTGTCCAACCAGAACCAACCAATCAATATCATATCATCAATACAGATACTACCATAACATGGGGAGTTTATAAAACGTTAGCCATTGAACAAAGTATATTAGAAAAATTAGAGGATTCTATTTTATCTCTTGGTATTACCATGCACAACAACACCTTACCGATCGCCATTACCAGAACAGAATTCCAATATATTCAAAACAATGCAGAAGTAACACAAACATATTTCCCAAGAAACATACAATCTGTACAACTACTCGCTGAGAATGGTACAACCAATATAGCAAATGGTATCTTTGTGGGAGAAAACTTTTACTCTATTACAGTCTACGATCAAAGTATGATCAGTAGTTTAGATACCTCAAGTACATATTCTTTAGAAATGAATTTGGACCAATCTTTAGGTATGGTATTCACAGGTACCACAGCCAATCCAATGAATCGTGTAGAAAATCTATACACCGAAAACTTAAGCAATGCAGATGGACTATATTTCTCCTACATTGCTGGACAATCTACAACACAATTCTATCTTAATGAAGAAGATGTGACGTATACATTCTATCCTTTTGACACGACAGCTTATGCAGGAACTGACAACAAAACAGCTCTATCTGCAATGTTACAACTCATCGAAGAAATCCAAGCTTTGCAAGATAGCGAAGGACTCACGCAAGATACAATAGACCGTATCACACCATCTTATCCATTTGTGAGTACTCCAAGAATAGAAAATCAAGTCGTCACGAGATCTACTTATGTGGATTCTTCTGATCCAGAAAGAATATTCTCTATTTGTATCAATCCATCTCCTGAAGATCAAAATAGAACACAAGAAGGTATGTATATCTTTAGAAGAGAATACAAAAATGGATTTGATGCTAGTTCTACAACAGATGTAAAAATTAGATATTATGTGATGATCATAGATAGATCTCATATTATTGATATTGATGCTAGCACAGTAGATTATAGTCAAGACAATCCTTATGATCTTGCTTTCTACTTTAATAATGGTGGTGGAATATCTTTTGATATTGGTAGCAATACCTCTTTATACCACATGGACGCGCTCGCTATTCAAAACTTTATCAACAACCCAATGGCTGGAACAATCTTATTTAGAACCAACAAATTACCAGTGACTCTATCTATTCCAACTGAAAAATATAATACCTATCAAGCCTTCCAACAATGGATTGCAACACTCAGTGCTGACAATGCTTTAACACAAAGCGAACAAGAATATTTACAAAAATGGTATGATAATCAAAAATTTAATTTTGATATTACCGATAGCACCTTACAAATCAATGTATCCAATCCAGATGGTGGGTATGTTACCAAAGATTTACCATTACAGTTAAGCAATAATGAATACAATTATACTTACCAATGTTTGCAAAGTGGTCAATACACCTTGACATTACAAGATCCTGCTGGCAATACACAAAAAATTGTATTTGAAATCGTATATGATTCTCCTACAGGTATCTTGAAAGGTAAAAATAATGCCACCCTTCCAAGCAACAACACCTATACATACAAATCTAGTAATACAGAAGAATTGTATTTTCAATTTGAAACTTATGATGAAGATTTGGTCGCAAATATTGATGTCACGAATTTAGTTGTTCGTCAAATCACAGAACAAGGCACAAAAACGTATATCATCGAATACCATCAAGATGAACAGTATTCCAATATTTATGCAAATACCAAGAATTCTACTCCAATTTTGACTGCTGATAAAACAGTGATTACAACCACACCTATTAGTGGTGGTACACAATACACTGTTACGCTATTACCATCTACTTATGATAGCACCACCATTCCTTTTGATCCAATGGTAGAAGCTACTTATGAAATTACAGTAGAATATGAGAATTTTGCTTCTTTAGGTCTTCCAACAGAAGATTGGAGAAAAACTTTCTCTATTACCATTGATCGTACTGCCCCAAGTGTCAACTTTGAAAATTTACTAGCAAAAGACAAATACTATGGTGCAGATGCTTTACTTCAAGATCCTACTTTATTGGACAAATATTTCTTGGCAGTAGATAAAGATCACGTTATACAATATTTTGGTGGATTGGAAAATAGTACATTATATTACCGTACCATTAAAAAGATTGTACAAGCAGATGGTACGATTGATGCAACCTATCCAGATTATGCACCAACTAATTTCTTTAGTCCAAATGCCCAAGATGATGAAGGGAATGATTTGTTTACACAAGTACTGACCTTTACCAAAGATCTTACCATTGAATCCATCTTTGGTTCTACAACATATCCTAATTATGGATATTACGAACTGATTGAAGTAGATGAAGCTGGTAACTATACCATTTACCCTGTATACTACTATAGTAATGATGTTACTTCATATAACACATTACCTACCATACAGTTTATCTACAAAGAAGCTGGCAGTTCTACCACAGATAGCTATCTATCTGGATCCATTACACAAGATGGAATGCTATTAGACAATGAGGACAGTATAGTTGGTTTAGATGCTATGACACTTGCTAAAAAAGGATTACAACTAGGATCTATTACCACAACAACTGATCCAGAAAATCCTGAAGAAACCATAGAAACGATTGACTATGCATCAGGTGTCATGAGTGTAGATGCTTGGTTAAAAGTCATGATCTCTTATCAAGATCAAACGGTTACTCTTCTTAATGATCCTTCTACTCTTGCACAAGCAAATAGTTGGGAGAATTTTGTCAATCAATTCAATACTACACTAGACACTCTTGAAACATCTTATGCATCTTACTCCTTTACCATTACGTTTGTGAATCGTATTGGTGAAGATTATGTATTGCAATATCTTACCCCAACAGAAGAATTAAGATTAAAATTCGTAACTATCAATGCTCACGAATTCTCTATGGAAATTCCAAAAGATTCTCATACCGGTGGTCAAACCAAATTGGTTAGCCTTGCTGTCTATCGTTTTGCAAATAATCAATATACACCTATTTTAAGAGATTCGGACAATAACCAAATTATCTTAAAAGAAGGCAATATCTATTACTTCCGTGATGGACAATACAAATTCGAATATACTGACAATTTCCAACGTACCAATACAGAATATAGAGCAATCGGTGTAGAATACTTTAATGAAATTACTTATTGGAATCCACAGACAGGTAGTGTTGTACCTACCCAAACCAAAACCATTACACAAGTTGACGATGGTGTAGAAAAAACCATCGAGATGACCTACCTATCATACTCTGCCCTACTTGAATTTAATAGCATGGTTTATCAATATGAAATACAAGTATATGACCAAGAAACTCAAAAATATGTAAATTATCTACATTCTACGTATTATCAAAATGGATTATTTAGTGTCAATATCTATGACTCTAATATTGATAGTACACATCGCTTGATAGAAGTACATTTTATGCAAAATGATGAAATTGCTTACTTGGATTTTAATATTACACTAACGCATTTGGGATCAGAACAAACGATTATTCCTTACTATTTTGAAATTACACATGAAGTTCCTGCTTTAAAATTGTTGAACTTTAGTGGTGTCACCATTCAAAATGTGTCTACCATTGCCAGCGAACCAACACAATTCTCAGAAGATTTGTATATTTCCTGGGAAGAAAGTCCATTTGGACAAGAAGTGACCTTGACAAAAGATAATGGTACTCCAATTTTGATCACTGATCAAAACTATTTAATTAGTGAAGAAGGCTATTACAAATTGTCTATTTCCAATGGTTTAGGCTATGATTCGGATATCCTTGGCACAACATTATACTTTAGAAGAACGAGTAGCAATATCGTTATGTATGAAGTCATGGCAATATCTAGTGATGGATATACCGAAACCATACTGAATGCTAGCCCACTGCGAACTACCTATACAGATCCGGAAAATGCACAACAAAAATATCCTGTCTATGAATATTACAAATTGGAAAATACCACGACAGATATTCGACTCAATAAGAACAAAAACCTAGAATACAAAATCGTCGAAGCACTAGATAATTCTGTATTATATTGTATTTATGGTAGTAGTAGTGATTATGGATATATTCGTTATATTCGTGTCCATACTGTCAAACAATCTAATACTTTAATTAGTGATGCAACAGATCCTAATCGCAATTCTTTAGTCATTACTGACAATGATTTGAAAAATTCTTTAGGCAATCCATTAGTACTCAATTATCAAAACAAAATTCAATGTACATCTAAAAATGGATTGACAGTATCCTGGAGTTATTACCATTACAATGATGCCAATCCTGCAGATAGAGGAAATATCATTATGGCTAGCTACTACTTCAATCATGAATATGTAGATACCATTTACCAAACCAATCAAAACAATGAATTGGTACTATCTGATGCTGGATATTATCAAATTTACTTTAGAGATTTGGCAGGCAATACCCAACAATTTTTAATCAATGGTGTAACGTATAATTATCTATATTTTTACATTATTAACGATGTGTTATTTACCGTCAACAACGCTGAACCAATACCTTACCAAATCTTTAATGGAGACGTTACGATCAAACTGACCAACAGAGATTTGTATGAAGCACAGGTAGAAATTACTGTACAAAAAGATGGTAAGAATTATCCTTTATCATCGACAGGTACAAGCAACAATTATACCTATACCTTTACCGAACACGGTTCTTATGAAGTAACAATGATTTCTTATATTAGAGACATCAATGTTTCTTCGACAGAAATTAAGAAGATAGAAACAAAATATGTCTTTACGATTATCAATCAAAATCAAGTATTATTAGGCTATCATGTATCCCCTTCTTACAATTTTACCGTAACCAATCTAGTAAAAGATAATGTCAATATTACCAATCTAGTAGAAGACAAGAATTCTTTGTGGTTATCCAAAATGTCTTATGGTAATGGAAAATATACCGTAACTTTAAGTTACTATCATGAAAGTCTAAAACAAACTATTACCTTTAGTTTTGATATATGGATCAATAGTGAGATCCCAACATTGGTCGCAAGCATTGATTGGGGAACTTCCTCTTCAGATACCATCATCATCTCCTTTAATATGAATATTATTTATCAGCAAATAGGAGATAGTTATTTATCTATTTCTGGTATGGATCCTATTATCATCAATAGCCAAACAGCTAGCACCAACCAAAGAACAGATATCGCCATCAATCAAATTGGTGACAACTGGATATCTTTATATACAGCTGATGGACAACTCATCAATTCTTATAAAGTCACCAGAACAGAACCACTGAACACGCTATCTATTGTCTTGATTGTGGTAGGTGTCATCGTTGGAGTTGTGCTGATTATCTTATTCATTGTCTTAAGAAGAAGAATTCGTGTAAGATAATTTCATGTATATCACATACAAAAAAATGGAAGAATATTCTTCCATTTTTTTATGTTATACGATACCAATACTATTATTTTTGAATTGTTTCAATATGATGAAAAATATCCATAAACTCATACTCTATGACTTTTTTCAAACTATCTATCAAGGACTCATTTTCTAGACAAACTATTGTCATGCTTCCACCATTCTCATATTGTTTTGCATAACTTAAATACTCTTTTAGTGTTTGGATTGCTACCATTTTTTCTTTATCTTGTGTGTCCAAAACTTTAGAATAAGCTTTGATATAAGCACTTAAAGAATGAAAAATCACGATAACCTTTTTCCCTGTTTTTGCTAAATTGCTCGCTCTTTTAAATGCTAATTTTGTCGCGATGATATACCTAGTGGCTTCTTTTGTAAAGTCTACAGGAACAAAATGATAATGTTTTCCTTCATAGATGGATTCCCCATCTAGATTATTGAGACAAATATAAAAAATTTCTACATTCTTTTCTTCTATATTTTGACTTATGTCTTGTCCTACACTTTGCAAATTTTGTTTGCCATGATACAAAAGTAAAGTTCGTTGTCCTTCCTCTATTTGAATATCTTCGCTTGAAAACATCATTCCTTTTTGCAAACAACTTGCTGGGTTGGATACTTGATACTCTTCATAAGCAATACCGTTAATGGTCGCTATTTCTTTCAAGGTTAAAGGGTGAGTTTGATCCAAATATTCAGCTTTTCCTTCTACCATATCTCCTATCGTGATCTTATAAGACTGGACAATATCTTGTGGAATAAAGATATCTTCCTTGCTAAAATCATAGAATTTGACTCTAAGAATATAGACTCCCATTGTATTTTGATCCACGATACCTTGCACAGAGATCAAGGTGTCTGTTGCATTGGTTTGATACATCGCTTGTTTTTGATGAAATGCAAAAGGATACTCATTGTCTTTTAGTAGTGTATATTTATCCCCTTGTTTTTCCAGATCATAATTGAGACTTGATGGGACAAATACACTAGATAATTGATCTAAAGCAGTTGCTGATTTTGCCGGTCTTCCTCTGCCATCTTTTTTTAAGTAAGGATTTTCCTTTCCTTCCAGTATGCCATGAATGGCTTGTATCAGTTCTTCCCTTTTTTTAGAAGTTGGAGATTGTACCCCTACACTTCTTGCTAAAGTACGCAATTCATAAATACCGAGATCTTCAATTTTTTTGTCTTGTCTCGTCATGTATGCTAGCCTCCTTATCTTTTTCATTCGTATAAGATTTACTAATTCTAGTATACACTATCTCCTTATAAATTGCAATATTTTATAAAAATATTTTTTATTTTACAAAATTATTCTATAAGATCTCCATGTGATGTTTTGACCACTCTTAAGATATTTTCTTCTTCGCCTGTCTCTGCGTTGATATAGACATAATATTCATAATCTTTCCAAGTTGCAATACACTCATAGCATAATGTTTCGCCTACGAATTCATTAGGAATGACAGTCAGTCTTATGGTATGCACAGTCAGTGCCGTGCTTACTTTTTCTTCAGCATCACTACTAGAAATTGTTGGAGACTTTTGTACTCTTGTGACATGATTGGTGGCATAATTGGTCGCTTCATATCCAATTACAATTCCTGTATTTTTATCAATTTTGACCTTAATGAGATCAGGATAATAGATAATGTCTTGATAGGTGTAAGCCAAATTGACATAATACACATTTTCATCTGCACTGACCCACACTGGTTGCATATTTTCTATACCCATGGCACTTGCAAAGGAAGGGGCAATGGCTTTTGCTTCTTCTTCAGTAATATTCTTTTGATCAGCTTTTCCATATCCACTAATATTGATGATCATAGCCCCTATTTTGGATATTTGCACATAGAAAGAATATCCTTCTATATCTACCCGGTAATTATAGGTAACAATTTTTCCATTGGTTTCTCCTTGATAGATAAGATTGGTAATGGTATAGACATTGGACAATTTTTCTTTTAAGATATTGCTTGCTTCCTCTACCGTGTACTCATCAGAACCTAGACCTTGCACTTCTTTATTGAGTACACTATCTGAGAAAGGTCCATCATAAATCAATGTCGGTATATCTTCTTTGTCTCCTACTGTAATACCACCCGTAAAATCATTGTTATCTGGATTGTTCCAGTCAATAGAATTGATAATTTCATAGTCAATATCTAGAGTACTTGCATAAGAGTTGATATCCCACATTAAAGACAATGCTACTCCGTGTATTTCTTCCAATTTTGTATATTGTTCTTCTGAAATATCTTGATCTTGATTGACACTTTGTAACAAACTATAAATATATCCCCCAATACGATTGACTGTATAGTAAAAAGAAGATACTTGTTCGCTTTTGATCGGTAAATTAGCTAAATTATTCGTGGCTTTTACACAATCATTATAAGTGTTTGCTAGTAGTGTTTGCTGAGCACTTTTTGTTGTCGTAGCCACCAATTTGCTAATATCTAATTCCATATCATTGACATTCTGTGTCAGTTCATAAAAAGACCTTTGGTACATATTTTCTAGCTGTGTTCCGTACAGATTGGATTTGGTAATAAACCCAATGAGCACAATAGATAAAGCAATACAGATACTGCCTAGTCCAACACTCAATGCCACAACAGCCGCAATCCAACCTTTTGAATTTTGTTCCATAGTTTTCCCCCTTTAAATTGCAAATACATGGTCTCCAATCGTAGTCACAATTGGTCGACTATAAATCCAAGATGATGTTGCCACAGCAGGATTGTAATAATAAAGAGCGCCATAAGTTGGGTCCCAACCGTTTAAAGCATCTTGAGCGGCTTGATAAGCCTCATAATCTGGTTCCAAGTTGATTTGTCCGTCATGTACTGCCGTAAATGCCCATGGCTGATAAATGACACCATAAATGGTATTAGGAAAATCTGGTGATGCAACACGATTGAGAATGACAGCTGCTACTGCCACTTGCCCCACATAAGACTCTCCCCTTGCTTCTGCATAGACACATTTTGCAAGAAGATACAAGTCATTACTACTTTGATTATTCGTTGGTACACCAATAGCATTCGCTGTTGCAATGTCTAATTGACCTGTTTGTGGAATCCCATGTTTACTTTGAAAATATTTGATGGCTTCTATGGTAGCTTCATCTAACTGCCCCGTAATGGGTCCATCATAATACCCCCATTGTTTCAATCTAGATTGTACTTCACTATATGTTGCATCTGCATAAATAGAATTTTCTTGTGGTTTTAATAAGGTATAACATTTTAAGATATATCCCCCTACCAAGCAAAGCATCAAAGCAACAATAAAGAATGTTAGTTTATGTTTCATATTCACCTTCCAAAAAATTTTTGTATGATTTCTAAAATTTTACTTTTGTATCGAATATGCGTGGTATCAATTTCATTAGATTGTGCAAAACACAAAGGAGGATAGACGACACACCACCAATTATCTCCCGTACCAGTGCCTAATTCTAGGATAAGAGCATCATAGTAATCACTTTCTAACACAAGATCCCCATAGACACGTGTAGGAAAATATTCGTTATTGATTTTGCCAGTTGATGTATACGTTTTTCCATGGTTTAGTAATACTTGATCTGCCACATTTTCGATTTTACTCATATTAGAACGTAACACACTTAGCAGTTGTTCCTTGCTAGAAACATTGGCAACCAAAGGAATAAGATACTGTACGACAGCATCACGTACTTCATATTTGACAGACTGATCCTCGGTGCTATTGGAATTGGCTCTAATATGTATTCTTAAATATTCTTCATGTTGTAGCTCACCACTTGTCGTTGTACAGGCAGTAAAAGTCATACCACAGCAAAACAAAAGCAGTAATACACACATTATCTTTTTCATGTTGGTGTCTCCTTTTTTTGATAGGTAATTATGCACGCATTTGTTTTTTGTTATACACCAAGAAAAAAAAGACGACAAAAAAAGACAGATTTTTTTCTGTCTTTTATTGCCAATCTTTCATAGTCAGTGCTATTTGATAAACATCATTTTTTTTGCAATGGTATATTTTTGCTACTTCTTTAATAGCATCAAGTTTTGGTATGCCTTGCTGCTCAAATATGTGTAATTGTTCTTCTATGGATATAGAAGGCTTGTTTTCTAGTTCTGGTTGCCCCACCACAACCACAAACTCTCCTTTGACAACACCCGAATACCCTTCTTCCAATGTTGTCATGACTACTTCTTCATATACTTTTGTCATTTCTCTTACTACTGCCATTTTTCGATTGCCTAATATATCATAGATATCTTTCAAATCTTGTTCTAGATGATGTGGGCTAACATAGATCACAAGTGCTGTTTTTACATTCAAAAATTCTTGCAACAATGCTTCTCTATCTTTTTTCTTATCTGGTAAAAATCCTAAAAAGGTAAATGGTGCTGGCAATCCTGATAAAATGAAAGCATTGGTTACAGCACTTGGTCCAGCCACTACGGTATATGGAATGTGCTCTTTTTGTAAAGCTTGTACTAGTATATATCCAGGATCGCTGATGACAGGAAGTCCTGCATCAGAAATAATGGCAATATTTTTTTCTTTTGCATCATGAAGGATTTTTTGAGATGCTTCTTTTTCATTAAATTTGTGATAAGCTACTAGTTTTGTATGAATATCATATTGATTCAAAAGCACTCTACTTGTCCTAGTATCTTCACAAGCAATATAGTCTACTTCTTTTAATACTTCTATTGCGCGCAAGGAAATATCTTTCAAATTCCCTATTGGTGTTCCTACAAAATATATCATACTATTCCTCTATTTTTAATCCTACTTTTCCATCTTTGACAGCTTCCAACAATACAACAGACATTCCTTTTTTACTAGGTAATATCTTTAATCGTTTTGGTTCTAGTCCAAATGTACTACATAAATACATCATCTCTGCCATACGGTAAGACTTGTGTACAAGAGCTAATCTTCCTCCATATTTTAAAAGTTTGCTTGCCTCTTCAATAACTTCTTTTAGTGTCACAGCAATTTCATGCCTAGCTATTGCAATAGAAGGATCTACACTAATTTGACTCCCATCGACCACTTTATATGGTGGATTGCAGGTGACTAAATCATAACAATCTTTTCCAATTTTGTCACTAATACCTTGTAATTTGTCATTAACAACTTTAATATTGTCAATATTATTGTATTCTAAAGATCGTTTTGCCATATCTGCCATGGAAGATTGGATTTCTACCAATGTACAAGAATTTCCTTTTCCTTTTGCCATAGCCAGTATGCCTACCACTCCACTTCCAGCACAAAGGTCTACCATATTTTCTCTAGGTTTTACCTTGACAAAATTCGCCAAAGCCACAGCATCTGTTGTGAATCGATATTGCTTTTTATTCTGTATTAACCACAAATTATGATACTGTAGATCTTCCAATGCTTCATCTTGATACAAGACTACGTTATGCTTCTTTTCCATGTTTTTTATTTCTCATTCGTTTTTTATTTTTAGCGGGTTCGCTCTTGTTTTCTAACTCTTGACTTGTGATTTCTTTTTGAGACTGTACTTTTCCTTCTTGTGTTCTTTGTGGAAAGGTAAGATCACTTACTGCATAGACCACCAATTTTGGCATATCATTGACAATCATTTTGACAGTTACCATTTCCTTTAAGATATCATTGTAATAGACTGTACCCTCTCCTGCTGGAGTTGTGACTACACTACCCATCTTTGGCATTTTTTTAGCAATGGCTTGATAATGTTCATCTTCAAAGGCTAGACAACACATAAGTCTTCCACACATACCACTGATTTTTGATGGTGTCAAACTTAAATTTTGATTCTTAGCCATTTTGATACTAACTTTATCAAAATCCGATAAGTATTGTTTGCAGCACGTTTCTTTGCCACATACTCCAATAGCTCCTATTTCTTTGACTTGATCTCTTACCCCGATTTGCTTAAGTTCGATTCTAGATTTTAATTGTTGTGCAAGATCTTTGACCAATTCTCGAAAATCTACTCTGTCTTCACTTAGAAAACTAATGACGATTTTATTCCCTTCAAAAGGAAAATCAATGGATACAATTTTTAAGTGTAATTGATATTTTTCTACTGCTTTTTCTACTTTTTTTCTTACTTCCTCTTGCTTTAGATATAATTTTTTTTGTTTTTCAAGATCTTTTTCTGTAGCAATTCTCACAACTTTACTTTCTGCAATAGACTCATTTACTTCTTGATTGGACATCACAACAGTTGCTATTTCCAAACCTTTAGGTGTTTCCACCACTACTTTATCTCCTTTTTGGCAAGTAAGACCATTTGTCAAATAGTCATATACTTTGCCACCTTTTTTAAAGTTGACTTTTACGATTTGCATAAATATCTTACCTCCAAAATACTTAATAATAATTCATCAATCACTCCTTGTAAAACACAATTAGATTGAATCATTTTTTTACTTTCATTGATTTTTGCAACAATCGTAGCAATAGCCTGATCACTATATCTAAATGGCATATTCGCAAAACTTTCCGTGTCGACTACATATTGTAATTGATCTAGTGCCCCATGTTGATATTTTGCAATATCACTAATGATTTGTTCTAGCATATTCAAACATTCTTGAATTCTATCTTTGTATTGCAACAGTTGATAACTATAAGCAATTACTTCACTACTATGTCCCATTTTTGTCAAAATAGAAAGACAAATATTTTTCATCGCTTGATAATCATTATCTTGGTACAATTTTACAGCTAATGATAAATTACCTTCACTTGACATTACCACGTCTTCTAGCCCCGTTTTTGAGCCGAATTGCCCTATTAAATAAGATGTAATATCTTCTTTAGAACAAGGCAATAGATTGACTTTTTGACATCTACTCTTAATCGTATTGAGGACTGGTTGTAATGAATGACAACAAAGGATAAAAACCACGCCTGCTGGTGGCTCTTCTAGTGTTTTTAAAAATTTATTTTGTGCCATTACATTGGCTTGTTCAAAATGATGTATAATCATCACTTTATAAGAACTTTCCATACTGGACAACATCACTTCTCCAATGATCTGTTCCATATCTTCTACCGTAATCATCTTGTTCTTTACATTGTCGCCAAAATACAAAACATCTGGATGTGTCAAATGTTCTACTTTTTGCTGATCCAACTGTACATGAAGACTATTTTTTGTGACTAAGGTTTCAGCCATATATTGTGCCGTGGCTTGCATCATAAGCTCATCAGGACTTACTAACAAATACGCATGATGGATCATATTTTGTTGTACTTCTGTGGCAAATTTTTTTGCCCAAGCAGAATGTTGATAAATTTCTTTTCTATTCATGTATCTATCCTTACTAATGTATGTATTATACCATATTTTCTAGCAATAGTCCAAAGATCATATCGAATTGCTTATATTTTCTCATAAAAAAAAGGCATAGGTATGCCTTTTTATACAATTTATTTGATACTAACAATTTGTAATTGATAACTACCAGCTTGCGTCTGAACTGTTACCAAATCACCTTTTTTAGATCCTAATAAAGCTTTGCCAATTGGACTTTCGTTACTCACAAAATTCTTAAAAGGATCAGCCTCAAAACTTCCTGTAATTTTGTATGTATCTTCACTGCCGTCTTCTACATCTTTTACTGTTACAGTAGAACCTACAGAAACTTTACTGCTATCTAATTTCTTTTCTACAATGATTTCGGCATTACGCAAATTTTCTTCTAATTGTGCAATTTCTTGTGCAAGTTGTGCTTCTGCTTCACGGGCTGCATCGTATTCACTATTTTCACTAATATCTCCAAAACTTCTAGCTACTTCAATTTTGTTAGCAATCTCTATTCTTGCCTCACTTTTTAAGTAGTTTAAACGTTTTTTCATTTCGTCATAACCTTCTTTGGTTAAAAATATTTTTTGATCTGACATAATTTTCCTCCAATAAAAACGAAAGATAGACATTCCTGTCTATTCTTTCTGGTATTTTTTATATAAGATAGAACCTATCTATTTTTTCGTATACACAATACTATCACAAAAGCAATTTTTATGCAAGCAAAAAATGAATTTTTATAAAAAAACCCGTAATTTTTTAATTTCTTTTTGGATCATAAGCATTTTTATTTACTAATCTAAAAATTTATGATACTATACAAGATATATGCAAAAAGGAAAAAATTATGATAAAAATTTGGGCAAAAGTGATAAAAAATAATAAAACAAAAAAAGATTATGTTTTGTTTGATCCAGATAAACTCTTTGAACTGAACGATTTGAGAGAATATTTGAACGCCATCTGCGAACAATTAGATCTAGAAAATCCCATTCTTTTAGATCAACATTTGGTACAATTAGTGGAATATCGTGTCATGAAATTCTTGCCAACAGACTTTATTGACGTTTTTCCTTATGACAAATTAGAAATTCATAATCTTAGTGAATAAATACATATTTTTAAAATTTTCTCAAATACTACATAAAAAAGCAGTGAGGAGAGAAAATTATGATATCATTAGTTGCACTAGTAGTTTTGATGATTGGAGGGTTAAACTGGTTTTGTATTGGCGCTTTGCAATATGATTTTGTGGCTGGATTATTTGGTAGTCAAGCCAATATATTTTCCAGATTAGTCTATGTATTGGTAGGAATATCTAGTATTTTAGTAGGATATTTTGCAATCAAAAATAAAGGTAAAGTGGTAAGTTTTCAAAAGATGAAAAATATGTTACCAAAAAAAGAAAAACAAGAGCAAGAATCTACACCAATTCAAGAATATTCCATACCAAAGACAGATTACCATCACCACGATGAAAATCATGCTACAAACACACAAAATACCCATCATTACCACAATAACTCTAATGACTTAGATCATTTTGATGACAAAGACTAACAGCTATTTTATCACATATTGCAAACACACAATTATACGTATAAATAGTAAACCCATAAGTATAAAAAAATGGAAGTTGCCTTCCATTTTTTTTAGTTCATTTTGTAGTCCACTTTGATTCCAGGACCCATTGTGCTAGACAATGTAACAGATTTGATATATTGTCCTTTAGCAGCAGCTGGTTTTGCTTTGACGATAGCAGACATAATTACATTTAGGTTTTCAGCTAATTTTTCAACACCAAAACTTACTTTACCAATCATAACGTGGATATTGTTCGTTTTGTCTAGTCTGTATTCTACTTTACCAGCTTTGATATCCTTTAAGGCTTTTACAACATCAGTTGTAACTGTTCCACTTTTTGGGTTTGGCATAAGGCCTTTAGGTCCCAAAATTTTAGCGATACGGCCAATAACAGGCATCATATCTGGAGTAGTGATACAAGCATCAAAACCTAACCAACCTTGTTGAATTTTAGCAATCATATCTTCTGCTCCAACAAAGTCAGCGCCATTTTTAGCAGCTAGATCAGCATTGTCTCCACGAGCAATGACAAGAACTTTTACACTCTTACCTGTTCCATGTGGCAATACAACAACGCCTCTAACTTGTTGATCAGCGTTACGTCCATCAACTCCAAGTCTTACGTGCAATTCAACAGTTTCATCGAATTTTGCTTTTGCAGTTTTCTCTACTAATTGAAGAGCATCTTCTACGGAGTAAGCAACTGTTTTGTCAACAAGTTTTGCACTTTCTACGTATCTTTTACCTTTTTTCATTTTCTTTCCTCCTTGTGGTATTTGCGAATAATTTATAGTGTTTATTCTCCCACTTACTCAATTACGGTAACACCCATGCTTCTGCATGTGCCCATAATCATGCTCATTGCAGCATCTAGGGAAGCAGCATTAAGATCTGGCATCTTTAGTTCTGCAATTTCTTTTACTTGTGCTTTTGTAATAGTAGCAACTTTTGTCTTTTTAGAGTTAGCAGATCCACTTTGAATGTTGCAAGCTTTCTTAACTAAAACTGCAGCAGGTGGAGTTTTTAGCACATAAGTAAAACTTCTGTCTGTGTAAATTGTAATCACAACTGGTATAACAAGACCTGCTTGACTAGCTGTCTTTTCGTTGAAATCTTTGGTAAACATAGGAATATTGATTCCATGAGGACCAAGAGTAGATCCAACTGGAGGACCAGCAGTAGCTTTACCAGCTTCCAATTGCAATTTTACAACTGCTTTGACTTTCTTTTCTTGAGCCATTGTATTTTTCCTCCTTACCTAATCGGTAATGTGTGGTTGTAACAAAACGCATACAAGATTTACGTTTCTCCCACAATATATATTAACTATCTTTTGCAAGATACCTAATACCAAACTAATTGATTTTTCTTACTTGACCTAGTTGTAACTCAACCGGTGTTTCTCGTCCAAACATTTCGACATTGATTTTGACCTTTTGATTAGGAACGTCTACTGAAACGACATTGCCTACAAATCCATTTAATGCCCCTTCCAAAATCTCTACTTTGTCATCTTTTTCAAGATTGACATCAACAACAGTGACTTTTTCAAGACGCATTTTGTGAACTTCTTCATCGGTTAGTGGTAAAGGTCTACCTTTAGGACCAGCAAAGCTTTTAATTCCTCTAGTATACTTTGCCACAGCATGCCAAATATCATCTCCATAAATCATTTTAACAAAGATATATCCTGGCATACCTTTACGGCTGACAACTTTTTGTTTGCCGTTTTTTTCTTCTACAACATCTTCCATTGGAATTACAATATCAAAAATACGATCTTGCAAACCATATTTTTCGATCACTAATTCCAAATTTTGTTTTGCGACATTCTCATATCCAGTCATTGTACTCAAAACATACCAATTTTTCTTTTTGTCTGCAATGTTTTCTGTTTTCTGTGGTTGATCTTTTATTTCTTCCATTCCTAAACTCCTTATGCAGAATATGCCTTAACTAATAAGTCATATAAAAAACTAAGACCTCTATCCAAAGCAAAAAGCACTAAAGTACAAAGCACCACAACACCGATAACAATGCTGGTTGTTTTGACCACTTTACCAAATGTAGGCCAAGTGACTTTTTTCAGTTCTGAAATCGTACCTTTAGTCCCTTTGACTAAAGCATTTTGTTTCTTTTCTTTCTTAGCAGGTTTTTTGGTTGCCTTTGTTTTTTCTTTTGTCGTGTTTTGAGAAGTATCAACTACTTCTTCATTTACAACTTTTTTTGCCATAATCTTATTCCTTACTAATTATTTTGTTTCTTTATGAAGTGTATGTTTTTTACAAAATGGACAGTATTTCATGAATTCAATTCTATCTGGATCATTCTTTTTATTTTTGTCTGTATTGTAATTTCTTTGTTTGCATTCTGTGCATGCTAAAATAACTTTATCTCTCATAAATTCCTCCCACAATCAGTGCTATTTTTGATAGATATACCCATAAAAAAATAGGTGAAATTAAAAACACCTATTCTAATGTACTATGATTATACTATACCCTTACAAAAAATGCAAGAGTTTTTCATAAATTATATGAAATAATTGACAAAAAAAGTGGCTACTCACCACTCTTTTTTAGTCTCCAACATATGGAATAAGTGCCATGAATCTAGCACGTTTAATAGCAGTTGTCAATTCTCTTTGATGTTTTGCACAAGTGCCTGTTTGTCTTCTAGGAACAATCTTACCTTTTTCAGTAATGTATCTTTTTAATTTTGCTACATCTTTGTAGTCAATATATTCTGCTTTTTCAGCACAGAAAGCACAAACTTTCTTTCTAGAAGTTTTTTTAGGACGCTTGGAGAATTTTTCATCAACAACTTCAACTTGTTTTTTATCTGCGCTCATTTTTATCTCCTTTTTTACTAAAATGGAAGACCATCATCGTCAATAGGTTTTAATTTTGTTACTTCTTCTGAAGCATCTTCCTTTTTCATTTCGTTATTGTCACTGTTTCTAGATCCCAAGAATTCTACTTCTTCTGCAACTACTTCAGTTACATAACGTTTTGTCCCATCTGGGGCATCATAACTACGATTTTGGACATTACCAATAATAGCAGTTTGACTGCCTTTTTTTAAGAATTTGTGACAAGTTTCGCCTAACGCACGCCATACAACAATGTTAAAGAAATCTGTTTCTCTTTCCCCTTCAGAGTTGGTAAAACGACGAGGGACAGCCAAACTCATACGACAAACACTCACGCCACTTGTTGTGGTTGTTAATTCTGGATCTTTGGTAAGTCTACCAATCAAAATGATTTTATTCATACTATTTCCTCTTTTTGTTTATTAAGCATCTTGACGCAAACACAAGGTTCTCATCACTGCTTCATCAATATTCATTAGATAATTGATTCTAGCTGGAATGGTTTGATTTGCTTCAAAATTGAAAAGAACATAATATCCTTCGTTTTTATAATTGATAGGATAAGCAAGTTTTTTAACACCAATTTTGTTCAAACCAGTTACTTTTCCACCATCTTTTTCAATCAAATCAACATATTTTTGAACAACAGCATCTTTTTGTTCGTCATTCAAACTTGCTGAAAAAATGGTAAGCATTTCGTACTTGTTCATTTGTTACCTCCTTATGGTCATTATTGGCTAGTTACCTAGCAAGGAAAAATGATAGAATCTTGCTACATTTTCTCATAATCACAAATTTCTATCAATCACATTGTATCATAAAGTTATGAAAAAAGCAAGCATATTTTTTAAGTGTAAAAAAATAAGTAGGACTCTTCCTACTTATAAATTTCTATATAAAACACTGAAAAATGTAAAACGATCCTAGCAAAACAAAAAACTATCTTTCTATTTCTTCCTCTTCTTCGTTTTCTAACTGTTCTTTACTTTGTTGCTGTTGTTTTTTTGCTTTTTCTGCCATACGTTTTGTATCTAGCAAGATTTCTTGTTCTAGATTGTCTAATGGAGTAGTAGGTTCTACTTTAATAGGCTCTACGGACTTATTTTTTTCTTCTTGTACCATAGGTCTATCCTCTTCTTTTTCTTTTGTTGCCAACAAAATGTCTTGTACTTCTTTATTTAGTTCATCAACTTTTTCTGCATGAAAACGTTGATCATACTGATGATAATGCAGTATCGATTGTTCAATACCACTTCCCAGAATAGTAGAACCAGCAAAAACCACACACCCAATAGATGTAAAAAACAAAAATAATTTGAAAGGCATAATTGCATTAGGTAAAAATCCACTTGCAAGAAAACTAACAACACCCCCACCTAACACAGCCCCACTAATTAGCAATCTTTTCTTCCATGAAAACTGTCGCATCTTATATCCCTCTTTTTCTTTCTACCTAAAGCATAGCACAAAAGACAGAAAAAAACAAATTTTTTAACCAAGAAATTCAAATTCCCAATGGTCTCTAGAAAAAAGTATACGTAAAATAAGTATATTCCCCTATACACTGCACTATTAAAGGTACAATTATATTTATCTTTACCCTATTATTGATCCATAGTTTTTGATACCTTTTTTACCCGTTGCTTATAGTCCAAAGTATGCAAAAATTTTTATGTCTTACGGTATTTTAAAAAATAAGATAGATGATAACAATAAAAAAAGCCATGCCAAAGCATGACTTTTTATTCTAGTAATTATTCGATAATTTTAGAAACAACACCAGAACCAACTGTTCTACCACCTTCACGGATAGCAAAACGTAAACCTTGTTCAATAGCGATTGGAGTGATAAGCTTAATTGTCATATTAATGTTATCACCAGGCATAACCATTTCTACACCAGCTGGTAATTCAATTGTACCAGTAACGTCTGTTGTACGGAAATAGAATTGAGGTCTGTAACCATTGAAGAATGGAGTATGACGTCCACCTTCTTCTTTCTTCAATACGTATACACTAGCTTCGAAGTGTGTATGTGGATGAATTGTACCTGGTTTTGCAAGAACTTGACCTCTTTCGATATCTTTTCTGTCAACACCACGTAATAATAGACCAACGTTATCACCAGCTTCTGCTTGATCAAGAAGTTTACGGAACATTTCTACACCAGTAACAACTGTTTGTTTTTTGCTTCCCATACCAATGATTTCTACAGTGTCACCAATTTTAACTGTACCACGTTCTACTCTACCAGTAGCAACTGTACCACGTCCTGTAATGGTGAATACATCTTCAACAGGCATCAAGAATGGTTTGTCTGTTTCACGAACAGGATCTGGAATAAAGCTATCAACAGCATCCATAAGTTCTTGAATACAAACAAGGTCTGGACTGTTTAAATCACCTTTTTGAGCAGCCTCCAAAGCTTTAAGAGCACTACCTTTGATGATTGGAGTAGTATCTCCTGGGAAACCATATTCATTAAGAAGTTCACGAATTTCCATTTCAACTAATTCGATCATTTCAGTGTCTCCACCAAGTTGATCAATTTTGTTCATGAAAACAACGATATATGGAACACCTACTTGACGAGCAAGCAAAATGTGTTCACGAGTTTGAGGCATAGGACCGTCAGTAGCAGCAACAACTAGAATTGCACCATCCATTTGAGCAGCACCGGTGATCATGTTTTTAACATAGTCAGCATGTCCTGGGCAGTCAACGTGAGCATAGTGACGTTTTGCTGTTTCGTATTCTACGTGAGCAGTATTGATTGTAATACCTCTTGCTCTTTCTTCTGGAGCACCGTCGATTTGATCGTATGCTTTAGCTTCACCAAGACCCTTTAGAGCTTGGGTTGTTGTGATAGCAGCAGTAAGAGTGGTTTTACCATGGTCAACGTGACCAATAGTACCAATGTTTACGTGTGTTTTTGATCTAACATATTTTTCTTTAGCCATTATTTTATTATCCTCCTATCAAAATTTAAAATTAGGCTTTTTGTCTGTCGCCAATAATTTTTTCAGCGACATTTTTTGGAACCTCACTATAATGAGAGAATTCCATATTAAAAGTACCTCTACCTTGTGTCAAGCTTCTTAAGTCTGACGCATAGCCAAACATATCAGCAAGTGGAATCAAGGCATTGATAACTTGTAACCCATTACGCATTTCAGTGCCACTTAGCACCCCACGTCTACGGTTTACATTACCCATAACATCACCAAGATATTCATCTGGAACTTCGATTTGGACTTTCATGACAGGTTCAAGTAGTACAGGATTTGCTTTTCTAGCAGCTTCTTTGAAAGCTAAACTACCAGCAATTTTGAACGCCATTTCTGAAGAGTCGACATCGTGGTATGAACCATCAAATACAGTAACCTTAAAGTCAACCATTTCATATCCAGCAAGGATACCATTTTGGCTTGCTTCACGGATACCATTGTCAATAGCTGGAATGTATTCTTTAGGAATAACACCACCAACGATTGCATTGACGAATTCATAACCTTTACCTTGTTCTTGAGGTTCCATCTTGATCCAGCAGTGACCATATTGACCTTTACCACCAGATTGTTTGATGTACTTTCCTTCTGCTTCCACAGTGCTTCTAATGGTTTCCTTATAAGCAACTTGTGGAGCACCGATGTTTGCTTCTACTTTGAATTCACGAAGCAATCTATCTACGATAATGTCAAGGTGTAATTCACCCATACCAGCAATAATGGTTTGACCAGTTTCTGGGTGCGTATAGGTTTTGAAAGTTGGGTCTTCCTTAGCAAGTTTGACAAGAGCAAGAATCATTTTCTCTTGGCTTGCTTTGGTTTTTGGTTCGATACTAACTTCAATAACTGGTTCTGGGAATTCCATAGATTCTAGGATCACAGGGTGTTTTTCATCACAAAGTGTTTCACCAGTAATGGTATCTTTCAGTCCTACGATAGCTACAATTTCACCAGCGTAAGCTTCTTCGATTTCTTCTCTGTGGTTAGCGTGCATACGAATCAAACGACTAATACGTTCTTTTTTATGTTTGCAAGAGTTATATACATAACTACCTGCTTGAATGGTACCGCTATACACACGGAAATAGGTTAGTTCCCCAACATAAGGATCAGTTGCAATCTTGAATGCAAGACCAGCAAATGGTTCTGTATCAGAACTATGTCTGACTTCTTCTTCATCGGTATTAGGATTGATACCACGAATAGAAGCAATATCTGTTGGAGCTGGCATATAGTCAACGATTGCATCTAATAATTTTTGAATGCCTTTGTTCTTAAAAGATGTACCACAGATGACTGGATTCAATTTTCCAGCAAGAGTACCTTTTCTAAGACCTTTTTTAATATCAGCAACAGACAATGTACCTTCTTCAAAATATTTTTCCATAAGTTCATCGTCTTGTTCTGCAGCAGCTTCAATCATTTGTTCACGATATAAAGCAGCTTGTTCTTTGTATTGATCTGGAATTTCTGTAACTTCAATATCCAAACCTTTATCATCTTTGTAATACGTAGCATTGTTTTCGACTAGGTCAATGATACCAACAAATTCATCGGCTTCTCCAATAGGTAATTGAATTGGTACAGCATTGGCATTCAGTCTGTTTTTCATACTTTCTACAACACGCAAGAAATTAGCATCGTTAATATCCATCTTATTAACATAAGCCATTCTTGGTACATTATATTTGTCAGCAAGTCTCCAGTTTGTTTCAGATTGTGCTTGCACACCAGCTCTTGCACTAAATACTGCAACAGCTCCATCTAGAACTTTAAGACTTCTATTGACTTCAACTGTAAAATCGACGTGTCCTGGGGTATCAATGATATTGATTTGATGATCTTTCCATATACAAGTGGTTGCAGCAGAAGTAATGGTAATACCACGTTCTTGCTCTTGCACCATCCAGTCCATGGTAGCTTGACCATCATGAACCTCACCAATTTTATGAGATTTGCCGGTATAGAACAAAATTCTTTCAGTTGTTGTTGTTTTACCAGCATCAATATGCGCCATGATACCAACGTTTCTTAATGTTTCAATCGGAAATTTTCTAGGCATAACTATTCCTCACCTTTTTACCAACGGTAATGAGCGAAAGCTTTGTTACTTTCAGCCATTCTGTGGACATCGTCTTTTTTCTTGAATGCTCCACCAGTTGAATTGTAAGCATCCATAATTTCAGCAGCAAGCTTAGCTTCCATGCTTCTTTCATTTCTCTTTCTAGCGTAAGTCACAAGCCATCTAATAGCAAGTGTTTGACGTCTAGAATCTCTAACTTCCATAGGTACTTGATAACTACCAGCCCCAACACGTCTAGACTTTGTTTCTAAAACAGGTTTTAGATTGTCTAACGCTTGAAGGAAGTAAGCTTCAGGTTCTACGTTTAGTTTGTTTGCAATAATATCAAATGCACCATATACAATATTCTCTGCAACGCCTTTTTTACCATCAAGCATAACTTGATTGATAAGTTTTGTAATCACAACATTGTTGTATTTTGCGTCAGGAAGAACATCTCTTTTAGGTGCGCCACCTCTTCTAGCCATTTTTCCTCCTAATATTTACTAAAAAATGATTTACTAATGGTATATCACCTAAAAAGTGCATTATTTACCACGTTTTGCACCGTATTTACTACGGCCTTGTTTTCTTTTGCTAACACCAGCAGCATCAAGAGTACCACGAATAATGTGATATCTAACACCTGGCAAGTCTCTTACTCTTCCACCACGGATAAGTACTACGCTATGTTCTTGAAGATTGTGACCTTCACCAGGTATATAGCAAGTACCTTCTTGACCATTGCTAAGTCTTACTCTTGCAATTTTACGAAGAGCTGAGTTAGGTTTTTTAGGAGATGTCGTTGTTACACTTAAACAAACACCTCTTTTTTGTGGGTTTTTATCAAGAATTGGAACTTTAGATTTTTCTACAGTTCTTTTTCTACCCTTTTTAACCAATTGAGCAATTGTTGGCATGTATTTTTCCTCCCGTTTAGTCTATGAACAATCTTAATCAACCCCGAAAAAATTGTTCTTTCATTGTTTGCCATAGCACCACGTATGATTATAGTCGGCAAACTTTGATAAGGTAAGACTTTCACACCTTTCATCTACACTTATCGCCCACAGAAATTGGGCACACTATAATACAATAAAGATTGTAGCAAATAATCTATCAAGTGTCAACGTTTTTTACGAAAATTATACATCAAATTTTACATCAAAATTTTACAAATTTATCTACCAATTTTCTAAAAAATTTTTATAGTCATCATCGTGCTTGTTTTTGCTCATCATACCATTTTATTTTTCTTACCTATCAATAGTCTTGACAATTTGTACTTACATACCTTGCTTTTTATAGCATAAAAAAAGATGGAGTTTACTCCATCTTCTATCCAATTTCCACATCTTTATCGGTGTATTTTTCACCATTTTTTTCAATTTCTGTGACTCTTTTAATATCTTTTAATATTTTTTCAATCACATCTTCAGCTTCATGGTCATTGTTTTTGTAATTTTGTAAATTAAAGGCTTTTACATTATTTTTTACTTTTTGCAAATCCCCTTTTAACAAAATTTGTGAATACACAAATTCGCTCATATCTTTATAAGATTCAAAATCTTTTCTAGTCAGCATTGTCAAGAAAGATGTTAAAACATCTTTTTGTATTCCTAGATCTACACTCACAAGAGTTTCAAACAAAAAATTCTTATATTGATCATCTTTGATCGTGACTAATTCACCATTTTCTTTATATTGAAGTTGGACAGGTTTGTGATTAAATTGCACAGAGAAAATATGTTGATTCTTTTTTCTTTTTCCATCTGCGTTTTGGTTATCTTGTTGAGTATATTCTTCAGTGTTGACAGCCATGGTAATATAATTATGTCCTAATGTATAAGGCGAATTGCACAAGGCAATGACAGCTAACATAGAATCAATATTTGTATCGAATTTTCTTACCATAATTCTCTCCTTTTTTATAGTGATAGTATAGCATATAATTTCTGTTTTGTAAATACCCAAAATTCAAATAAAATAAAGAATTTTGTCTATTTTACAACAACACAGTTTTCTACTGGATCCACCACCGTTTCTACCAATAAAATGGTATGTTTTGGGTGTTTTTGAACCATTTCTTCAAAAGTGGTTGGGGTAGGAATTTCACAATCAATTTTTAAAGACAAATCAACATAAGCATTCACAAGGTCCAAAGCATTATGTTGTACCTCTTCGACACTGTCCCCATAAGCAAACACATTCAAATCCTCAATGTGCAACATAAAATCACCATCTTCTGCAATAAAATATAGGACACCAGGAAACATATAATTTTTCATAGTCACTCCATTTTAAACTTGTTTTCCATCTACGTTTGATATATTCATTTTATCACAAAGAATGTGAATTGTAAAATCTATGCACCACATTTTTTAAAAATGAAAAACAAAAAACTACAACTTTCGTTGTAGTTATTTATCTATACCATCATGATATTTTTTCAATAATTGCTTATATTCTTCTTCCATATCTTTAATTTTTATTTTAGCTTTGATTTCTTCTATTTTTTCTTGTAGCACTTTTTCTTCAGTAGATTGTAATATATTAGATTGTGAATTATCTAAAGAAGTCTTTTCTCTTTGATCAGTTTTTGCATCAGAAGAATTTTCTTTTTGATCAGATTTTACATCTTTTTTTATGCAAGATATTCCATAAGCCCATGCTCCTGCTATGCCAGTTAAAGCAAAAGATAGATAACAGAAAATTTGGAAAATGTTTTTTATGACAATAAATATAAATTCTGAACCACTCAATTTTGCAATTTGACTAGCAGTATTTTGTAAATTTGAATTAGAAGCATCATTGACTAAAGATAAATATTTTGCATTCCAACTAAAGTCTATAATTTGATAAATAAAATAAGACACAGCAATACAAAGTGCAAAAATTAGTGTCATAATAAAAATATGGATACAATTTTCTTCTTTAAAAATAGCCACTAATAATGATACACATATCACATAATAAATAGCTAAAAATTCTACATTGACTATCACTGCCGAATATAACATACCCACATAATAATTATTTTCATACGAGTATTCCAATAATGAATATGATTGAGCTGCTCTTAAAACAGTAAATAATAACATACAAGTCAACACACAAAAAGTTATCACTGTGAATACTTTTAAACTTATTTTTAGTTTTTTTGACATAATCCCCTCCATTTTTCATATTATATAAAAGAATATTTCTACTGTCAATAAATACATCATAAAACTTTTCTACTATACTGATAAAAGAATTGTTACTTACAAAAAAAGTGAATCGTTTGATTCACTTTTTCTTTTTTACTTTATGCTTCTTGAGAATCCGCAAAGAATTGTGCCACACTATCATCTAGTGTAGATTGTTGTTCTGTTGCACTTCCCTCTTCTACATATTGTGTAGTTTTTAACGTTTTGAATCCTGTACCTGCAGGAATTAGTTTTCCAACAATTACATTTTCTTTTAATCCGCTTAACGTATCTACTTTACCTTTTAAGGCAGCATCTGTGAGTACTCTTGTAGTTTCCTGGAAAGATGCAGCGCTTAAGAAACTTTCACTACGCAATGCAGCTTTCGTAATACCTAGTACTTGACGAGAAACGGTTGCAGGAATTCCACCCATAGCTAAGACTTTTTCATTTTCTTGCTCATAAGTATGCACATCTACAATTTCTCCAATAGGAAGACTGGTATCTCCACTATCTTCAATTTTCACATGACGAAGCATTTGTCTAATGATAATTTCAATATGTTTTGGATTTAGATGCACACCTTGGGAAGAATAGGTAGAAAGAACTTCGGTAAGCAAATATTCTTGTACTGCTTTTACCCCACGAGTAATGAGTAAATCTTGTGGATAGATACTACCATCAGTCAAGACACTACCAGCTTCAATCACATCACCCGTAGCTACTTTTAGATTCATTCCAGATGGGATCATATATTTTCCATCACCGTCAGCATTCTTCACGGTCACTTCATAATACTTACCACCATCTTTGGTTTGGTTCACAATTTCTTTGACTGTTACTTTACCAGCTACTTCACTAATATAAGCCACACCTTTTGGTCGTCTTGCTTCAAAAATTTCAGCAACACGTGGCAAACCTTGTGTAATATCGGCAGCATTGGCAATACCACCAGTATGGAAAGTTCTCATGGTCAACTGTGTACCTGGTTCACCAATAGATTGAGCAGCAATAATACCAACTGATTCTCCAATTGGAATAATATCATTATTAGCCATGTTACGACCATAACATTTTTGACAAATACCATGTTTACATTTGCATGTAAGAATGGTACGAATCTCTACACTGGTGATACCAGCATCTTCGATTTCTTTTGCCATTTCTTTTGTAATCATCGTATTAGCTGGAACAATAACTTTCTTTGTTTTTGGATTGATCACTTCCCCAACGGTAAAACGACCAACAATTCTTTGACTTAAAGATGCTACCAATGTTTGATCTCTGTAGATAGCAGATACATAAGCACCTTTTACCTTTTCTCCATTGCTAGCAAAGCAATCTTCTTCACTAATCACAACATCTTGAGCAACATCAACCAATCTTCTTGTCAAATAACCAGAGTCAGCAGTCTTCAATACCTTATCGGCAAGACCTTTACGAGCACCACGAGAAGAAATAAAGTATTCTAGTGGTGTCAAACCTTCACGGAAGTTACTCTTAACTGGAATATCGATCTTACGACCAGACGTTGTACCCATGATACCACGCATACCACAAAGTTGTTTGATTTGGTCCGTGCTACCACGAGCCCCTGAGTCAGCCATCATACGAATTGGATTTTCTACAGACATGTTGTTGATAACAATATCTTGTAATCTGCTTGTAGCTTCATTCCACAATTCTATATTTCGGTCTATTTTTTCTTTTTCTGTGATCATTCCACGATGGTAGAATTTTTCATTTTGTGCAACTTTTGCTTCTACTTCAGCAAGCAAATCTTTCTTTTCTGCCGGAATTAACATATCAAATACGTTAATGGTAATCGCACCGATAGTAGAGTACTTGTATCCACATGCTTTAATATTATCTAGCATTTTAACAGTTTCTGTAGCACCATATCTATCAAAACAACGAGTAATAATATCACCCATTTGTTTCTTTCCTACAATAAAATTGATTTCAAATTTGTTGACATTTTCACGTTTTGTTCTATCTACAAATCCAAGATTTTGAGGAATATTATGGTTGAAAATAATTTTACCAACAGTGGTGTTGATTCTATCTGTGACAAGTTCTCCGTTAAACATTGCACTACGTTTTAATTGAATCTTACTTTGCAAAGTCACAATACCGTTAAAATAAGCCATCAATGCTTCATCTTCATCAATAAAGCATTTACCTTCTCCTTTTACTCCTTCTTTTTCATACGTTAAGTAGTAAGATCCCAAGATCATATCTTGTGTAGGAGATAGAATAGGTTTTCCATCAGCTGGTTTTAATACGTTGTTAGATGCCAGCATCAATACTCTAGCTTCTGCTTGTGCTTCTAGAGATAGTGGTACGTGCACTGACATTTGGTCACCATCGAAGTCAGCATTGAATCCACCACAAACAAGAGGGTGTAATTTAATGGCTTTTCCTTCTACAAGCACTGGTTCAAAGGCTTGGATAGAAAGTCTGTGCAAAGATGGTGCACGGTTTAGTAGTACTGGGTGATTTTGAATTACTTCTTCTAGAATGTCCCATACTACTGGTTTTTTATAATCAATGGCTTTTTTAGCAGATTTAAAATTTAAACTAATATTTCGCTCAATCAGTTTTCTCATAATAAATGGCTTAAATAATTCTAGAGCCATTTCTTTTGGTAACCCACATTGATAAATTTTAAGTTCTGGTCCAACGACGATAACACTACGACCAGAGTAGTCAACACGTTTACCAAGTAAGTTTTGACGGAATCTACCTTGTTTTCCACGAAGACCAGCAGCAAGACTCTTTAATTCTCTTTGTTTTGGTCCTTGTACAGCCTTGGTACGTTTTCCATTATCAATAAGAGCATCTACTGCTTCTTGTAACATTCTTTTTTCGTTACGGATAATGACATCAGGAGCACCAATAGACATAAATTTTTTCAAACGATTATTACGGTTAATGATTCTTCTATATAAGTCATTGATATCACTAGTAGCAAAACGACCACCATCTAGTTGAATCATTGGACGAATATCTGGTGGAATGACTGGTAATACAGTCAAAACCATCCATTCTGGTCTATTACCAGCTTGAATCATTCCTTCTACCATTTCCAATTTTTGTGTTAGTTTTATTTTCTTTTGACTTTTTGCTGTTTCTAGTTGTTTTAAAAGGCTTTCTTTTTCTTTTTCAAGATCAATTTCGGAAAGCAATTCTCTAACAGCTTCTCCACCCATACCAGCTCTAAAACTACCTTCACCGTATTTTTCAAGAGCTTCACGGTATTCAAAGTCATTCAAAATTTGTAATTTTTGAAGATCAGTTTTACCTGGATCAATGACAACATAACTAACATAATACACAATTTTTTCTAATTGTTTTGAGTTTAGGCCTAGCAAAGTACCAATTCTAGATGGTATATTTTGCAAAAACCAAATATGTGTCACAGGAGTTGCAAGTGTAATGTGTCCCATTCTTTCTCTACGAACGATACTTTTGGTAACTTCTACACCACACTTATCACAAACAATCCCTTTATGACGCACTCTTTTATATTTTCCACAGTGACATTCCCAGTTCTTTTTTGGCCCAAAAATACGTTCGCAAAGAAGACCATTTGGTTCTGGTTTGTGTGTACGATAATTGATTGTTTCAGATTTGGTCACTTCCCCATGAGACCATTCTAGAATTTTTTCTGGGGAAGCAATGCTAATCTGTATTGAGGCTAAGTTATTTAATTCAAACATTATATGCACTCCTAATCTTCAATATCATCAAACAATGCAGATTCATCAAAAATTTGATCATATTCATCATCTGTATTTTCGATGTTTTCAGTTTGTTCCAAGTTATCAAACTCAATGTCAATATCTTGTGTTTCTTGTTTTGGTTTTGTGACTTCACTAAATGTAGCAACATCATCAGCTTGTAATTCTGTAAGTTCAAAGACTTTATTGTCTTGGTTACGAAGTTTTACATCAAGTCCAAGTCCTTGTAATTCTTTTAGTAATACTTTGAAGGCTTGTGGAACACCTGGTTCTGGGAATGGTGTACCATACACAACAGAATTGTATGTTGCATATCTACCTTCCACATCATCAGATTTCACGGTCAACATTTCTTGTAGCAATTTACTTGCACCATAAGCTTCTAGTGCCCATACTTCCATTTCCCCAAGTCTTTGACCACCAAACATAGATTTACCACCTAGTGGTTGTTGTGTGACGTAAGTTACTGGACCAGTAGATCTAGCATGCATCTTATCACTAACCATGTGTTCTAGTTTAATATAATACATATATCCAACCGTTACAGGATTTTCAAAAGGTTCCCCTGTTCTTCCATCATATAGTTGGATCTTTCCGTTTGCTGGGAAATTGTTTTCAATCAAAAGTTGTTGAATATCAGATTCTTTGACTCCATCAAAAGCTGGAGTTGCGATCTTAATTCCTAGTGATTTTGCCACCAATCCCAAATGTGTTTCTAGTACTTGTCCGATATTCATACGAGATGGAATACCTAGTGGATTTAGGACAATATCTACTGGTTGTCCATTAGCCATAAAAGGCATATCTTCTACTGGTAAAATACGAGAAACAATACCTTTGTTACCATGACGACCTGACATCTTGTCACCGACGCTAATCTTACGTTTTTCAGCAATGGTGACTCTAACCATCATGTTGACACCAGTATCTAGTTCATCTTTATTCTTTCTAGAAAATACTTGAATATCTACGACTACACCTTCTACTCCGTGAGGAACACGTAAAGAGGTATCTTTGACATCTCTTGCTTTTTCTCCAAAGATGACTCTAAGCAATCTTTCTTCAGGAGTTGGTTCTGTTTCACCTTTTGGTGTTACTTTCCCAACAAGAATGTCACCAGGTTTTACTTCAGCGCCTAGTCTAATGATACCACGTTCATCAAGATCTTTTAGGACATCTTCCCCAAGATTTGGAATATCACGTGTAAACTCTTCATCTCCAAGTTTTGTTGTACGACATTCTACTTCACATTCTTTTAAGCAAATAGAAGTATATATATCTTCTTTGACTAGTCTTTCACTAATCAAAATAGCATCTTCGTAGTTGTATCCTTCCCAGTTCATGTAAGCAATTAGCATATTTCTACCCAATGCCAATTCCCCACCACTGGTACTGTATCCATCGATCAAACATTCACCTTTCTTGACTTTTTGACCAAGGGCAACAATAGGTTTTTGGTTAATACAGCTTTCTTGGTTGGTACGAGTGAATTTTGTTAATTCATGGTATTCTTGTGTACCATCATCATGCGTAATAGTAATGTGTCTTGCATCAACAGAAGTAACAACACCGTTTTCATCAGCGACAATGATAGAACCATTATCACGAGCAACCACACATTCCATACCTGTTGCCACAATAGGAGCTTCGGTACGAAGTAGTGGCACAGCTTGACGTTGCATGTTACAACCCATGAGCGCTCTAGCACCTTCCCCGTTTTCCAAGAAAGTAATCAAACTTGCAGGCACAGATACCAGTTGTTTTGGACTAACATCCATATAATCTACTTTTGATTTGTGTACAGATACGATGGTATCTTGGTATCTACAAGCAATATAATCATTCACAAATGAACCATCTTCGTTAAGTGGTTCTACAGCTTGTGCAATGTAGCAGTTTTCATCTTCATCAGCCATGAGGTAAACAACATCATTGGTGACGATACCTTTTTCTTTATCAATGATTCTATATGGAGCTTCAATAAATCCATATTCATTGATACGTGCGTACGTAGCAAGAGCATTGATCAGACCAATACTGCTACCTTCTGGTGTTTCAACAACACAAATACGACCATAATGAGAATAGTGAATATCACGAACTTCATCAGTTGCTCTATCCTTTTTAATACCACCAGGGCCCACAGCAGACAATCTACGTTTTTGAGCAAGTCCAGACAAAGGATTCATTTGATCCATCAGTTGACTTAATTGGTGATTAGCAAGGAAGTCTCTAAACGCACGATTGATAGGTCTAGCATTGATAACTTGGCTAGGTGTAATGTCTACCAAATCATGTGCTTGTAGACTTTCTTTGACAGCTGTAGAAAGTTTTAACATACCACTGTGGAATGCTTCTTGTAGTAATTCTCCACAAGCTCTAACACGGCGGTTAGCCAAATGGTCGATGACATCAATACTTCCCACACCCACATTAAGATCAAGGAAGTAACTTACAGTCGCAAGCATATCATCAATGGTAAGTGTAGATCCGATCAAATCTTCTACACTAGAACGAATAGCTTCGATTTTTTCATCTTTTGTTTTGTTATCTTTCAAAAGTTCTTCTAAAACTGGATAGTACACAAGAGCATCAATACCCAATTCTTTTTCATTGCATTTGATCACTTCGCTAAGTTTTACACGGTTGTTACCATACATTTTATGACGTTTGCCATCAACTAAAACCCAAACTTCATTGATTCCTGCATTTTGAACTTTCCAAGCAGTCTCTTTTGTAAAGACATCACCAGCTTTGACAAGCACTTCTTTTTTGACAGTGATGTCATCAGCACTGGTAAGTCCAACAAGACGATTGCCAAGACTTAATTTTTTATCTATTTTAAAACAGCCAACTTTACCAAGGTTGTAATATTGTGTACTAAAGAATTGTGAGAAAATGAATTGTTTTGTAGCTTCGACACTAGGGATTTCACTTGGTCTCGTTTTCTTACTAAGTTCGATCAAAGCTTCTGCTTGAGTATCAATACCATCTTTTTCAAGTGTAGCTTTCATCATTTCATTGTTTCCAAATATATCCAACAATTTTTCATTGGTAAACC
Source organism: uncultured Clostridia bacterium (assembly GCA_944332185.1). Classification (GTDB taxonomy): domain Bacteria; phylum Bacillota; class Clostridia; order Christensenellales; family UBA1242; genus CALVJJ01. The sequence goes on from CALVJJ010000001.1 coordinate 71,907, forward strand.
CGAAACATTTTAAGAAAACACCAAGACCAATCTTGCCACCCTTGTCTAGAGCAACACGCATATAATTTGGTTCTTTTTCTCTTTGTTCAATTTCCAACCAACTACCACGAGTAGGCATCAACGTGCAGTTGTAAATTTTACGGCCTGTCTTATCAATATTATAAGAATAATATGCACTAGGGCTACGAACAATTTGGCTCACAATGACTCTTTCAATACCATTAAAGATGAAGGTAGCCTCATCGGTCATGAAAGGAACATCTCCTAAGAAAATTTCTTGTTCAATCGCTTCACCTGTTTCACGAATGACCAATCTCACTTTTACTTTTAAAGCGACACTATAATGTCCGCCTTTACGTTTGGTTTCCTCTTTTGATAATTTTGGACGTGGTTCTAATTGATAATCAAGAAAATAAATATCAGCTTTGCCACTATAATCACTAATTGGTGAGAATTCTTTGAGTACTTCGCCAATTCCAGACTCAATGAATTTTTTATAACTATTTTTTTGGACTTCTAGCAAATATGGAACTTCGATGACTTCTTTTGCCTTAGAAAAAGTATAACGAACATTATTGCCATATTTCACTTTTTTGATATTCTTTGTGTTTAGCATCTTAAAAGACCTTCTCCTTCAAACCTTTTCTTTCTATTCAGTTGTGTATAATAGCAAAAGAAAAACCCTAAAAAAAGCCATTTTTTTAGTTTTTCTCCTTTCACTTATATAATTTTAGTGGTTTTTCCACACACTACTATGCATAAACGATTTTACCATAAGGAGTCAAATTAGTCAACATATATTTTACAAAAAAAATAAATTTTTTTCGTGCTTTTTTTACAATCAAATTTTTTATTTTTTTAGTAGATCATAGACTATTTTTTAGGCAAAATATACAAAAATATTTTTTTATCATTTTTGACAAAAAAGAAAGAGAGAAAACTGCATTTTTTCTCTCCAAAGTCACAAAAACCATATTGTAAGGATCATTATGACTAACACACATGATTTACATCTTGATACCATTACACTACTTATACAATAGATATACTTTTATGCCACAAGCATGTTTGCCCAATAGATCTTCCTTTATACTTTTTTAAAAAATTGATTTTTCCTATCCTAGTTTTATCATCTCTATAACGTTGTATAATCTCCATGATATGTGTATCGATTATATTTTATCAATCTGCCTACTATATATTTCATCTAAAAATTATGATATATATAACATTATAATAATAGACTAAAAGGACACACCGACAATCACAAATACTGGTTCATAGATAGCATGATAAGACTGTCGTAATGATATAGTGCCCTGATATTCCACGATCGCCCCATATTGCTTATGTTTTTTATGATATTATAACAATACTATATTTTTGTATCAATCGTAATATCTATTGTATATAGCATACTATCTAGATAATTTTCTTCCCCTACTTTCTTAAGATATTCTTTCCATTCTTGAGGGTGATAGGCTTCAAAATATCGGTAACTTTCCAAATAATCTATCTTACTACTTTTACCATTATTAAAAAGCGTGCTAGCAATAGCAAAAATATGTTCTTTGATTTTATCTTCTAGAATACTGTCCAAATAACTCGTCGTTGCCTGATAATCACTGAGTTCGTACTCACCCATAACAATAGAATCTAGCGAACACACATAGTGGCAATCTAGATGAAACACAGGTTTTCCATCTAAAAATTTTGCCTGATATTGTACTTGACTATTTGTAATTTTCATAGTCACTTTGGCATTTTGTAATTGATCTGTGGTGACATCATAAGCCATCAAAATACCTTTGCTTGTGGTTTTGGCAAGAATATTCATAGCATACGATTCTTCTTGTGACAATTCTTTTACCAATTTCCCTTGATAGAGTACTAAAGATTTTCCTTCGCTTTTAATGGTTTTTTGATTTTGCTCCCCAGAAGAAGATTGTCCCTGACTAGATTGTTGATTAGAAGAACTACCACTAGACGAAGTACTATCTTCTTCGCTAGTTGATGCATTAGTTGATCCTGTTGCAAAAGTAGGTTCTTTACTATCTTTCACATCAATAATAGGCATAATATAAGACGGATTTTGTGAAAATAATTTTTCATAATAATAACTTAAGGTCGCTTGTGTGGTAAACATATAATCATCTAAATGAAAAATAATACTGCGTAATGACAAGTTGTAATCATTTTTTTCACTCGTTGTCACTTGCAACAATTCTTTTGCCCCACTTGGACAACAAATTAAAAAAGCATTACTAATTAGATTACTAGACCTAACAAAATAATCTAAATACGGTGTAATCCCTTCTTCTAATAATGTTTTATCTATCACAATACTGTCACAGTGAGCAATCCCCACTTCTTTTCCAATAGCAAGACTAAGTCGTAACATACATTGTGAAACATCTTCTCCTACCGCCGAATATAGTTGTAAAGTTTGATTTTCTGGTGTGGCACTACCAGAAGGAGCAATGGTAAGCACTGACACCTCTAGTTGTCCTTGTTCATTTTTATCTATACCAAGTGTGGTCACCACAGCTACCTTTTCTGTTTGAGCCGGCGTAAACATCGCAAACGGTGTCGCAACACCAAACAGAATCAAAAACACATAAACTGTCATATTTTTATATTTTGATCTAATAATATTCCACCATTTTGCTTTCATTATGATTGCTCCTTTTGAAAACGAACTGGTTTTTCCATCATCTTTCTATTCACTCTAACACTTGCCAACCAAACAACAAAAGGCATAAGTGTTTGTACAGCCAGACAAATAGCGCAAAACCAAGTACTTGTAATGAGTTGAATAAAAGCCTCTAGATCAAAATATAGAATGGCCATGACCACAAATAACACTCCTACAATGATAAGCGAAGACCAATATTTGTTGCAAGGGATCACTTCCTCAAAACAACTTTTAACCAGCACAAACATAATAGCCATGATCATCAAAATCACAAACACCCAGCAAATGACACTCACCCAATCCAATCTACCAATCGTCGATGGGTATACAGCAGACAAAGGTAAATCACTAATAGCCAATCCTTGATTGATGGCAATTTTGCCAAAAACTCCATAAAATACAAAATAAAATACCCATACCAAAACCACAGCAGATAAAGCATAACCAATTAGTGTTCTTTTTAATGAAGCATCTATCTTGACACGACCGACAAACACCAGCAACAGAAAATAATCTCCAATGATAAAATTCACAAAAAACAAACCTTTTAATAAGGATCCCCAATCATTTTCCATTAAAGGCAAAATATTAGTTACCTTCCATTTCATGATAGGAATCAGTAAAGTAAAAGCAAAAGAGATCAGTACCATAAAGAATAAGAATTCAATAGTTCTAGCCAGCACCCTTCTGCCTTTGATCATGACATAGAATAAAAACAGCAACAACGGAATCGTGAATGCCAGCCAGTGCATTTCTTCTACCAAATTGTCTACCAAATAGATATGAGCTTGTTTTACAATAAAAACACATTTGATCCCAAAGAATAAAAATAAGATAGTAAAAAAGAGAATATGAGCAACTTTACCCAATCCTACTTTAAGAATTTCTCCCATTGTCATATTCGGGTACTTTTCCATACAGTTTACATAAATCAACATAGTCAAAAAATCTAGCATGGTAAGGATCATAATTCCTATTTTTCCATCAGTACCACAATATTTTGTCACTAATGCTGGTATTATTGTCAATTTCATACTAATAATACTCAAAAACAGCATTTTACCAAGTTGAGATGATGTGACTTCTTTCATGATTTTCGCCCTCCTTTTCTTTGACGAATTGGATTGTGATTGACTACACTTTTAGGACGAGTACGCATATGCACAATATCAATTTTGCTTAGTGCATCTTTTTTGTCCTCTTTAATATTTGGCGAAATTGGTGCCAAATATGGCGAACCATATCCATCAAAATCATTTAGATATAGAATCAAAAAGAAAGAGAGTAAAATAATACCATAGAATCCAAAGCACCCACCAGCGAACGTAAATACCCACCTTAAAATAGATAGTTGTCCCGATTGATTGGGTATGGTATATAGCGTAATCCCACTCATAGCCACAATCATGACTGCAGGAGGGCTCACAAGTCCAGCTTTGACAGCAGTATCCCCTAAAATCAATGCCCCTACAACAGATAAAGCCAAGCCCAAATACGTTGGCATTCTAAGACTGGCTTCATATAGCACTTCAAATAGCAAAAGAATAAACACAATTTCTAAAAAAGGAGTCAGTGGCAATCCTTGTGTGGAATTCATAATGGTGATCAAGAATTTTAATGGCATGGTTTTGTAATGATACATTTGTACAGCCACATACATACCGGGAAAGAGAATGGTAATGAGCAAACTTGCCACACGTAACCATCTTAGGAATCTTGCACGACTATGTTGATCATAATAATCTCCACTACTTTGCAAATCTTCAATAAATAAAAACGGTACAGTAAGTACGATTGGAGATCCATCTACAATGATCGCAATACGACCTTCCAACATTTTTGCACAGACAATATCCGGCTTTTCTTCTGTGCCTACTTGTTTGAACATACTTTGGGGGTGATGTTCAAGATATGATGCAATATAAAAACTATCTAATACCCCATCTATATTGATATTTTCTATTTTTTTGACAATATCTTGTACAATTTTGTCATCAGCAATAGAATCTATATACATAACAGCTATTTGTGTCTTTGTGATTTTCCCTACTTCTAGTATCTTGGTACGAAGATGTGAAGTGGATAAAATTTTGCGAATACAACTAATATTGACTTTGTAATTCTCAATGAATCCACTTCTTGGACCACGTAGTACACTACTGGTAGGAGGTTCGCTAATCGATCTTTCTTTGAATTTGTCTACATTGGCAATCATTGCTTCCTTAAGACTTTCTACAAAAACAACAGCTTTCCCTTTTGTGATCTCTGTCACAATTTTTTCCCAGTCTGCACAAACATCTAATTGTGGCAAAAAGAAAACTTTTTGAATAAGATAGTCACTTGTAAGTGGTTGAGATATTTTTTCTACTCTTTGTGCTGGTTTTATTAAAAAATCTGTTAAGATTTCTACATCAATAAGTCCCACCATATAGACTAAAAAAGCATGATATTGCCCCAAGAAAAACTCTTTGATGATAAGTTCGTCCCCATTACAAAAACGTTGTTTTAAATAAGCAATATTTTGTGCATTCTTTGTTGCAATTTTCTTATTCATATTAGACACCCAACTTTTCCCTTTATAATAGTTGTTTGTCTTTTTGCTAGAATTATACAAAAAAAACAAGTCCCTTAAGACTTGTTTTCCCTCTATATATTGATGCATTATAACACAAAGATAATACGAGCATTAAGATATGGCACTTCAAAATATTGTTGATTTCCCTCTTGGTCTTTCCCTGGCACAATACATTGTAGTCCATTTTGATATAACAAATTCAAAACAGTTTGATAGCTACTAATCGATACCACAATTTCCAAATTGTTATCTTCATGACTATCTAAATAAGTTTTGATATTGGCTATATCTTGTGTTAAAAAGAAACCGAATCCACTAGTTAAGTATCTACTGTAAGATACCCCATTGACTATATATGGTACAACAGAGTAGTAATTCAAACTTGTATCTGTTGCAGGCATAGTATAGTAAGTACTCATATCACTAGCAAAATGTGTACCACTCATGTAATCTGTCCCACTAATATCATAATCAGAGATCATAAAATATTGATGAGAGCCAATTTCTATATTTGTCCCTTCCAAAGAGCAAGTGAAATTGGTCCAAGTAATATCTACTACGTACCACATAGTACCCATACGTACTTTATTCCAAGCATGACCACCATATCCACCATTAGAAGAAGCTACTACCCCTACAATACGAGCACAATCAATGCCTAGCATATTACACATAAGACTATAAGCTTTTGCATATCCATCGCATACAGACACGTGATCGTAGAATACCCCTTCTAGATAGAAGCAGTTGTATGCTGTTGTCGTAGATTGATTCTGTCCATCATTTTCAATCAAATCTAATACATTGGTATCATATTGTACATTGACGACCAACCAATCAAAGATAGACAATGCTTTTTCATAGTCTGTCATCTCTTCACTAATGATGTCGTTTAGAATGGATTTTGCTTCTTGATAAATGAGATATGCATCACTTGTAGTTGACAAAAACTTTGGTCTAGCCCCACTTTCTACCACATGATATAATTGATCTGTGGTTTGGACAGGATAGGTAATAGGTTGGCTATCTGATGCAAAACTATCTACACCCATTTGTCCTGTGTAAGATTCATAATAAGGCTGGAATTCCATTGGATATGGATAAGTGTCCAGTGTCCCAGAATCAATAGAAGGTTCTTCTTGCCCAAAATAATTAAACGTCAGTACGAAAATTGGATTCCACATATCTAATTTTTGTATGATCATATCGTATGCATACGTTTCGTACAATCTATCTTTACTAATTTCCAATTTTTCTTGTAGTGTCACTCGATCATCTACAAAATTTTCTGCACATTGGAATTTGCATTCTTTTAATTTTTGCAAATAGCAAAAACGGAATAAATGATCTAGATCATTTTGATCCGTAATATAATAGTCATAATATTCCCCATCTAGATAGAAAATATTTTCTGTATAACTTGCAAGTGCTTCACTATCATTTTCTGTACTGAAATATTTTTGATTGTTGTCATTTAGGTACAAAATATCATTTTCTTGCAGTCCTACATTGACCATGTAGACTTCATCTTCTTCTAGATATTTGTAGATATTAAGATAGGTAGAAGTTGTTGGTATATATTCTATATCTTCCCTTCCTGATGCAATGACGACCACATACGTATCCCCACTTTCTACTGCATTCCAACTAAGGACACAAGTAGAAAAGGTATACACTACCCCTCTTGGTGCTTTGGTATTGTCATACATGATAGAAGCTATCTCAATAGAAGGATCTGCCACTTGGTAGACAAAATCTTGACTTTTTCTATAATTACCGTTACTATCATACGATTTTACATAGAATCGGTAGATACTTTCATTACTTGTCATAGCCTGTGTAAAATCATATTGTAAAGAAGTCTGTCCTACAAAACTTGCTTGTTCATACGTTTCCACAACAGCTTGATTCACGAGCACTTCATATTTGACAGCATTGCTATCAATATTCCACGTTAGCAACATCGTGTTTTTATCAAAAGTTGCCGCAATGGTGCCTAATTGTACGGAAGAAAACCATTCCCAAAAAGGTGTACATGCTGTAAAAATAGGCATCGCAAAACAAAGTAGTCCCAAAGCAATCCATTTGATTGCCCATTTTTTCTTTTTCATATTCCCTCCTATCTGTTGTGAATCTGATATGCTTGTGGCAACAATTCTTGTAAAGAAAACACCCCATCACTCGTAATAACTTCGATATTTGGTGCATATTCCACAAAGAATTGTCTGCAAGTCCCGCAAGGTGTTATGATCTGTGTACTGCCATCTTTATGGACACCTACACTGACAATGGTAGCAAAATCGGTATCTTTTGCTACCGTTGCAGTAGAGATAGCCACTTGCTCGGCACAAATACTATGAATGCCGTCCATATTGATCCCCACATAGATGACACCAGATTTGCTACGCAAAGCACACCCTACACAGTGATGTATTTCATCATAGTAGTCTTGTGCTACTTGTTGTGCCATAGCCACTAGTTCTTCATCTTTTTTTGTTGTCTTTCTCATGCTTAGCCCCCGTAAGCTTCTGTAATATGATTGATCCATGCTTGTGGACAAGTAGACCAATAGGTATATTCTTCTGTATCGTAGATACCATCTTGGTTCCCACCCCAAATGGTAATATCTTCATTCATGCCATTATCGAATCTTGTAATAATAGATGCATGATTTGCTGTACTCATTGCTTGAATGGTGATCTTAATGGTAAGATTTTGTCCTGCGAATTCTGATCCTATGTTTTCACCAACTAGTTCTATACTATCAAACAAACGATAGGTTTTCGTTTTTGGTTCTAGTTGGTAAGCATAATAGTACCAGCCATCATCTTCTTTACAATATGGTGTGCCGTCCCAAGAATTAACAAGACTATCTTCTACTTCCTTGTCATAATGATACCAATAATCACTATTAGCTGTGACATGAATAAGATTATTCATCAGTCTACCATCATAATAAGCATCGACTCTATATCTAATATAGACAGTTTCCCAATTCCCCTTATCTTGTGGTGTAAAGGAATTCTGTGCCACAATTTCATTCGTGATCTTGTCCCCTGGATCTAGATCAGATACACTATACTTAAAGTCTGTAATCTCTGCATCTGTATATGTCACACCATCAATGCTAACGCTCACACGTGTAGATCCATCACTAGGTGGATTGATCCATGTCACATATACCCAATACGTACCACCAGCAAGCAAGCCGATGAGTAATAGGAACAGTAGCAAAAGTATCAACAATCGTCTTCTCTTTTTCTTTGGTTGTTCTTGGGTATTCTGTAATGTTTTTCCTTTTGCTTTGGCAAGTAATTCTTGATTACGTAGTTGGATCTTTTCTCTTTCTGTAAGTGGTCTTCTTGGTTGGGAAGAAGTGTCTGTCTCTTGCAATCTTGCTTGTTTTATTCTTTCTTGCAGATCACTAATCGACGTATCTTCTTTTGGTTGATTGTCTACATTGTTCGATTGCTGTTGTACTCTTTTTTCTCGTTCTGCACGAAGTCTCTCTTCTTCTTGTTGTTTTGCTAGTTGCTCTGCTCTAATTCTTTGCGATTCAGCTAGTACCGAACGAAAATCAAAGTTATTCTTCTGCTCTTGTGTTGGTCCAGCATTGGCTTTGGACTGCTCTTGCATTCTTTGTTGCTGGAGTCTTCTCGCTTTTTCTAGCAGATCATTCGTGTTGTTCCCTTTTTCTTTCATAATCTTTCCCACTTACATGCTCACTCTTTTCTATATAGTGTGTGCATTATTCCCATTTTATTTCTAGTTCTATTGTATCAAATAGAATAAAAAACAGCAAATTGTTTAGAAGAATATTTCCAATATTATACTGAAAATTTTGTGTAAATAACTTTTGCTTTTTTACATCATTTTGTATCTTGTATGTGTTGTGATATAGTACCCAATGATCTTGGTGTTTTTAAAAAAAATAGTCTCCCACAATTCCAAATACATATTCCCTAAAGTATAGACTTTCTTGGACTGCATATACTAAGCAAAAGGAGTATTTTGCATGCAACCAATCACAAAAAACGTGTTGTGGGTGGTGGGTATTGTTGTCCTATTGGGTATCATGATCGGTGGATCACTAGCCTATTTTAGCAGTATTCGTTCGCAACGTGGAGATATTCAATTCGCCGAAGTTTCTGGTATCACCATGGGAGATATTCACCCCCTTACGAGTGAGAATAGCCTTATTATTCCCGGCGACCAAATACAAAATCCGATCTCTTGGCAAAATATCTCTCCCATCGATCATTCCATTACAAGACAAGCCGATGTGTTCGTACGAGTCAGGCTAGATGCCACTTTAGATACGGTAGATACCAATGCCATACAACTGATTTTTCAAAAACCACAACAATGGATCTGGGGTAATCAAGGGTATTACTATTATACCGGTTATGTCGCACCAGCAGAAACCATTGCTATCATCAGTGGACTATCTGTCAGCACAAAACTGACTAGAATGTATTCTGGCAAAGATGTGAATCTAACCATTCATATCGAGTGTCTGCAAGCTCCTTACCAAGCCTACCAATCTGTCTGGGCAGATGCCCCACAATATTGGATAGACAACTATGCCAGCACGTATGAGGTAACGACATGAGACAAGAAAAAAAGATAAAGGTACAACGTATCATCTATAGCATCAGTGTGGCTATTCTATTCTTCCTATCTATACTAGTCCTTTTCTATGTGCCAAATACGTTGAGTTATTTTTCACAATCTGATCAAAAAGACACAGAGACCAAAGTCGGTACAGTATCTACTTTGATCTTACCTAGTACCACCAGTGCTTTTGTCTATGATGGCTCCCCCATCATCTGTCCTATGACCATCACCAACATTTCTGATCTAACAGTCTATACCAGAGTCATGCCGATGATTCGGTGGCAAGACTATCTTCCTAATCCTAGTACCATGACCATAGTAGAAAGTGAAGACTATGTATTAAGTACTGATGATTGGTACTATATTCCTTCCTCTATTGCACCCAATGAAAGTCACACTTTTACCATACAATTAGATCTTATTCCTACAGAATATCTAGGCAAAACTGTCTATCTGGATCTCTATGTCGAAAGTGTACAAGCTAGTCACTTAGCCTACCAAGATACATTCCCTACTGCACCTGAACAATGGATAAAACTCATTACCCCATCATCTACACAAGCATAGACTCCTACATCTTCATTCTCTTATCATGCGATAGCACAAAAAAAATACGACCGAAGTCGTATTTTTTTCATTTTAGATTAAGCTCCGATACCAAATGCATCATCCATTACAGCAGCAACTGCAGAAATAGTATTTGCTGTACTTGCTGTGCTTGCATCCAAATATGTACTTTGAATTGCCTCTGCTATGAATTTTACAGTAATAGATTTCAAAGCAACTGCATTTGTCCAGTCAGATGGAACGCTAACTTTACCATCCAAGAAGGCAACACTTGCAGCAACTGATGTAGCATCTACTTCTTTCATGACAGTTGAATCACTCTCAACAGTTGCAACATCACTATTATCAACTGTAGGTTTAGTACCAACATAGTAATAATATTGATCATCACCTAATTTCCAACCTTTAGCAGCAGCAGCTTCTTTGATTTGGTCATTGAATTCTGTTGTTAATGTTTCAGCCTCAGTACCAGTAATTTCAACTTTCAATCTAAAGAATGCTTTTGTACTGCTTTTAGCCATGTTAACAAAAACTTTAGAATCAATTGGTTGTCCTGGGACTAAGTTGGAACCACTGAAAGTCACTTCAGCTGCGTCTTTAGTGTATTCATCATCACTTTCCATAGCGATGTTAATAGCACCACCCATGGTTAATGTACCACTTGCTTCTCTTTTATCCAAGAACCATGCCATGGTACCTCCGACAGCAACAGATGCAAGCAAGAGTACACTTAGCACTGCAATCATCAAAGTTTTCACATTGAATTTTTTGGCTTTTTCCATTTTTTCCTCCTATAATATTTTTTCATCCGACACCTATATTATAGAATTTTTTTAAAAAGTTGTCTAACAAAATTCGATATATTTTTTAAAAAAATTGTTTCTCTTTTGCTGTCTATGTATTGTAGATACTTTTTGCTAGATTGTGCCTTTCCATTGTGCTTAAAGACTTATAAAAAACAAGAGGTAGTATACACCTCTTATTTTTATAACAATTTTCATGCTATTTCTTATGCATTGGCATAGTTGGACAACCAATCTTCTGGCGCTGTTGTCCACACTTCACTTGCTGCACCATTGGCTTTTTGAATAGCCTCGACAACTACTTCTATACTAAAAGTCTTTTTGGCATCATCATTGGTGAGATCCGTAGGAACAGTGATAGATGTCACAAAGTCTTGACTAGATCCTGCAGTAAATGTACCTTTGTAATAATAGTAATCATCACTATCGCCTTTTTGCCACGTATTTACTGTCGTGGCTTTTACTGTTTTTGATGCTCCATCGGTATTGGTAATGGTCAATTTTGCTCGTACCAATGAGTCAGATGTATCATCTGGTTGGCTGACACCGATAGCTTGGTCATAGACTGTACCAGGCAGTGCATTGCCCGGGAAAGTAAGACTTGATGCAGAACTTCCGCCTTGGGTAATATTGATATTGACAGGATTCCCTAAAGTAATGGTACCACTGGCACTAGCGTTAGCTAGGAAGTAAGCAAGTGTTCCCCCTACGGCAATACTGATGAGCAGTAGTGCAGAAAGCACTGTCACAGCGATCATTCCCCCTCTTTTCCTTCTTCTAGGTGTAGAAGTAGAAGACTGTGCAATGGAACTAAGTTGTTCTACTTTTTCTTCTTGTGTAGTTGGTTTTTTTGTAACAGTTTTTGTTGTTTTTTTTGTCGCCATAATATACCTCTCTTACTAATAAATTGTGTGATTTTGCTGATTTCATACATGAATTACAATATTCTTTTGTTTTTATTATCACCTATCTATACTGGGTAGTTGTTTACGCTTGCCTTATACAGTATTCTTACTTTTGGCTCTTAAGGGATCAAAATCATACAGTATTTCCTTTTTTGGGTATTTACAAATACTTGATCTCATGCTATACTAAACAAAAATAAAAAGTATTATTGGTAGCCATTGTGCCATACCAATTATCTTTTACCCCATAAAGATAGCACCATAAAAAAGGAGTACTACAGATGAAATATTGTGATTTTAAAGAAATTGATCGAATCAAACAATTTTGTGAACAAAATCCTTACCTTTACACCATTATTGATCCAGCCAGTGCACCTGATCAAAAAGAATGTGGACCATTTGATCTATCTCAACTGTACCACAACAAAATCCAGGGCAACTTGGACAAAGTAGATGATGCAATGATCAATGATTGTTCTGCTTTTTGTCAACAGTCACTCATGAGAGATCTCCAATCCATGCCAACACTTCTAGAAGAAAACAAGCAATCTAGATATATTCTAGATACAGACAGTGATTTTATCATAGACTATCAAGATGGAAAACCTGTATACTTTAATGAATTACGATTTTGTTACATGGGTGGTGTCGTGGTAGATATTCAGGCATTGATCAAAGATCTAAGTAATCCAACATATAGCAGATTACAAAAACAATTCATTATCTTCCAATATCATCATTTGTTGCAATTCGCTTGCACGACCAGTTTTTATACTTATGCCTGTACCAAAATACAAAAATATTTGCAATTACTATACCCTACCGAAGAATGCAATAGAGAACTCAATAATTGTTTTGGGTATATCTACCAAACACAAGTTGCACCTACTTTTAATTTTTTACAACAATATTTTTTACAATATGATCTATCTGTAGAAAAATTTTTACAAAACAAACAACTTTATCATATCAATCGTGTTGTACCTCAGGATTACCAACTAGATCATCTAGAACTTCGGGCACTGTATAAGGCATTGAATTTGATAGACCATACAGATACCACAGGTATTGTCAATAACGAAGTACGATTCGATCTACCAAAACAAACAAACGAACAAAAGATCAATAATTTGCTACGTATCTTGCATACTTACAATCAAAGAATCAACAAAGCGTACAAAAAGAAAATATCTGTCCCAATGGAACCATACCAATCCATTGAACAAATTAGACAATCTGTGGAAAAAGTGAAACAAGAAATGGAAGAATTGACCATGCTATAAAAAGCATACTAGTATACGATACATGATAACAATATGATGGTGGCGATGGTAGGTAACTTACTCAAAATATCACAAAATGATATACCATATACCACGATGACAGATGAAAATATCACTTGAGATGAAAAAAACCACTTGCAAAAGTGGTTTTTTATTTGGTTAAAATACACGATAGACAATATGTTATGGAAGCATAAAACTTCATATTGATTTTCTACCCTATTTTTTCATACCATACTTTTTTATGATACTACATACTTAAGTCTATATTATTTTCTTCTTTTTCTTTTCCTTGATCTACGATTACTTTTGTACTTTGTGTTACACTTTTTTCTATAATTGCAACATGATTTTGTGGTGTAGACGTAGTTTGATTTGCTTCCTGGTGTAGTTCCATTCTTTGTTTTTCCACCATTTTTCTAGTCATTAAGAGAATCTTTTCCTCTATTGCTTTTTCTTTACTTATATTTTCTTCATTCTCTCGTGATGGATTTTGTTCCAAATTTTGATCCTTGGTATTTTCTTGAATCGCATTGATAATAATGACAGCATTGTCATCTTCTACAGATCTTGCTTTTGTAGATGATTTTTTCTCTACCGGCTTTTCTTGTCTTTCTTGGGTATTGGCACTGGCTTTACTTTCATAGATTTGACTGAGTCTATCAAAGAATCCTGTAGATACTGTGCTCGTATTGGTTGTTGTTTTGTCTTTTCCCTTTTCTTTTTTCGTGTCTTTCCCAGGCTTTTTACTATCTTTTTTTGCTTCTTTTTTAGCTTCTTTCTTGGTTTCTTTCTTAGTCTCTTTTGGACTTTCTTTTTGTGTTTCTTTTGTTTTTTCTTTCTTCGTGGTTTGTTTTTTAAGTACATCTTCTTTGCCACTTACTTGGACTTCAGAACCATAACTAGATCTGTTGGCTAGATCTACTTTTGCTTTCCTTTCTACGATTGTAGCTGTTTTTTCTTTTTTATTCGCAACGAGTCCACTCACTGATGCTGATAAAAGGACCATTTTTTCTTGATTGGTTAGTTCTTTTTTATCTTTTTGTAGAATATTCTGTTGTCCATCTGCCACCAGTTGTGTTCGCAATGCATCTTGTCTAACTTGTTGTTGTACTTTCATATTTTGCAAGGTATCATTTGCTTTTTGAGACAAATACTCTTCCAAATTGACCGTTGTATCTTCTGTTTGGTTTTCTGCTTCCTTGATCACATTGACCATTTCAATCAAATTGGTTTTGTCATCTTTGGTGGCTGTTTTGATAATTTTTTCTTGAGCAGTTGTTTCTAATATTTTTGTTTCTTGTTTAAAATTCTCAAATTCTGTCTTTCTTAAATTCTGGAATTCTTCTATCACCGATTGACTCACTTGTTCGGAATCTTCAAAGGTAATATCTACTTTTTCAACAGCATTATTGATAATATCCATCATGTCTTTATCTTGGATATCTTCCATCGTTTTGCCTTCCAAAGTTTTGAGTGTTGCGTAGATCTCCATACCTGTTTCTATTTCATTTAGCACTGCTTCTGTATAGGCACATGGGTGAGATTTTAAGAATTGTAATTGTTTTACACATACTTGATTGCTCAATTTTTTAATCTGCTTGTCTGTAATCATTCTTACGGCAATATTATATTTTACAATTAGATCCATAAGAGCAGTTTTGTCTTCTTGATAGAGTTTTTTCTCTTCTCCACTATCTTCATCTTTTATATATACATTAAAATCTGCAAAAGCACGCAACAACACATCTTCTTTGTACTCATACGTACTGCTACAAATATTCGTGACAAGTTGATTGGTTACCATGCCATCAGCAATCATTACTTCTTCTAGTAATGCAAAATTCACGATCACTGATTGTCCATCATTGATCAGTTGGTAATTCATGAGAATGGTTAGATCTTTTGCAACATTAGATAGATGACATGACAAATAGATAGTCTCTCCCACCATACTATCCAAATATTTTTTAGCTTTGATCAGTTCTTCAATCACAGCTGTTGGCAAGATATATTGCCCTTGTTCATTCATGCGACCTAATAAATTGTTGTCGTGAATTTTGACATTCATGACAGATACAGTTGCATCATCTTTTGTGATTTCCTCTTGCATAAGAAACTCCTTACTATGATATCCACAACATGATATCTTTCTTATCATTCTTATGTATAGTATACCACAATCCTTACTATTCTACAAGTATCTACTATTGGATTTTCCTTTTTTATCATCTTAAAAAAGACCATATCATACCCCTTATCACAAAACTTTTTTTTTATTGGTTTAAAAAGTCATACTGCTAAAACATCAACAAAACCTATATTTTTGTGTACTTTTTGTCAGTTTATCATCTTTGTCCACAAAAAACTTACTTGTGAAGTATTGCCAAGTAGAAAATATTTGAGTATAATATAGTCAATAAAAGAATACTTCTACTTTTCTTTTATGAGACAAAAAAGGAGAAACAAAGATGAATATAAAGAAATCTTTATTGGTTTTGTTGCTCTGCGGAGGATTTTTCATTAGTTCTATGGGATTGACGGCATGTAGTCCATCAGCTCCAACTACAGCAACAGCAACAAAACCAAACGGTGGAGATTTACCTGATCCACCAAAACCAGATCCAGATCCAGATCCAACACCTGATCCTGATCCAGATCCAACACCTGTATACGAATGGCGCTATGCAGACATCTTACAACCTACCATTATCGTGGGTGGTATTAGCGACACCGTATTAGATAAAAATGTACAAAAACCTTTCATAGATATTGTTGATCGACAAATTGATATGCTTGCTGAAGAACTTGTATCTCGTATAGAATACATCTATGGTACGAACAATATCAACACCACACACAATATCAAAGATACCACTGATGGTAGCCTATTCTCTAGTTATTCTAGTATGAACATCTTCTCTGATACAATTACCGCAAATATGTCTGTGTACAATTACAAAGATGAATATGTAATGAGCGACGGTACCATTATGCTAGATAGTAATGGAGAAAAAGTGCTTTTTGATAGTACAAAACATAGTTATTATGTACAAGAAGATGGTGTAAAATATGCAGCAGTGACATCACTGAATGTTGGTGGACTCTTTACAAGTGCTACAGCTTTTCAATACACCATGCAACAGATCGGTCGTCCAGCTTTTGATATGTCTTATCCTGATGGATACGAACTTGATAGTATCCTTACCTTATCTGGAGCCATCTACGGCACCCCAACATGGAAAAGAGAAACAATATCACTTTCTCAAGATTATTATGAATACACTTACAATCAAAATGAATTCACTACCCCTTGGAATTGGGCTAATGATTTTGCCAATGGTACTATCAAAGATAAAGTAAAACACTATCTTGCCTATATCATAGCCAACGATATTACAGATTATCAAGATCTACCAAATGAAAGTGTGATCTTATCTAGTGACTATGATACTTTACTTACCAATATTGGTGAAGTAAATAATTATATATCTACTTACCAAGATTTGATCTTTGATACCCTTACAAAACGTATGATTGGCACTGCCTATGAAGGAGATAGTCAGGCTGGACAAGATGGTGCTACCATTGCTTTAGCCATTGATCTAGCGATTAGAAAAATGGATCCAAATGTTGCTCAAACATTTTTCTACAATGGGAATTATCGTTCTTTATATGATGATTCTACTACTGAAGGTATCCTTAATATGATCAATGAAAAAAGCACTATGAATATTTATATTATACAATATGATCATGCTCGCAATTACAAAGCATACGACGTGATTTTGAAAGGGATTTTAAGACAAATAGCCCAAGTAGATGATTACCAATCTTGTCTTCCTGTATCCTATGCTACCCAGTCTCTATCACAAACACAAGTCTCTTCGGCTTATAAAGATACTACAGATGTCTATTTCTTCTTCAAACAATCTGTCAACTTAAATAGTTATAAAATAGCCCTTGGAGTACCTTACGATACAGACATAAAACTCACAGATAAGAATGGCAATACGGTAAACTACACTAAAGAAAAAGATGATCAAAATCATCTTGTCATTACCATCAAGACAACGGTCAATGGGACATCTAGTATTCCTACCAATCTAAAAAATATTCAAGGATATGGTGCGACATCTACTATACAACAACTTTTAGAGAATACCAATTATCTATGTATTCATTTTGATACAGTAGAAAGTTTTACTTTATACCCTATGGTCTTAACACAAGTCAATGCATAGCAAATAAGGCACAATAAAAAATACCACAGTTATATACTTGTGGTATTTTTTTAGGTTTATCATCGTGATATTCTTTAAGCATTCAGTACTTGAATACTAAATCCGAATGGAATATTCTCTTCTAATGGTTGTCCCTCCAGATCAAATACTTCAAAACTGATTTGAATATAATTGACAGCATTCAAGATCGTGTCTATACTATCTTCTGTTCTAGATAGTACCCAATCATTGTCCGCAATGGTAGAATTGGCTGTCGCATCATAGATACCAGCACTGGCAATACTACCTTTATGCAGTTCTAATTCAAATCCCGCATAGTCTTGTCCCATATCGGTGATATATTGATCATCAGTTTTGACGATGTATTGTCCTGTGGTACGATCTCCTCCAACAAAGTCACTATCACTTGCTGTCAGTTCGCTAATCGTATAGTCTTCCATTGTCAAAGTCGTTATTTCTTGCTCACTTGTTGTCCCACTGCAAATAGTAATAATAGGACGAACAGCGAATGCTTGGGATACATTCCCAAAGAAAAACCATATATTATAATCTTGTGTCAAGTCCACAGCTTCTTTGGCAAAGAATAGGACACTTTTATACTCTTTGGCAGGTAAGATCTCCATATCTTCGCCCGCAAAATCATCTTGACTATCATAGACCGTCACGGCACTTTTGCTGCTGACATACCATCTACTCTTTGTTTCACTCTCCATAGCATAAGTATGATTGGCACCACTTCTTACCATGCTTGGTATTAGCAATTCATATCCTTGATAATTCCTGGCTTGGAGATATTGTGTAAGAAAATTCCATAGATCATCTGTATAAGGATTGTTTGCTACGCGATCAGCATACACACTATCCATAATTTCTACCATTTCTGTTATATAAGTTGTATTTTGAATGGTGTAAATAAATGTTGGAGCATTTTTTGTTTCATGATAATAATAATCCGGCAAACTAATGATTTGTGTTGTAACCATCTCATACAAATCATCAGATAATTGTTGTAGATATGTACCATATTTTACATCATTGTTCCAAAGTGTAGGACCAATGACATTTTCTTTGATCACGTTTAGGATATCTTCATAGTATAGATCGATCCAATTAGCAGTATAATTGATCGAGTCAATGGTTCTGTCATAGGCTGTATCACTTGCACTACTATAGACATCAAGATCTAGGTATACCTCTTCATCACCATTGGAAGCAATGATACTTGCAATATATTTTTTTAGGACTGTAGTAAGTATATTTTGATCAATAGTGGTAGGATAGTCTTGTACGATCTGCCATGCATCTTGACTAATAGTTATGATTTTATCTTTTTCATTAGTTTTGGTTGGAATAGATCCAAAGGAAAATTCCAAAAGATAATAATCATCAAGAGTCACATCTTCGTCCCCTACGGGCTCACTTGTTCCATTATCATAGTATTTAGCAAGCACAGACCAACGATTACCACCTTCTATACTATTAGAAAAGTTGAGCACATTAGCTAGACTATATACATAATCATTATCTTCTTGATCAATATCCTGATGAATAATGGTTCCTTTTTGTCCATCAGACATGACTTCATTCATGGTATAGAGCAAATTACTAAGGTTATTAAACAAACTTGCTTGGTTGTTTTGTAATATGACACCATAATACTCTGATGGGGTCACATTGTTTTGTGCAACATAGTAATGATTATACTTTTCATAAGCACCTACAGTATTGGTCACAGAATTGCTTAATACATTGCCTTTTTCATCTAGTGTCACATCTAGGTAAGCTGTCTGCAATCCACTTGTATCAATAGGCTCTTGTGGATTATTAGTTGCATAGACTGAATATGGACTTCCATCATTCAAAGGGATAGCAATAGATACTGGTTGTCTTACATCATTCGTATCAGTTGTTGACTGCATGACTTGGTTAACAACAAGATTCTTGACAGTTTCTGTTAAGAATACCCCACCATTCAATTTGTCTCCAATTGAGATATCTTGTCCATGTGTCGTTCCATAGACTGACCACAATCTTGACGCAATATCTTCTGCCATAGCTGTAATCTGTCTATCTACGATCTGCCTATAAGTATATTGTTGTCCATTATAGTCCGTAAACAACGTATCTGGATTGGTATATTCGACAAGTGCTACTTTTCCAAAAGTGGTAGATATATCCGTTGTTGTACCATCATTATTCGTGAAAGATCCCGAACAAGCAGTCAATCCTAGCACACTTACTAACCCACAAGAAAGTAAAATATTCCTCCACCATTTTCTTTTCATATTTTTCCTCCTTTTTAAGCCCACCATGGATTACCATTATTGCCAGTCAAAATGGTTTGTGCATCAATATTATTAGATTGTATAGCTTCTACAACGAATTTCATATCCAAAGTTTTGCTAGCAAGTTCATTGGTGACCGCTTTGTCAATAACAAGTGTCCCATCAACTAAAAAATCGATCACTTGATTGTTTTTGACAGCCATTGGCAAATCAGTTGTTTGCTCCATGAGTACCCACCAATCTTCACTTGTACCAAGATCATTGGTAAAAGTTAATTTTTCCCAATAATAGGTATGGTCTCCATTCCCATTAGGATCTTGACCCAGATAAATTTTGTCTTGCATGGTTACTAAAATACCATCAATATAAATATTTTCAATTTCAAACTTTGCTCGTACATAAGCCACGGTATCAGTATCTGTACTTCCTTCTCTTGTCACATACGTACGAAGAGTAAGTCCTGTAATAACTGATCCCGGTTGTACTTTAGCTGGTTCTATAGGTGCCACACCACTGATAGATTGTCCATTCATATCAAAAGAATTGGATACCACAATAGGTTTTCCAAAACTAATAGATCCACTAATAGATTTTTGTTGTACCATAATAGCCAGTGTTGCTCCAACGAACAAAATAGCGACCAAAAAAACGGTTAGGCTAATAATCAAAATCTTATATTTAGGCAAAGGTCTATTTTGTTCCATATTTTCTCCATTTTTATTTAGTATGTGTATATTTTTGATAGATATGTTGGTTATGCTCCATATCCCAAATCTTGCATAGCTTGTACCCAATTACTTGGCAAATTTTCTTCTCCCCAAAGTTCCAGACAAGCTGTCCAATTATCTTGTACTGCTTCAGCTTCGATATGAATAGATACAGCATCAATCTTGCTTCCTGTTGTGTCCACCACTTCCCCGTTGATAGAACCTGTCGAATAGGAAGTAATGAGTGTGCTTTCTTCATTCACATCTAATGCTCCTACATAGTAATAATAGGTGCCATCTGCAGTGTCTTGTGCAATCCAAGATAATGTATCTCCATTATAATAGGCAATATTTGGCATAATAAAAGAAGAACTAGTGCTTACTTTGACTCTAACAAACATAGCTATATGATCGAATACATTCGTATTGACAATTTTTGTAGTACCACTATAGGTATTATTAGGCACAAGTGGCACTTTTGGATCTGGATAGGTAGACTCTACTTGTACCACTACTTGTCCCATGACCACTTCTTCTTCCCCACTATCTTTTCCTGCAAACCATGATAGTGTACTATAGATAAAGGATACCAACAAAGAAACACAAACTATGACTAATAAAGTTTGCAACAAAATATTAGTTGGTTCTTTTTCTGCAACAATATGTCTTTTCATGGTATCCTCCTTTTACAATTTTTACGATAAAACTTTTAGTTTTTAACTTTTTTCTTCTTAACCATCTAGAATAAGTGTTATTAAGATACATAAATCTTATATATTATATAAATATAATTTCATATTCTATTTACTAGTTGTCTATAAATTACTCTAATTATAGATAAGCTTTCCATGTATCTGGTATAGGTGACCAAGGCTTATTGATAGAAGATGTTTTATAAGGATTGTTGTCATACGCAATAGCCTCTGCCTCAAAATTCACATATACAGGATCGCTCAAATCTAATTTTGTCGTATCTATGATGTCGATACTCGTAATAAAGGCAACTTCTCCATTGGCAGGAATCACAGCATTGTAGTAATAATCTCCTGCATAATGAGTAGGATCTTCTTCGTTTTCAAACAAATTAGAAAAGATCCAAAGTGTATCCATATTCAAAGACAATTCGTCAGCACCTAATTCTCTATAAAATACTGGATTGCCTTGACTATCAACAATAAAAGAGTCTGTCGCAATAGATACAGATGCAAGACGTAATAGCACACTGACTGAACTAGTATTCTTAATTTTGACAAGACCGGTACTTACCTGATCTCCATGATGAAAAGCCATAGATGTTTGGCCAGCACCATCTTCTATTTTTTGATAAGTAGAGGAATCTGTATCATAAGCATAGACTTCTAGTCCAATATTGGCAATAGGCAAATCTCCTGACGTATCTTCTTTTTTATCAGAAAACCATGCCAATGAAAAAGAACAGCCTGTTAGTGACAACATAAGCATGACAAGAATCAAAGAAAAACAAACTCTTTTGATGATCCAACTATATGGTTTTTGCTTTGTCAAAATGACACACCTCCTCCATTGTACTTCCTTTTTTATTGTAACATTTTCAAAAATGAGAGTAAAGTAAAATGACATAATATGTCGAAGCATTTTTATACTAAGTATAAAAAAATAAGATAAAAAAGATCGTAAAATTCAAAAATTATATCAAATATTATAGTAAAAATAATGAGATATATAGCCATTTTTACGCATTTTGACAAATAAAAATAAAATCATTTTGCTAGATGTATCCATTTTTTAAAAATAAGTAAAATATACACTAATATCTTGCATTACTACTTACAACCACCCACACATTCCAAAGCATAAAAAAACACTAACAAAATTGTTAGTGTTTTTTGTTTATAGCATTTGGACAACATAATATGTCAATCCTACTCCCACGATCAAAATCAAGATTTTGAAAGGATCTTTAAAGAAAGCTACAAGGTCTCCTAAAAAATTGGAATGAAAGATTACTTTTCCTTGGATTCTATCTTTACTGACTGGAGTAGGATCAGGATTATTGGAAGCATCACCTTGGGTAATCACATATCCATCTCCAATTTCTATGATTCTATGTGTTACAAAAACAGTTTCCTTACTGCCATAAGTCACAACATCTCCTACTTTCAAATCTTCAAAATCTACTTTATGAATACAAATGATTGTCCCCACAGGCAAGTTAGGTTCCATAGAGCCTGTTAGAATTGTCAAATATTGATATCCAAATAGTAAAGATAGGACAAAGGTAGCCACAAGGCAGAATAGGATAGTTCCTATTGCCTTGATGATGCCTTTGTATATTTTTTCTCCTTTTGAAGTCGTATCGATAACTTGTTTTTTTACAAATTGATTCATATTATGCCTGCCATTTTAGTTTTACATGGTCGCTAGAAGCGACAAATTCTAAAGTAAGTCCTGTCATTTGACTTAGATCAGTATACACAGTCACCCCTGTAAGACTTAAGGTGTTATTACTCATCGTGATTTCGCTAGATTCGTATGTCTTGATCAAAGTTTGATTTTGACAATTACTATAGTAATACACGTTATTAAAGATTGAGTAACCATTTTGTTTTGCATTAGAACTATATGCAATTTGACCAAATTGATATCTATTATTCGTGCTTGTAATATCATGAATGACTACATAGCAATTCACAATAGAAGCGCTACTAACTGCCACAGCAGAATTGTTGTATGTTACCAGACCACCGACATAAGCAAAATTTTCTGTTAAAGAAGAGACATTACTATCTAGTACTAAATTGTCACTATTTATCAATACATAAGAGTTACTAATTCTTGGATCCATGTCTGCTCCCAAATATCTATTCAAGTTGTTTACCACTAAACCACCTACATAAATTGGAGATACTGAATTATTAGAATCTTTTGTCACTTGTACAGCACGAATAGAACCCGTAAAGTACGAAGTATTGAGTTGTGCATAGTTTTGATAAATAATACCAGCAATATTGCTACCACTTAGTACCCCTTCTACCCCACATTGT
This sequence comes from uncultured Clostridia bacterium, assembly GCA_944332185.1. GTDB lineage: Bacteria > Bacillota > Clostridia > Christensenellales > UBA1242 > CALVJJ01. The sequence goes on from CALVJJ010000001.1 coordinate 95,611, forward strand.
TCTACAAGTTGCTTATTTTCATACACAATACCAGCTAATTTTGAAGCATAACTAATAGATTGACTTTCGTTCGTGTTATTCGTCATATTCATAGTATTGACAACGTGTTTGATTGTCTTGTCGTTGGTATAAGCAACACCTGCTACAATAATTTCTCCAGATGTTCCTGTATAAGTTGTGAGCGATCCACTTAGTGTAATATTCACAATGGTACCTTGGTTCCATTCGGTAATCATAAATACATGTAGTTCATTTGATGTACTTGCTGGCATAACGGTAAGAGCATTGGCGACAACAGAAATATTACTGATAGTACCTGTATTAGTACCTGCTACAAATGCCAAATTGTTGACCGTATATGTTCCACTAATTGTAAGACTAAGTCCATCAATAGTTCCGTTATTCGTATCAGCAATTAAGCGATAGGTTGATTTAGATATATTATTATTCTTGGTGATTACCAAATTGGTTACACTGCCATCTTTGGTAATTGTCCCAAACAAACTTTCTGTATAGGTATTAGGAATAGTAAGAGTTTTTCCATTACCCAGAATGACACCATCTAATTTTTCCATCTTTGTATAACTATTCGATAGAGTAATGTTATCAGAAAGTTGGAAGTAATAATGAAGTGCAACTGTACCATCTACTGATTCATACGAAATGGTGTTACGTTCTCGAATAGCCAAGAATTGTTCGGCTGTACTAATGATGTAAGGATCTTTTTGTGATCCACTACCACTCGCATAAATAGAGTAGTTAGCTGTAAAATCAAATGGTAATGACATCACACCTAAGTCATTCATTGCATAAATTTTGACGGTATATTGTTGTGCAATCGTTGGAAGATAATAAGTTGTAGCAGATTTTGCAAGAACGATTGGACCAGAGGAAATCGTCTCTCCATTTCTCATGTAAGAGTATTCCAATACTGGATAAGCTGTGGTGGTTTTATTCGTCCATACAATCTTACCATTTTGTTGTAAAGATTGAACATCTACTACTGGAGTTTGAGGAAGTTCGATATCCATATAACTATCTTCGTCTATCAATAAGCTAGAAGCATACAAATGATCTTGTGTATTTTGATCAGCAGAAATAGTACTACCCATTGCTTCTACATAAATTCGATATACACTTTGTTGAATATTGGCAATAGAGAATTTCCATACATTTTGCTCTGGATCATATTCAAAATCTTTTTGTTGATCGACTTGATCCACATATACAATGTATTCACTATCATATTCATACACACCATCTGTATTTGGTACATATACATATACTTTATATCCTAATGCATGATCAATACTGTTCCATTTTATGAAATTACCTGCACTGGTATCTGCATCATCAGTGGATAAGGTAACATGCTGTAAAATAGTAAAGTTCATGCGAGCAATTTCACCATCTACATAGGTTGTATTGCCTAGCACACTCTTAAATTGTACAGTAATGGTATATACAACATTTGGTTGTAAGTATTCCCCATTACCAAGTGTAATGGTATTTAGATCAAGATTGGTCGTAGTTCCTGTATAAGATTGTTTAAAGATAGCCAAATTGCCTTGTAAAATTTCAACAGCTATTTCTCCTACTTCTTCAAATCCAACTGAGGAAGTATTCCATACAATCTTACCTTGTTCCAATCTCAAATCTGGAGCATTCAGTTTTGTGACAGTAATAGAATTAGAGAACACACTAGACAACTGCTGCGTGATGCTGTCAGCTAGATTTCTTAATTTGATTTCATAACTTCCAGCTTTGTAGTTGGCATCTAGACTAAATGTCTTACCAAAAACCTTTTCTTCTAGTATGGTTCCGTTCACCATGACTTCAAATTGATTACCTGTGCCGTCCCATGTGATCTTACCATTTTCAATTCTAAGTCCTGTTGGAGCAGACAATCTACTATATCCTGTATCCATAGTGGTATAAGAACTTCTTAAATAAGCAAAATTGTCTTCTGTTGGTTGTTCATCATCTTCTACCATATTGGCAATCGCAATTTTATAATATTGCAATAATCCATCTACATATTGTAGATATTGATCTCCAATAGCCAAACGAGATTGTTCTCCTAATTGACTACTAACAATAGAGTATTCTTTATCTGTTGTGTATCCGCCGTTTTGTTCAGCACTTTGATATACCATTGCTTTTGCTGCTGTTGGACTTGTCACGACTGCATCTACCCAATTTGGAGTCCATACAAAATCTCCATAATCAAGATCAATGGTATTGCCTCCTTGTAAAATTTCTGGCAAACGATATACTTTTACTTCTGGGCTCCATTCACCATTTAAGAAAGCAGTTCCATCGCCCAATGCTCTAACCTTAAAGGCATACCAGCCAGCGCCAAATTGATGTTCAGCAAAATCTACATCTAGATCTTCATACGTGATGATTTTACTATCATAAATTCGAACAATATCTGCTTCTTGTTGTCCAATCACATCATCTTTTGACGTGATCTTATAGACGTGTACTTCGTATTGAAGCGCATTACTAACAGCACCTGTACCCCACATCAATTCCCCATCTTTTACAAATGGTATAGCTTCCGTAAGGATTTGTGTTTTACTACTTGTCCCTACCCCACTACGAAGAATAATGGTTTCATCTGGATCAACTGCTGTACTATCTTCTGTTCCTAGTACTCTAACACGAATGTAAAAATCTTTTCCTTGGTTAATTGGCGAAGTCGCATTTAATAATTCACGCACGTTTACTTCTCCATATTGTCCAGAAAGGTTCTTTTGTGGAACAATATATTCTTGATAAGTGATTGCCATATTCATATCATAAGAACCATATTCCACTACATAAGTTGTATCTAAGGTTGTAACTTCTTCTTCACCTTGTTGTATGAAAGGTACTTTTTTGAAAATGATGGTTTCATTGTGGATATAAGAAGAAATATATGTATCTCCTTCTCCCGTAGCAATAGATTGTGGAGCAATGGATCTATATACTGTCATCAAACTACTTGGGTAGTTCGCATTGACAAATAAATCATATTGTGCTTCTGTATCTCCAGTATTACCCAAGCTACGAAGTTTGATTTGATAATACCCTGATGCTCTCATGATGGAAGTCTGGCTGTTATAGATCATATCATCATAGGATAAAATCAATTTTTGATTCTCATCATCGCTGACGATAGTAGATACTACTAGTTTTTGATAAGCAAAAATTCCCACACTAGATCCATTCATACCTAAATTGGCTGCACCCAATTCAAAATACACTAATTGTGCGAGCGAATTAAAATAAGTTGTTTCTTGTGGTGTCATTTGTCCACCATGATATTTTTTCACAAGGTTTGCTAATTCCACCCCTGCTTGATAATCAAAAGGTTGGATTTCACCTTCCATATTTTGATATTGCATCATAGAGTTAATGGTAGCAAAAGGCAAATCCCATGTCAAAATACCATTGATCACTCGTACATTTTGGAGTGGCGACAATTTTGTAACTGTAATCGTAGCTGGAATATCATTAGATAGAACAGTTTTTCCATCACCTAATGGGTAAAGAGCTATAAAATACTTTCCACCTTGTCCTAATTCTTCTAATTCATAAGTCGTTTCATACATATTGTCTATGACTTTTAGGGCATCTTTTTGCGTATAAGAAGTATCAATTCCTTCTTCATAATCATACATTTTGATCATGAACTTTGTGGCATTTCCTAAATCCCATGTTAAGATCCCGTTACTAACTTGCAAACCAGTGATTTGGCCTAAAGTTGTATACGAAATTGGAGTAGATATAGCACTGGTCCAATATCCTATTGCGCCATCTGTAAGACTTACTTGATCACTCCCAACTGCCAAAACTACATATTGATGGGTTGTCCCTTCAATGTCAGTATTGACCATATAATATTGATTTTCTTCTGTTTGTGCAATCAAGGTAAGGGTAGGATCTTCATTACCTTCTTGACTCACTACTTCATAAATCATATACGATGTAGCACCATTCACAGCATTCCAAGTTAGCGTTGCTGTATTGGTTTGATCATTGAGTACCACTGCCAAGTTTTGTGGAGCTTGCATTCCTTGAATGACTGCATCTACTGTAGTTTCACTGGTAATGATATTCCCTGTTTCCTCATCATAACAAGCAATAGCAATATGATTTTGTTGTTCTGCAACAAACTGATTACCAGAGTAATATAACACGCCATCTTCTTCGTAAAATTCATATCCTACTCTTTGTACAGTTTCAGCATCTTTGGCTTCTTCAAGTAGAATAGGTGCCCCGTTAAGATATAGAATATATTTTGTTGTAGGTGTTGCGTTGCTTGGGGCCTTCCATTGTAGCACCCCTTGTATTACACCAGAAATCACTGATGCTTTCTTTCCTACGATCAAGTTGGTTGCTGTACTTAATTTTGTCACAGCTATCGTTTCTTTTTGTGTACTACTAATAGTACTACTACCATCACCAATCACTGTAATGGTTACTTGGTAATTGCCCACATATTTTTGTTGGTCAGTATCTTTAAAAGCAAAAGATTTTTGTAATTTATTATCTAATGTAGTACGAGTTTCTCCTTGCACTAACTCCAATTCAAATCGAACAGGTTGTTGTCTATCTACATAATCATATACCAAAATTCCATCTTCTACTCTTACATTGCTGACGCCTGATAATTGATATGTACTTGTTGCTGTAGGCGCACTACTTACATATCGTACACTATCCCCGATAGCCGTAAGAGAAAAATCGAATTCTCCTGCATTTGGTAATACTGGTAATGCGGTAGATAGTGTCAAAGCATCTAGATCTTGATGATATTCCATGGTATTACTTGCATCAATAGCATAACCTGTTGCATGTTCTACTGTTTCCCACAAGAATTGATTATTTTGAATTCTAAACTGTGTAGGGCTTGGTAGTTTTTCTACTTCAAAGGCAGTTTTGTTTTTATTAGATGTCATATAATCATCATGTGTTACTTCTACAATCAGTTGGTAAGTTTTTCCTGCCACTAGCATAGATCCAATATTGGTACTACTATCTTTAATACCTGCTTGTATCGTTTCATACATCACACCTGTGTCACTTTTCACAACATGATAAATATTGTAAGATACTCCTTCAATTTGGCTATCCACAATTTGTAAAACGCCATTTTGTAAAGTAAGACTTCCCACAGCCAATTTGTCAAATTCCAATGCAATAGAATCTTCACTGCTGATAATATTCACATCATCACCAATCGCTGTGACAGTGGCTGTATATTTTCCTGCATCAAGATCAGCATAATAGGATAATCCAGAAACTGTTTCTAATTTCCCAGTATTTAATTTGACTTGATACCCAGTAGCTGTAATACCATAACTAGTCAAATCTCCAGTAGACCAAGTTAATTTTCCTTGTGCCATAGCAAGTTGTGGAGTGTTTAATTTGTAAAACTCTTTTGCTTGTGTTTGTACTGATGTCAAATATCCTATTCCAGATGTAACACTGTTGCCTATTGCATACACGGTGGCCAAATATGCACCAGATTCTGCTACTTGAATCGTATAAGTGTTGGCAGATACTTGTTGGGTGTATTTGACTTCATGATTTTGAGAGATAGTCACTTGATATGCTGTAGCACCTGTGACAGTATCCCAAGATAATGACACGACATTATCTTTTTTTGTCATAGACACAGCATTCATGCCTAAAAGTGTAATTTTCATTGCTGGACTATATGCGCTACTTAATTTCCCATTTTGTTTGACTCTGACAGCAACTTCATAAGGTGTTTGCATTGTCAAATACGATCTAATATCCACTGTGATATCTTCTGTTGTAATGACTGTAGCCAAGGCTTGATCTTGATAGATGGCTAGTTCATAAGTAGCTTCTTCTAGTATTCCACTTTGCTCATTTTCTACAATGACAAGTTCGCCATTTACCGTTTTGACACCTTCTGGAGTATACAACATAGCAAAACTATATTCTGTCCCTTTACTCATGACAGTATTATAATTATTACCCCAAGCATAGATGGTAATAGTATTTTGCCCTGCTACTGCATGACGTGGTGCATATTGTGTTTGATTTCCAATGTAATAATACTGCGCATTTTGTGATTCTTTGATGATATACCCAGTGGACTTTGCCACACTAGAGAACGAAATGGTCTGTGTATCATCATGGAATTCTATATCTTCAAAATCTGTATTTGGTAATACTTCGAATGTAAAACCGTAAGTCGTTGTATCTTGAAAATCTACTGTACTAGAGATGACAGCATTTTCCCCATTGGCTTGTACCCATACATGATAGATCGCTGGATCCATCACAAAACCAAATGTGTAATTTGTATCAGTTGTTGTAGCCACTCTAGTTGCTTGTTCACTGCCTTTTTGCAGGTAAATGGTATAACTCGTAGCATTTTGAACAGCTTCCCATTCTACGGTTGGATTCACCCAATCCGTGATGATCTCTAGATTATCACTTTCTGGTACTGTTGTTTTTGTGCCTTGGTTGGTTACACAGGTAATAGTGGCATTATTGAGTTTTTCAATTTCGATTCCATCTATTAGTAATTTGTTACTATTGACTAGATTCAATCCGGTATTTTCTTTTGCAATCACTCGAATGGCAATGTGATATAGACCTGCATTTTCAATAATCAGTCCTACTTGACTACTGTTGCCTGTGACGATACTTGAGTAGGAATCAATTTCATTTTCATAATAGATTTGGTATTCTTCTACTCCAATCACACTTTCAAATGTCAAAAGATTGCCCGTTAGTTTTACACTAGATGGATTGATAGATCCGATCTTGGTAAAGGAAAGTACTTCACTGATAGTTCCATCAATGGTATTATCTTCCCCATGTGCCATTACTTGTAAATGATACTCCCCTGCATTCAATTCTTCAGGGATTTTGTATTCATTCACATAGACATCTTCTTGTTTTACTTCTAGTCCATCTGTGGTTGTGATTTTGACCGTATAATAGGTCGCATATTCTACGGTATCCCAACGAATGATTGACTGATCTTGTCCATTGTGAATGGTAAAATTCGCAACTTGAGAAAGTGGATAAATTGTCAAAGAATGGGACCACTCACTTTCCAAATACACATATTTTGTATCTGTTGATGGGTGAATAGCTTTGACTCGAATAGAGTACTCATCATAAGAAGGAAATTCTTCTAATAAAGCATACGTTATTTCTTCTTCTCCATTACTAGGAATAGTTACTATCGTCGTAGTTGGTTGTCCATGATCTAGGTAGGTAATTTCTACTTGATAAGCATTGGCTCTAGCAACTGGATCAAAATAAATGACACCATCTTCTTGACGAATATCTGTCACTGTTTCCAATGCTGTAAAGTATAACTCTTGTGAATAACTACCATCTGCTGTTGTGGTACCATTACCATTTGCTTTGACTTTTACTGTATATTCATGTCCTATTGTAAAATCTACCACTTGGTATCGTACGATATTTTGATAAGTTGGATCATAATAGACAGTAATAGGATCCAAAGTTTCTGCATTGTCAGTCATCACCAATGTGTAATTCTTGGCATCATCGATCTTATCCCATATCACATATCCATCTTCATAGACTAGATGTGTTGGAGTAGGTAAAATGGTAGGATCTACTACTTGGAAAGTAAAGGTATCTGATCGAACAGGTAGACTTTTTGTCTCAATATGTACAGTCACTTCTCCACGATTGACAGCATGAATCAACACACTACCCATGACTCCGTTTTGTGTTGTTTCCACAATTTCTGCTGCATCAGCAATTCCTGTAAAAAATACATTCACATCATTTTGTGTGGAAGTACCTGGTCGAATTTGGTAATCTATCTTAATGGTAGAACCGACATAGACAAAATTTTCACCATCAACAACATAATCTCCAATGGAATCTTTGTTGTTGATCGTCAGTGAAATAGGCGTGGTCACAATGGTTGGTGTATCATTCTTACTAGAACAACTGCACCCCCCTAAAATAGCTACACAAAAGATAGCAAAATACATTAAAATTAAAGATGTTTTCCTTTTCATATCTTATCCTCTATCTTTTTCCCGTTGACAGGAATCGACATATCTATGTTTATTCTACCAAAATTTTACACAAACGCAAAACAATTCAAACTATTTTATCTTATTTTATGTAAATATATATAAAATATAAAAAGAATATTTTTGTTTGTTTTTCTATCTACTTTTGTCTAATTTTCCAAACTATTTTTTAGTTTTTAGTTGTTTTTGATCTATAGGCAGGGACAAACAATATTATAAAAAAAGAATAAATTGTAAAAAATATGTAATGATTTTAAGATAAAAAAATTATGAAAAATTTTTATGATTTTTCTCTTTATTTCGTGTGTTTCAGCTATCTATTCTCTTAAAAAATAAGTCTCTATAATTGTCTTATGATACTATATTTTTTTATCTTGATTGCAAAAAATAATGAAAGTTTTTAATTATATTTTTTGTGTTTGATAAAACATATTTTTACAAAAGTCAAAAAAAAGCATAAAAAAATCAAGCAAAATAATGCTTGATTTTTTATAGATCTGCACCCCATGTTGCATATAGTGTCATATCACTTGTTACAACTATTTCCGTAAGCACGGTATAGTCTTTGTTTTGTATGTTAGATATCAACACATTGCTAGCACCGGTCGTATTCCAAGTCACAACACGCATATCATAACTATCTGTAATCCATACACATTGATAGGTATAGGTACAATAACTTGTATATAAAGATGGATCAATCGTATCCCCTTCTAACACATAAATATTTTCTACTGTGTTTGGTGCTTTCACACAAGTAATTTTTCCTTGGAATGCACTATTTTTATCTATCCATGCTGAAGGTTTTACCCAACCTAAATTAAAGGATACCACATACCAATTTTTACGTTCTTCTTCTACAACAGAAACAATATTTCTATCTGTATTGCTCATCACAAAATTGGTAAGGTACTGACCATTTTCTTGGTACCCTAAGAAATGGTAAATCATGCGATATGCTAATTTTCCACCCTCTTGATAGTCAATACTATACTCTACCTGTTCTGGTAATTGAAAGGTTTCTCCTTGGTACAAATCAAGTGTTTTTGTATATTGTGTATGCTGTTGATCTACCTTTTCATAATATGTATAAGTTACTCTATAACGATTGCGAATATGTAACACAAGATCTTGATCAGGCATAGTATCCTGATACGTTGTGGCTTGTGTGTATTCTGCATCTAGATACCATTTGGTAAATTTATCAATTTTGATCCTATCTGGCAACGAGATCACATCTCCTACTTTCCATAACCCTTGATACACAATTTCATTTTGGTCTAGAATGGTCAAAGATCTTTCTTTGACAATACTTAAAACTTCCCATTGTGCATAGATCGTAAGATCGTGGCTTGGCATCATACCTGTAAATTCTTCACGATATTCTGGATCTACATACCACCCTAAGAAATGGTATGTAATGGTCGTACCATCTGTATTCTCTACGATCGTATTCCATGATGGAAGTGATACAGTATCTTGTTCATAACACTGCATAGCTGGTAATGATTCCCCATGATCTGTAACAAATTGCAAGGTATAAGAAGTTTGAGTATAGGTGGTAATGAATCTAGCATACAAATTTTGACTTACAGAAGGTATTAAGGTGATTTTATCTCCATTTTGATCTGCCCAACAATCAAATGTTTGAAATAGTTTTTGATTGCCTTGAATAAGAATACGATCTTGTAAATAATTTTCTTTGATAGCAGTTCCGACCAATCCATAGTACTGATCTATGAGTTGGTCATCTACATAGTAGAATATAGTACGATATGCCTCTTTCTCTACCCATTTTGCATATAGAGTTAGGTCCCCTCTGGTGATCACCGTTTTTGTATATTTTTCACCTTCAAAAGTTGGTGTTGTATACCAGCCATCAAAAGTATAGATAGTCTTATCTGTATCCGTTTCAACCACTTTATTTGGTAAAGTTGGCAAAGTATAGACAGTATCAATAGCTCCTGTCACATTTTCAACTTCTTGCCCACCGTTTTCTTCAAAACTTACCGTATAGACAGTGGCACTAGCAAGTGTCCAATTCCCATTACTTGCGTGCCAATATTCGTCTACTTTATATGGATAACTATTGATATAATTTTCCATTTCTGCAAAATCAATTTCTTGCCCAATAGTATTTAGCGTAAGATCAGTACTTGTAATATCTACCTTAAATGCACTAGAGATTGGCATATGTACTTCCAATGCCCCTTGCACAATGTACTCTTTTTGATCTACTGGACTCGTGGTAAGACGAATGGTCATGGTATCTAAGTCACTATTGTTGGCTAACTCTGCAAGATTTAAGATCAATTCATAGGTGTTATCAGTCTTACCAAAACCTAGTAAAATATTACTCATATCTAATGGAGTCGTTCGGTTCATAGCTTTATCGACTGCTACTTGAATCTCGTCCATGATAATGTCTTGGAATCCACAACCATAACTTAATAGCATCATAGGATCAGCCAAAAATTCTTCCAAAGTCATTTTTAATTTTTTCTCATATTTTCTATCAGAACTTGCAAATCTAGGAATATTTTCACTTCGATAAAAATACACATAGCCATCTGCAAAATATACTTTCAAGATTCTATCTTTTCCACAATTCACACCACTAATGGTATCACCAAAAACATAAGGAACATCATTATCAATTGGTGCAATGACTGGAATTGGTCCAACAGTTAGCATGATTTCTGGTTTTTGATCACGCAGACGAATTGCAAGATCAACTGGTACACTCATAGAGATGGCATCACTTAAACTCAAAACTTCCATGGTAATATCTAAAGTAGCTGTGATATGGAAATATTGCAAACTTGATGTATCTATAAAAGCTTTGACTAATGGTGCACAATCAGACAAATCCATATATTGTTCTTTATCTGGTAATTGTTGCACTCCTTGAAATTCATTGACAAAGATAGACAAATCGAATTTTTCAGTTGGTGTCACCCCTGAATAAAAGTCTTTAATTATAATACCACTTAATGCATGGTCATTGGTAATGATATCAATGGTGACATCTTGACTATTTTCCACCCCACTTAATTTTGAACCATATAATGTAATGGTCAAAATGGAATCATGAAAACTTACCTTTTTAATATAGGTTAGTAGCATCAGTGGTTGTGTTGGATCAAACGATGGAATCAGTTGTTGCAAATTCTCTAGATCTAGTTGCATATCTTGTGCGACATCTTGTAAGAAATCTAATTTTGAAGTATCAATACCCAAAACACTAGCGAGTATATACGCTAATTCCTTGAGACAATCTTGTGACATTTTGACTTTTAATTTGTTGTAATTGACATACAGCATTTTGTCTTCATAAGCAAGATTAAATTCCATATCTTGCAATCCAGTCAGTTTTGCCTCGCCGAACAATGCAAAAGTGTTTTGCCAATCCATTTCTAATTGACAGTTGGCAACATATTGAATACTATTTTCTTCATAAACTGTTGCATTAGCAGACACACTGACTTGTTTTGTTTCTATGATACCCATGATACTGTCAATAAGTTGTGTGAGCATCGTATAATGTTGGAATTGTGTAGGATCAACTTCAATCATCACTGGCGACCATACTACCCCTGCTTTGATAGAAAGTTGTGGAGCAGATAGTTGTACTTGCCAACTTTCTTGTCTACTAAGTGTAAGCATAAACTGATCCAAGAAAGATAAGGAGATAGTATTATTCTTCGTTGTGATACTATCTAGACTATCTAAAGATAGATCACTGGTATAGACACTAGGCAACTTAAAATCTGTACCAAAACGAGCATTGATCCACTCCAACAGCATTGGAATTTCGTCCAATCCCATTGCAATACGAAGCCCTGCTACTGTCATATATACTGTCGCATGATCCAAGATTGCTTCTATATCTAATCCATAAAATTGTGTGACTACTTTTGCTTTTAAGTTTTCAATATCACTTAGACTTTTCATTTGACGAGCATCTAGTTCAAAATCTACTTGCACTTCTAGATCTTGATACTGAATATCTAATGTGCCTTTTGCTTGTTTTTCTTGATAGAATTGTGCAAAATCTTGTACGAATGGCAACACATCTTCTACCTGTACAGTAGATGGTAATGGAGTAATACTTGGTTGTTTTCCCCAATCTATCTGTATGGTAACATCAGCCACTCCGTGATAGCTGATACTTTCCAATCCTTGTGCAGAATAGACAAGACGGATTTCCTGTCCCATGGCACTACCAGATAAACTATACTGATATTTTTCTTGTTGTAATTGTAGACTATCTATTGTAAGAGTTTGCAAAAATTGTACAATTTGATCAGTAGATATAGATAATTGTGGCAATACTATTTCCCCATTAGGTAGATATGTTTCTAGTACTTTTTGAATATCTTCCACTGGGAGATGATAGTCATTAGATAGAATATCGAATAATTGTGTAAGAGTAGTGATCTTGGTGGATACGACTATGTTGTTGATAGATAACGTAAGGAGTCCATTCTGCAACACGACACCTAGTTGATATCCTTGCATGGTAGTATGAATTTCTACATTTAGACCATTACGAAGATCTAAGGCAATATCGAATAGGTATGTATGGTCTTGTAGACATAGTTCTACTTGCCCTACTACTGTTTTTTGATCTATCACAGTCATTATATGTTGTGCTAGAATATCTATACTTTCCAAAGATAGATAAGCTTCTTTTTCTACCGTTGGTATTGTCATTGGTTGAAGATTTACTACAGCATGGATCTTGTCTAGATAAGATACAGCAATGGTGGACAAAGATTGACTGTCTCTTGCGATATTAAGTTGTAGTCCTTGATACGATAATTGGAATTGTGTATCATTCCATACTATGATATGTAAACTATCTAAAATAGACAAAATATCCAATGTAGCAAAGTCAATTTTGTCAATAGATACCGTAGGTAATTCTATCTTCATTCCATATTTTGCTAGATAAGATTGCACTTCTTTCCATGTAGTTTTGATATACACTCCATCTAGATGTAGATAGACAACTTCTTCTTGATACCATATCTCTATTGGTTGCCCAAATAGTGTAGTAGAAATATATAGTTGGATTCCTGCATTCCAATCTACCATCATATTCCCTGATACAGTAATATCTTGATAAGTTGCAGAGAATTGTCCTGCAATTTGTTTTTCTTCCATGATATCCATGATAGTATCAAGATAAGAAACTACTGTTGTAATGGAAGTAAACGATCCTTGTGGTTGTTGAATAGGTGTATTCCATGTCTCAAAGCCAATATGAATATGATGAGATTGCCATTGCCAGTCAATATCGTTTAATTTTCCATCTGCATCGCTTTGCAAAAGAATTGTTCCATAGTGTGCCAACGTGATCTTAATTCCACCATCTATTTGTTCAATGTTTTGAATGATCTCTTGAATAGCAAGAGTATCTAGCGAGATGGTAGGTAGGACAAGTTGTGGAAAATATGTTTGCATTATTTTTTGGATTTCTTCTATGGTAGCTTCTATATGTATGGATCCAATACTTACATAGATATGATCCTCTACCACGATGATTTCCACAGTTTTACCATTGATTGTCCCCCGGAATTGCAAAGCAAACCCATTATCTGTTGTGATGGCTATAGATCCATCAATCATATATCCAAACAGCTCTCCTTCAAAGCAGAATTGGAAAGCATCATATCCTTGATATCCCAACAACATAGATATTAGATGATACGCATTACTAATATCCAAATAGGTATCTTGCTTGACAGCTGGTATGCTAAAATCTTCTGCATTGCATACCATATCGACATCTAACGAGAAGGTAATACCTGCAATAGTCGTTGGTTCTATGATGACTTTTTCCATGGTATAAGTTTCATCTAGTAAGATGGTTGCATGGATCAAATCTTCTACCAAAAATTCTAATTGGTATCCTCCTTCTCTTTCACTGGTGTGTACATATTGCAATAAGGAAGTCAAACTGCTGATATCTAATTCCTCTAAATTCCCTAATCCTAATGCATCTAAAAAAGACAAATCTAAATTGTTGATATAAGGTTTTAAGATAGACAAAAGTGGTTGCAAACTATCTAGTAAATGAGAAGTATTGATCTTGATATTTTGACCAAGTAAAGATAGATAAGCTGTCGATTCTTCATAATGTAAATAGATTGGCAGTTGTTGATCTTGATAGACAACAAAAAGATTCGCATCTACTTTTAGCGTAGGTGTCACTTGTAATAACACATTCCCTGTTAAATCTATGGTTGTGCCCTGATATTCGCCACGAATGTGAATAGTAAGATTCATATTCTTGGTTGCAAGAGTTTTAGACACCATTCCATCTAGAATAGGATCGCTCGTATCTGTTTCTCCTCCTGCCAATAATCCATAACTATCCGAATCACCAGAGACTTTATATACCATAACCATCGTTCCTGCCGAAGCTAAGAATACGATGAGAAAAACCATAAGGTATTGTAATAATCTTTTCATGTTCTCCCTTCTATAACAAAGTTACATTGTCATACTCAAACTGCATCAGCAAACTGCCACCACAAGTCACAGTCATACCGTATGTTACTTTGTATTCTTCTTTAATTGTAATGGACAAAAATCTTCCATTTTGATCCACTGAAAATTGCACGGTCACATAATTAAATTTTGGGGAATCTAATCCACTCATTTTGCTCATTTGTTTGACATAATTGATAACGGAAGCTTGTGGGTGTAAGGAAATTTCACATTGATATACCCCTTCCACAAGATTCTTTGTCCCTTTACCTATGACTGTTCTAGTTCCCACAACATAAGGAATGACACCCGTTGGGCTAGTTCCCCATTGTTGTTTGTATTCTTCTGCACTTACCTTTTCTTCTGCGCCATTCCATGTTGCAGCCCCATCATTTTCTGGTTTCCCTGACTGCACAATGACATCACTATTTACAGTATAATGCATTTGATAGGCTACATTTTTAATGCCTTTACTAATTTGGTTGTTGTAATACTGATCACCTTGTTTTTGAAATGTAGACCAAACCAACTGATCTGTCAGCGGATTGGTGACCTTCCCACTCGCATTCATTTGGTATTGATACTCTTGTGACAGTTTGTATTCTCCCACTACAAATATTTCTGCTGGAGTCAAAGAAGCAATATTCTTTTTTAGCAAACTTGGAATATTATCTCCTGCCCGTAACGATGTTTCATCATACATAGAATAATCCACTTTTGATAAAAATGCTTCTACAATATAATTCCCCACAAATATTCCACTAAAGCAGCCCATCACAGCAAAGACACAGATGTTCAGCCAAAATCTTTTTTTTGTGATTTCTTTTTTTCTTTTTTTCTTCTTTTTTGTTTTACTTTCTTTTTCTTGAATAGATTGCAGTTGTTGTTTTTTATCATCTTCGATCAGCAAGGTCTGTGTCTCGACCGTTGTCGAAGTATCTTTTATATTTTTTTTCTTTTGTTTCATACGTTACCCATCTCAACTTTTTTCATGGTTTGATAGACAAATCGAAACGAAAATCCAGTAATTTTCACAATTTGTCTAATACTAGCCCCATATAAAGAGACCATTCTTTGAATCAGTTTTTTCTTTTTCTCTACATTCATAGACTGTATTGTTTCTGCTTGACTATCTAAAAATGCCTTGACTAATTGTGCTAATTCTACTTCAGTATATTTTTTCCCGATTTTACGCATCAGTTGTAAAACCTCTGGTTGTTGTGCTTGTAAAAACAAAGATTGTTCTATGGAAGGAGTCATCACTAGATAAGGTCTGCCTGTTTTATCTTGTAGATACCCATCTTCATTATAATGATATTTACTACAAAATTTGGTTTCTTCTTGCAAATAGTGAAGACTAGCTATCATTTGGTACACTTCTGTCACCGTATGGGCACTGTAACTTGTAAAACGATCTTTAAAGATCTCCCCTTTTCTATGATGTTGTTTGTTGTAAGAATAGACAAAACGAATACAAATACTTTTCATGAGTTCGCTCATTTGGTCGCTTTGGACCACAAAACGAAAACAAGTATCTGCCAAATGGTAGGCAAAAATTTTGCTATTCATCTGCCATACATAATGTTGTACCACATCTAATAGCATGGTTTTATCTGCATCATCTAGCATAATATCTTGCGTCTTTAAAACCACTAAATAGGTATGAATTTCACTGGTTGATCTTGCCACTCTTGCCATAATCTTTCCTTCCTTTTTTAAAAAACCAAGTAAGTATACCAAATTTTACAATACTTGTCAAACATTAGTGTCCCTTTTGTTACATTTTTATGATTTTACCTTCTTGTCCTATGCTAAAAATAGCAAAAAAATAAAAAACAGTCTTTCCAACTGTCTTTTTTTAAGTGTTTTATGTTTTTTATTTGTGTAATACAGTAGGGTGAACCACATGTCCCCCTTCTTCCATATTGATCGCATCAAAATCTGCATCTTTCATAATGCTAGCCTGCTTAATAATGTGATGTCCATATTTTTTGCGTAACACTGTGACAACTTGCTCAAGTTTTTGACGTTTTTCCACTTGTTGTATATCATCAAAAATACTATACTGTTTTGGTTTTGGTGTTAATTTGAGAGCCCGTACACCTAAAGCTCTGACCGTATGCTCCCACGTATAATGTTGTTGAAACAATTCCAATGCCCCTTCATGCAAATCTTTTGCCAAATCTGTTGGCATAAAGAATTGTTTTTGCCTATCAAAAGAGGCTAACGTATTATCTTTGACCCATAGTTGCACTTCTTTTGCATAAACGCCTTCTTTATTCATTCGTTTTGCAACATTTTCTGCCAGCAAATACAAAATATGAGACACTTCTTCTA
The DNA here is from genome assembly GCA_944332185.1 of uncultured Clostridia bacterium. GTDB lineage: Bacteria > Bacillota > Clostridia > Christensenellales > UBA1242 > CALVJJ01. The sequence goes on from CALVJJ010000001.1 coordinate 112,503, forward strand.
TAGTTTTTAGATCACGTGGACAAGTGGTAGAATTGCCAATGCTTTTCATCTCTTCCCTGTACCCAGTTTTTCTCACTTCTCCATCATCTAATCCACAAGCAAATTTATACAACATGACACCGTTTTTCCCAAGCAAAGTATGTAACAATTTTTCTTCTGTTTTTGCCAAATCTTCAATGGTTTTGATACACATTTTTTGCAATTTTTGATATGTGGCACGACCAACATAAAGGAGCTGATCTACCGACAATGGCCATACTTTTTCTTTAAAATTATCTGGAGTAATGACTGTCACAGCATTTGGTTTTTTTAGATCACTGCCTAGTTTTGCAAATACTTTATTATAACTGACTCCAATGCTCACCGTGAGTCCTGTCTCTTGCAACACACGAACACGTATGGTATGAGCGAGTTGTTCTGCTTCTTGAAAAGAATGAACACTTTGGGTAATATCTATCCACGCTTCATCAATTCCAAATGACTCCACTCTATCAGAGTATTGTCTATAAATATCTTTGACAATTCTAGATAGTCTTTGGTACCTGTCAAAATGTACCGGAACACAAACTAAATCTTGCCCACAACATTGTGTAGCTTCCCATACCGTAAAGCCTGTTTTTACCCCTTTCTTTTTCGCTATTTGATTTTTGGACAAAACCACACCATGTCTTTTTTCTACATCACCTACCACAACCATTGGTTTGTTGCGAATAGAAGGATCGTAGAGACATTCACAACTAGCATAAAAATTATTTAGATCAGAATGTAAAATATATCTCATGGCTTCTTTCCTTAAAGGTAGAACATTTGTTCTATTGATAGTGTACCATAGGGGGAAAAATTTGTAAAGAGTTTTACTAAAAAAAAGATGCAATGATGCATCTTTAGTCTTTGCTCACAAATTCCCACATCAGTGTGGTGTCTGGCAATAATTTTTTATCAATCTCTACACTTGCTCGAATCATCTCGACAAAAGGCAGATCTTTGCTTACGATTTCATGATTGTCCATAAATTCTAAGAATTTTTCTCTATAAAGCGCTAGTTCATAGGTATGCGTAGTATTGATCATAAAATCACATTGATCTTTGTATGGTGCAATATATAGATCTTCCCCAGCACAAACGTTTGTCCATGTCTGTAAAGTTGTTTCTGGACTATTTCCACGTCTATCCACATCTCGAACCATACGTCTTACCAATCGTAATTGTCTAGCATCCATATATTGATCCTGATACACAAACCCGCTAATGGTACTAGCATATACTTTGAAAAATGCTGTCGTTCCAAGGTGACAGGTCAGTTCTGGATTGATCACGTGTAATCCTTCAAAAATGATGATGGTATTCTCATCAATTTTTAAAAATTTTTTATGTGCATGATTGATCCCTGTTTTAAAATCATAAATTGGAAACCACGCCTTTTTTTGTTCCCATAACGTAGAAAAGCATTCTTCCATCTGCACTAAATTCAGTGATCGAACACTATCATAATCTTTCATGCCATTTGGCAAAAGTGGTGTATCTTCACGATTTAAGAAAAAATCGTCCATACTCACCGTCACGACATGATATCCTCTCTCCTCCAACACTCCTTTTAGCAATTTTGCAGATGTGGTTTTCCCGGCACAAGATGGTCCTGCTAGTAATACAATTTTAATATCTCCTCTTTCAATAATTTGACTAGCAAGAGTAGATAATTGACTACGGTATCGATCTTCGGCACGTCTAATCACATGATAGGTGTTTTTTTCTAATTGTTCATTGATAATTTCTACATTCAAAAATTCTTGATCCATATTTTTCCTCTATACATTTGGTAAAATTAAAAAAACGAAATACATAGCGACTGGTATAGCACAAAGCACACTAGAAGCTATTTTAGATACCCAACCATGTCGTTTTTTGTATACTTTGACAAATAACAACATAAGGATACTGATTGCACTAATAAGTCCACACCATAATAGATATTGCGATGTGGTATTGTTGACATAAATTGGTGACTTAAAATTCATAAAATCAGCAATAGATAAAATTAAAAAATTAAAGGTATTACTTCCTAAAATATTACTTACCCCTGCATCAAAATTGCCTAACTTAAACAATCCAATCGTGGATACTACCTCTGGTAAAGAAGTCGCAATACCTAGCAAAATCGCCCCTGCAAACGTTTTACCGAGTCCTAGCTGTGTTGATAATGCATCAGATAAATAGGTAATACCAATACTAGATGCTACAAGCAGAACACTAGCTAGCGAAAAACGAATCCAAATTTGCTTTGGTGTTAAAGCAACTTGTGCTCTTTGTTCTTTATCTGTTTCTTGTGCCACGCATTTGACTGAAATAAAGTATAAAATAATAAATAAAAAGGAAATGGTATTGATACCCCACAAGCATAATTGCCATCGTGCAATGGTTGCATAGATAGCAAACCCATAAAATAAGAGCAAAAAAATACTTGTCCAAATCAATCCGGCATTCATAGATTTTTTAGAAAATGATTTCATAAAGACTAAGAGCAACACTCCTAAGACTGCCACATTAAATATATCACTTCCCATGACATTGCCTAATACCAATTCACTTTGATCTAAAAATAATACGGCAGAAATAGAAGTAAACAATTCTGGTAAACTTGTCACTGCGGCTAAAAACACACCACCAATCAATGCCCCTGACATTTTTGTTGTCTTATCGAGCATATCTACATATTGAGATAGTTTGATAGATAAAATAACCACAACAATAGCTAATATAAAATACAAAAATATAGTCATACAGTACTCCAATACGAAAACATTGTACAAAAAAGTTCCTTTTTTTGTCAACTTATCTACCACACTATTTTGGCAATTTTGCTTCTACAAACCATTTTCCTTCTTCTTCAAACAAGTAAGTAGTTTGTCCTAATACACGAATGGTATATTTCATACCAACTCCCCCCACTAAAAGACTTACCCCTAGTCTACTATCTAACACCTTATCTACCTGATATACATGGTCATGATACGTAATCGATAACGGAATGGTTTTTCCTTCCACTGTATGTTTTGCAACAACTTCTACATATACTTTTCTCATATCCAACCTTACTTGTAGTGTATGAAGTATTGCACGATTTTACACATAAAAAAATACGACTTTTTTCTTGTCGTATTTTTCTTTGTTATTCTTCTTCCTCTTCTGTTAATACTGGTGCATCTCCATCTGCAAAAGTACCAAACATTTCAAACACAGGACTAGATTTTTGCATATCCCAACGATTCAAATATTGATTTTCTTCACTACTTTCATTGGTATACGTACGGACAAAATAGATATTTCTTCCATCAATATCATATAACGTTGCATCATCTGGCATAGATACTTCACTATCTCCACAAATGGTTTTGTTGTTTAGTGTCAAAACATCAACACAAGACAATACTCCTTCTTTTACATAGTAGATAGTTGCACCTAACACATCAACAACGGTAGCGCCTGATAAGACACTAATTGTCTTTACATAACCATTGTTTGCAGCATACATTTCAAAGACACCATTGTTATTGAATACAACAGCATTCATATTCATATTGTCTAGAATATAAGTATCCGTTGCGTTTTGTAAAGAGAACATAGATTCATCACTAATATTACTTACTTGATAACTTACCAATTTTGTCGTACCAAGTGTACTACTTGTGACATTGACATACACTTTGTCACTGACAATATCCACCACACTATACGTATTGGTATCATTTTTAATCGTTTGTTCGTTCGTTGTACCCAAAGCACACCTAGCAAGAACATTCCCACTTTGACCTTGTTCATCTTCTTTTAAACTACGTGTATACCAAACATATCTTTCAGCATCTGTGGTTTGGTAATTACTAGCACTATAGGTATCATGATGTGCCATAGCAAAACTGGTAACACCAGTAGCAATGGTATTGGTTGTTGCTTTTTTACCATTAGCCACAACACTAACCAAACTATCTCCATTGTATACCACAAAATATACTGTTTGATCTACTTTGACCATTCCCCAATCGCCTTCTTCCATAGAGCCATTGGAAGTATAGAGTCTTTTTTCATCTGTTCCGTCTAATTTGACACGGTAAAAATCAATATAGTTTTTAAGGGTATTCCCTTCTTTGTCTTTTTCCATATTTGGTGTTGCATAATAGATATATCCATCAAATAGATAAATGCCACCCATTGCATACCCTACAAGTCTACTACTTACTTTTTCTGCATTAGTTAGATAGTTATTCTCATCAAGACTTGCATAATATTGATTATCTAATTTGGCACGATACAAAGCACCTTTTGTCATATCTTTGCTTGCATTCTCATAGGTGTCATAGCCGTTGGCAAAATATACAAATTGTCCTTGTTGTACAACTAGTCCTCCATTGCCAATGACAGTATCATTTCCATTAGGGTTTTCTTTAAATCCTTTTTGTCCACACCCTGTTAGTACAAGCGAACAAGCCATGAACACAAACACAAATAGTAACGCAATTCTTTTCATGTAAACCTCATTTTTATACTATGCCACAACTTTTTATAGCACTTTACAATTATTTCCCAACAGATAAGGAAACATACAGCACTATGCCTATTATGACATTTATAACAAATATGTTATACCAAAAAATAAAAAGATAGTCAAACACAAAAGACTATCTTTTTGTTAAATTTCCTCTTTTTAAGCTACATGATCCTCTATCATACAATTATCACCCGTCAGTGCATCTTGATACATGACCCAATACCCTTGATCTTCCTCTCCATTACTTGTCAAAATAAATTGACTATATGCTCGAAATTCTTCTGGTGGCAACATATCTTTTTCTCCTTGCACCCCATAAGCAATATAACGTAACGTTTGATCTTGATATAATAGTCCTAGTACATATTGGCCACTGCCATCTACCTGATCGACTAACACCCATTGAGAATGAGGCACAAGACTTTCAAGATTTCTTTCATGCTCATTGTGTGCAAAAAGATCTTCAATTTGATCTTTGATCTGGTCATAAAAAGTATCTTGATCATGATCTAATTTTGCCATCTCTTGTGCAAACATATCCAATTTTCCCTCTTGACTCATAGCCTGATCAATGACTTGATCCAATTCTTTTTCTTCTAATGGCTGAAAAAATGCTGTAGGATCTACTGTATCTTGAATATTGGTAACATCAGTCACGATCCTATCAACATCTTCTGGTGAATCTTGTCTCCCTTGAGATATGTGGTTATCAACGACACTTGCCTGAGAAAGGATAGAACTATCTTTACGGTGATCTTTTTTCTCTTGATCTACCGAATTTTTGATCTCAACTACCCTATCTTCTACAGGTTGTTCCTTTTCTTTTTGTTGCATAGATTGTAGCAAATTCATTCTTGTATCATCTAATTTTTCCGTACTTCCCCAAACAATCGGTTTTTTATCTTCTTTCGTCACTAAAACACACGTGATTTTTTTTTGCAAATCCAAGTTGGCAACTGTGCGAATCACAGCCATACTTCCTCCTTGAAAGCATACCGGTACAATACACATCTGTTTGTCTTGACAAGCTATTCCCAAAAGATACTCTGCCTGTTTATCTTCAAAATAGTAAGATTTGAGTGTCCCTACCCATTCTTTTCCTTTCTTTTCCAACGTAAGTGTCAGCATAGACTTATGATCAAATTGATCGTTGGATAAAATCATTGTTTTTTTTGTCATTCCCATATTTTATACACCTACTTTTTCTTTACTTGTATTGTATATGAAAGCAGGAAAAAAAGTGTTATTTTGGCTTTGCTTTTTTTAGCAAAAAAAGTCGAAATAACACTTTTATTTTGTTTTATCGGATTTTACTTTATAGAATAGACAATGTTGACAAAGATCGTGTATTCTTTTCCCTTGCCAAAAAGATTGTTTGTATGTTTGAGCAGTATCACTTTCTAAAATATTTTCTAAACTATCTTGTTTTAGATTGCCTAACACCATTTTCCCTTCGCTATCCAAACAACATGGCACAACACTTCCATCGACTAGAACAGCAATCTGTTTTGACAAAGCTGGACAATATCCTTGTATATGGGACACTTGTGATTGAATTGGCCACACAAAAGTGGTCCCAAACATAATATAAGCATTGTGATCCAACTTGATACTATTTTGATATTTGTTGTCCTTTATGATAGTGGGATAGATGGCTTCCTTACCGTATTGTTGTAGTAAAAATTGGACCTGCTCTTTTGCAAGCATAGAATGATCCCAATTCCAGAATCGATATTCCACAATAATAGAGGAAGGCAACCTATGGACAGCTGTTACGATATTTTCTAAATAGGTTTTCCAGTTGGTTTCTCCATTTTCTTCTAAAGATTGTACAGAGATGGTAATCTTTCTTAAAGCATTGGTTTTTGACAATATGTCTATAGTATTAGACAATTTTGTACCGTTAGTTGTTAAGTTTACTTGCAAATGTATTTTTTCACACACTGCTAGGATTTGATCTAAATGTGGGTGCAGTAAAGGTTCTCCCATGACATGTAAATAAATATGATCACAGACTTTCTTGACTTGTTTTGCAATATTTTCAAAAAAATCCACAGCCATCACTTCTTTCTTTCGATGATTTTTTGGACAAAATGCACACTGTAAGTTACACACATTCGTAATCTCAATATAGACTCGTTGGAATTTCATTACCAATCTACAACATCATGCGTATGACTTTTGATATCATCATAATACGCAAAATACTTTTGTTTTTCTTTTTGTGTGTTCTTAATTGCTTGTTCTTTCTTTATTTGTGCATACGTTTTCTTTTTCTTATTAGGATTGGCTAATTTAGTTTGTTGTTCCATAATCTTTTTCCTTCATGATTGCCAGTGTTTCTACGTGCTTTGTCTGTGGAAACATATCAAATGGTATGATTTTTTCAATATGATACTCTAATGACAGTTGTCCCAAATCTCTTGCTAACGTACTAGGATTACAGGAAATATAGACAATAGTGCGTGGTTTTGCTTGTTTTAAAGCTTTGATAATACGTGGATCACACCCTTTTCTTGGTGGATCTAATACAACAGCACCTGTTTTTCCTTGCAATAACTCTGGTAAAATATCTGCACAATCTCCACATATATTTTTTACATGTTCTAATCCATGTTTTTTTGCTAATTGATTAGCACTTTCTACTGCTTCTGGGACTATTTCTACCCCAATGACTTCTGTGGATACTTTTCCCAACATTGCTGTTAGCAATCCAGCTCCACTATAAGCATCGATCACAAAATCTTCTTTCTTAATATACTCCAATACTTTTTGGTAGATGGCTTTTTTGATATCTTCATTTACTTGAAAAAAGCAAGCATTATCAATCGTATATTGTATGCCAAATTCTTCTACCTTAAGATATTGTGGCCCCATGATTGGAATATATGTTTTTCCTAAAATAACATTAGAATTTTGTTGATTGATATTGTAATTTAATCCAAAGGAAGAAAATTTCTTTTGTAATAGTTCAATGAGTAGATGTTGATCAGGAAGAGTCTTTCCATTGATCACAAGGGTAATGAGTAATTGATCTCCTACAGATCTAGCTACTACATGGCGAAGCAATCCTTTTCCTGTTTTTTCATCATAGACACTAACTTGGCTATGTTGTAGATAGTTGTTGATGACTTCGATTAAGTCTGTACTCCATGGTTGTGCTATTTTACAAGAATCCACATCAATCATGGTGTGACTATTACTTTTAAAAAAAGATACTTTTCGTGTCACAGGATTGATAGGTAAAGCAACTTTATTACGATATGCCCAAGGCAACGGACTTGCTACACAAGGATCAACTACAGCATCAATTTTACCTACATGTTTTAAGGTATCTTCTACCATTTGTTGTTTGATGCGTAGTTGTTTTTCATATTGAATATGTTGCAGATCGCAACCACCACATTGTTTAAAATATGGGCATAATGGTATTTGTCTATCTGGACTTTCTTGTATAATCTCTATGATTTTGCCAATTTTTATATTCTTTTTGACAAAAATAATATGTATTTTGACCGTTTCTCCAGTGATAGCAAAAGGGACGAAGATCACTTCCCCGTCTACTTTCGCTACCCCCGAACCATTACAATCTTGACTCATGATGGTGACAATGAGTTCATCGTTTTTTGCAATCATTTTAAAACTTTTTCAAAACTGCTTGGACAAGTTTCATATCACAAACAGCACCATAATTGGCTTTAAAATATTTCATCACTGTTGGAATAGATTTATCTTCCATTTTTTCAATAATTGCATAAATTTCAGCTTCACTCATCATTTGAGGCAAATATTTTGTCAAAGCATTCTTTTGCTTTTCAATATTTTCTACTTCTTGGCTATGTCCAGCTTTTTGATAATTGGCTTTTTCTTCTTCTAGTTCTTTAATTGTCTTTTGAATGATTCTAATCATCACTTCATCGTTTACTTCTTTCCCACTGGTACGAGATTCTACCGTTGCCTGCATATGTTTGTTCATCAGTACTGAATAGATAGCTCTTAAATTACTATCATGATTCTTCATCGCTTCCATATTTGCTTTTTTGATTTCGTCTATAATCATTGTTTTTCTCCTTTTACTTTTGTAACTGTCCTATGATATATGTCAGTAATTCACTTTGTATATCTTCAATACTACGAATGGCGTTATGTTTTACACACATAATAATATGATATTTTTCTCTTTTTGCTACTTCCAAATAGCTTCTTTCTGCATTCTCAAGATATGTGATATCTTTTTCTACTTCATCTAATTTTTCTTTTCGATTCACACGCAAAGCTTCTGCATTTTTTGTTGGCATATATAATAGAACTTTTATATCTGCTCTTGGTAATTGTAGCATACCATATTCTAATTTGTCAAACCAGTCATACATAGCATGACGTTTTTTCTTATCGAGTACTTTTCCTCCTTGATGTGCCATATTGCTATCTACATAGCGATCTAGGACTACATGGGAAACTTCTAGTTGTTCTTGTACTTTCTTTTGATTGTACGCTCTATCAGCAGCATAATAAAGTCCCATAACTTTTGGATCTAATTCACTTACATGATCAAAGTAAGACTGTCCATATTGTTCTTTTCCTAGAATTGGTCCAGCAATAATTCTCCCTGTTGGACTATCATAATTGGGATATGCCATGCGCACACTTTTGATCCCTTTTTCTGCTAAATTTTTGACAAGTAATTCGCTTTGTGTTTGTTTTCCACTGCAATCTGTTCCTTCTATGACAATCAGTTTGTTTTTCATTTGTACTTTACTCCTCCCTTTTTATGCTTGATAACTTTCTTTTAAAATCATGAAATATTTTTCCATTTCTTCTTTGACAACTTGATAAGGGTGATCTGTCGTAAGATCCACACCTGCTTGTTTTAAAAGTTCTACTGGCCAATCACTGCCACCTGATCTTAAAAGATTCAAATATTTATCTACGCCACCTTTTTCTTCGGTAATCATTTTCACAAGATTGATAGCTGTCACAATACCTGTCGCATATTTATAAACATAGTAAGAAGAATAAAAATGTGGAATACGCAACCATTCATACTGAATATAAGGATTGTCTTTGACTGCTTTTCCAAAATACGTTTGGTTCAGTTCTTGATATTTTTTAAGCAAAATATCTTTGCTAATGGCTTGCCCTTGCTCTACTAATGTATGAGCATAATTTTCAAATTCAGAAAACATGGTTTGTCTAAATAGTGTAGATTTTAGACTTTGTAAAAATTCATTGGCATAATACGCTTTTTCTTGTTTTGTTTTTGCGTGTTTAATCAGATACTGATTGAGAAGCATTTCATTGACTGTACTAGCTACTTCAGCAATAAAAATACTGTATCCAGCTTTTTGGTAAGGTTGTGTTTGGTTAGCAAGATAGGAATGCATTGCATGTCCCATTTCATGAACGAAAGTACTAGTATAACTTTTCCTACCATCAAAATTAAGTAAAATATATGGGTGGACATTGTAGGCATCAGTCTGGTAAGCACCGGTTACTTTATTCTCATTAGGCATCACATCAATCCATTGATCTCGTACAGCGTTTTGCACAACACGACTATACTCTTTGCCTAACACTTGTAAGGCATCGACACCTAAAGCAACCATATCTTCATAACTGATCTTACTGTCCATACTTTTTACCGGGCTTACATACACATCATAATAGGTATAATTTTTCAATCCCAAGCATTTTTTTACAAAAGCATAATATTCATGCAAAATTGGTAACATGGTTTGTGTATTTTTTAACAACGTATAATAGACAGATTCTGGAATATTATTACTATAAAGACTTGCTTGTAGACAACTTTTGAATTTTCTTGTTTTATCAAAATACCAATCCACATACACATTTTGAATATAATTGGTTGCAATGGTGTTGCTAAATTGTTGATAAGTCTTATACATACTTTCAAAAGTATTTTTACGTAAGACTCTATCTTTGTTTTCCATGAGCATTGCATAACTACTATGTGTGACTTCGTGTGCTTTTCCTTTGCTATCAAGAGCCGGCGCAAACTTTAAATCCGAACTATCTAAACTATCAAACACTTGAGAAAATCCACCAGCAAAACTTCCTACCCCTGCTAATAGTTTTTCTTCTTTTTCACTAAGAAGCAAATGTTTGTTTCTTTTAATTTGCTCGATCATCATAGAATATTTTGCCATAGTAGGATCTTGTAAGAATGCATCTAATACACTGTCTTTGATCTTACTTTGCTCTACTTCTACAAAAACCGTTTCTTCTTGAAATTGTACTAAAAAAGTAGAAAACACATCTTGCATTTCTTTGTATTTTGCCACAACTGTATCTTGATCATGACATCTTCCCAAATACAAAGATAATTTTTCTATTACCAAATCAAATTCTTCTTCTAATTCAAAAAATTCTTTTAAGCAAGATCCTTTTTCTAACTTTCCTTGGTAAGCTTGGAATTTTGGCAAATAGGTCTTTGCTTGTTCAAAATCTTTCCACCAAGCATCATCATTTGCATAGATATCTGACACTTTCCATTTGTATTGATTCTCAATTTGGCTTCGTTTTTTCATGATTACTCCTTATTGGTATTATTGTACACCATTTACCTATTTTTTTAAAACAAAAATAGAATAAAAGTTATACTTTTTTCTCTCTTATTTTGTCAAAATATTGTCAAAACTTGAATGGTTTTTCCTCCTAAAAAGTCTAAAAAAAGAGAGAATATTCTCCCTTTATTTTTTATAGTTTTTCACAATTTTGCACCATTCATCGTTTTCTTCTTTAGATAGTGGTGTTACACTAACACAATGATCAACATATTTTGCCACAGGGACACCACATTTTAGACTTGCTAGATAAGTATGTCTTCCTTTGACAATATATAGTTTTCCGTCTTGCTCTGCAATCCATATTGGTTTTACTTTTTTACCTTTTACCAATTTTGATTCTATTTTTTCTACTTTACTATGTTTGATAGTTTGGCAAGACTGTATTGGATACAATGGTTTTTCTTTTTTCTCTTCCTTAATAATGGTACGCATGACTTCTACTGTGCGATCCATATTTTGATTGCGAATGACATAGTCATATCTATAAGCCTCTTTTTGTTCTTTCCCATAGACTTTGAGTCGTTGTTTTATGTTCTTTTCTCCACGTTGCACCAAGCGTTGTTTTAGTACTTTTTTACTTTCTGTCAAGAAAATAGTCATAATAGGATATTTGTCTCCGATGACTTCTTTGGCTTTGTCTACACCTGCAATCGTTAAGTCTTTCATAACCACATCAAATGTTTTAAAATCTTCATCAATGGTAGTCAAAGCATGCCCCATATAATTACCATGAATGATATCATATTCTAAAATTTGATGATTCTCATGTAGTTGTTCAAATTCTTCTTTGGTTACAAAATGATATTGCACACCATTGGTTTCAAATGGTCTTTTCTCTCGAGTAGTATAGCTGACAATAAACTTAATACTTTTTTCTTTGGCTGTAAGTTGTGTAATAATGGTATTTTTCCCCACACCACTCGAACCAGAGATATAAACAATCATTTTTTTATTCATATAGTTTCCTTTTTCTTGGTTGTTGCTAGTATTATACGAAAAATTACTATAGCTTGCAACTTTTTTTTAGCTTTTTTAAAAAATTATGATGTAGTTTGGTTGCCTATCTCTTTTTCAAATTGTGTCTGATGGTCTACTCTATATTTTGCATACATACTTGCAAAAGCTCTTTTAGATTCTTTTGTCATGGTCTTATGATGTTCTTCCCAAGAAGTACGAAACTGTTCTACTCTATTTTCTTTGTCTTCTATTTGCTCTGGAGTAAGCGATATGGTTGTATTTTCATGCAACTGATTGATCTTGTCGATCAAGTCTTCATTGGATAATTTTTTTAATTGTTCAAAACTTGTTTGACTATCTTGTCTTAAGATAGATTGTATCAAATAGTATTTGTCCATATTGCTGATCTTATGTTCTTTTGCCTGACTTATGAGTACCTGATCTTTTTCGTTTTCCACAATCACACCCAGAATTTCATGATCTAACAAATAGTTTTGTATGGTTTGATACACGCGAACTTCTCTTCTATGGGTAAGCCCTGCCACCACTGTCATTTTAATCGCATTGGTATTATTCTCTGGTGTGGCATCTATGGATAGATATCCCATTTTTGTGGCAAGATCCATGACTTTTCCCACACCTTCTTCAATCGTCAATCCAGAAAATGATTCTCCCCATAACAATTCTTTACCTTCTTCGTTATGAGAGTATGCACTTTTTATTTTTCCTTTTTCAATGATAAACTCTACTTGAGGATTGATATCTAGCGCAACATAATCATAATTGCCATTACGAAATCCAGAATAATTGACTCCTACTGCCACCCCTACAGCTAATAACAATACCATTCCAATAACAATCCAACTACTATACTTTTTCATACATTTCCTCTTGTACTAGTTTTTGAATAAAAAGATAATTTATACAAAAAAACTTGATGCAATAGGTTTTGCAATAAAAAAACTGTACAACTATGTACAGTTCTTGTTTTATGAGTAATGTGTCTATATTTTATACTTTCTTTATTTCTTTGGTTCTTCCGATATGCCTACTAAAAAGTAAATAACCAATCCAAATCCCAACAAGATCTTTGGTAATTGAAGTAGTAAAAAACTCATAAATGAGTTATCTAATGCCATCACACCTTGTTCGCCTTGGTATTTTAGCATAATAAATACTTGACTCAATAAATAAATCATTGTTGTGACTAATGCTAGCAAACTAGCTCCTTTTTTTGTCATTTGTGTTCTCCTCTATTTTTTTCTCTATTTGATACCCATCTTTTTGATCCAAAATACTATATCCTAATTGTGCAATTTCTTGACGTATTGCATCTGCCTTACTCCAATCTTTTGCTTGTTTTGCTAGCCATCTATCCTTTGCCAGTTGTTGTACTTTTTCTGGAATATCTTGGCTTACTTGACGACTTAAAAAGTCTGCTGGATTTTCTTGGAACAATCCAAGAATAGCATACAATTTTTTCATCGTCGCTACATCATTGGCTACGGTAGGATCTTGTTTTTGATACTTCTCTTGCATCTTTTTAAAATAAGTAAAGACATTCGCAATCACAACTGCAGTATTGAGGTCATCGTCCATAGCTGCTTCAAATTCTTTGATCATGCTTTCATTTTCCCCTGTAACGACATAATGACTATCTTCTATTTTTTGCAAAATAGTATAGATGTTGATTAAGTGTTGTTTTGCTTTAGGGAACAGATCATCAGTAATATTGATATCGTTTTTATAATTGGTTTGTAAAAGTGCAAAACGAATGACTTCTTTATCGTATTCTTGTAATAAATCATGTAAAAGAATAGAATTTCCTAAACTTTTACTCATTTTTTGCCCATTGACTTTCACTAATCCATTATGTGTCCAATATCTTACAAATGGTTTTCCAGTTAGACATTCACTTTGTGCGATTTCATTCTCGTGATGTGGGAAAATAAGATCTCTGCCTCCTCCGTGGATATCTACTGTACTTCCAAAATGGGCTAAATTCATGGCGCTACATTCTATATGCCACCCCGGTCTTCCTTTTCCCCATGGAGAATCCCAACTAATCTCTCCGGCTTTTGCCTTTTTCCATAGTGCAAAATCTAAAGGATTGTGCTTATTTTGTTCACTATCGATACGCACACCGGTTAGCATATCTTCTACTTTACGATTGGATAACTTGCCATACTTAGGATCTTTTTCTACAGAAAAATAAACATCGCCTTCTGGTGTGGCATAGGCAAATCCTTTTTCAATCAGTCCTTTTGTCATAGCAATAATGTCTGGAATATGCTGAGTTGCTCTCAGTTCCATATCTGGTCTACGTACCCCTAGTGCGTCCATGTCTGCATCTATAGATTGAATTTTTTGATTGGCATATTCCATAGGATCAACATGTACTTCATGGGCACGAGCAATGATTTTGTCATCAACATCAGTATAATTCCTAGCATACGTAACTTGGTATCCTTTGTACTCAAAATATCGACGCATAATATCATAAATCATAGCTTGAATAGCATGGCCAATGTGTGCATCTCCTGACACGGTAATCCCACAAGCATACATATTGATTTTACCTTTTTGTAAAGGAACAAATTCTTCTTTTTTATGTGTGAGTGTATTATATAATTTCATAGTACTATATATTCCTTCGGTCTTAAATATGTTATACATAGTATATAGGAAAGCAAAAAAAAATGCAAATATCTAATGATTATTTGCAAAAAATACATAAAATATGTACAATAAATAGCAAAGGAGTACCCCTTATATGAAAACTACAAAAATTATTGCAACACTAGGACCTAGTAGTGCCAATGAACAAGAAATGATCCAGATGATTCAAAACGGAGTAAATATTTTTCGTGTGAATTTTAGTCATGGGACAAAAGAAGATCATGCATCTTTACTCCATCTCATTCATCATGTCAATACTTTAGTAGATACCCCTGCTTCTATTTTGATTGATACGAGAGGACCTGAAATTCGTATTGGCACATTTGAAAATGGCAGTGTCATGCTCAAAAAAGATCAAACTTTCACTTTTTATAAAGAACAAAAAATTGGGAATCAAAACGGTGTCAGTTTATCTCAATCCACCATTCTAAACCATATTACCGTAGGCAAAGAGTTTTTAGCCAATGATGGTATGATGCGTTTTGAAGTACAAAGTGTAGATCACGAAAAAATGGTGGCCAAAGTCTTAACAGATGGCAAATTATCCAATCGAAAGAATTTGACTTTTTTAAAAGTCCCTATGGGATTGCCTTATATTAGTCAAGAAGACAAAGAAGATATTTTACAAGCCATATCCATTGGTTGTGATATGATTGCTTGCAGTTTTATGTCCAATTTACAAGATATTATTGCGATAAAACAACTTTTGAATACCATACCCAATCATCTCAAAATCATTGCAAAAATTGAAGGCGAAGAAGCGATAACCAATCTTGATGATATCATTACACATA
This sequence comes from uncultured Clostridia bacterium, assembly GCA_944332185.1. GTDB lineage: Bacteria > Bacillota > Clostridia > Christensenellales > UBA1242 > CALVJJ01. The sequence goes on from CALVJJ010000001.1 coordinate 128,063, forward strand.
CTGATGGTGTTATGGTCGCAAGAGGAGATTTGGGAGTAGAAATGCCTTATCAACAACTACCTATTCTACAAGATAAGATTGTCTCCGCTGCTAAAAAACATCAAAAGCCTTGTATCATTGCTACAGAGATGCTAGAAAGCATGATTGTTGCTTTAAGACCAACAAGAGCAGAAATTACCGATATTTATCAAGCTGTCAAACAACAAGCTTATGCAGTCATGTTGTCAGCAGAATCTGCTATGGGAAAACACCCTTCTTATACGATACAAGTACTATCTTCTATTTTAGAAGAAGCAGAAAAATACTATGCACATTAAACTTGCTTATGGGTGTATTGCCATTTTTTCCCTAATAGTTCATAGAATAATTTTATGATTATGTTGCACACTATGAGTAATAGTACAGTGTACTAAATATGAAAAAGGGGGAAAAAGCATGGAACTAACTCATAAAAGAATACTACAAAGTATGTTGTATTATTCTATGTTGGCACTTACAATTATTCTATCTGTCTTCTTTATGATTACACTTTCTATGAAAGATACCATGTTGTATGCTCGTATCATTTATTATATTTGGACGGGTGTGCTGGTTGCATCTTTAATTTTTGATATTGTATGTACCATCATGCACAAGAACAAATTTGTTGTAGGTCTTATCCTATTTGTTCTTGCCGTTTTATGGCTTGTAATGGCAATCATTGTGTATTTCAATTTAAGTACAGGTGCAATGCTTGTGGCTGCTAATATGGGATTGTTCAACCGTTTGGTTGTTCTAAGTTTTATCCTAACGGGAATGTCTATCTTTACATTCATCACAGGCGAATTTTTAACTCAATCTTATAAAAGATAATAAAAAAAACACTAGGTTTTCCTAGTGTTTTTTATTGTTCTATCTCATCAAGATCAACAATTTCTTCAAAGACAAAATATTTTTTAGTAAAGTCTTTTTCAATCAGCCCATATAGGACTCCATACTCTTCCATCGTATGTCCTGTGTTACTCTTTTGTTTGATAGCTTTTGCATTGCATAATGCTTTTAAGAATAAATCTTTATTCTTGTGAATGGCTGCATACATACCAATATTCAGTCCTTTTTTGTCTTGATGTTCTGAGGCACATGCATCTTCGAGACTCATTTCTGCTACTTTATTGTACCCATTTTCTATAGCATGCATGCCAAGATTTTTACCTTTTTTATCGATGATTCTCATAACAACTGGATATTTGTGTATTAAAGCCAGCATGGTATTCTCATCTTTTCCTTCTTTCATTGCATCAACTAGATCATTACACATTTTTATAAGATATCCTGCTTCCATGATTCCTACCGTTCCTTTTTGATTTGTTTTCTATATCATACCACAGAGAATAGTCGTTGTCAATATGGAATTTTATCTTATCACACATAAAATCCATATTGGTTTTATGATATCTACATGAAATTGCCATCTTCATCATCTAAAAATAATCTCTAATATGATAGTTTTTATAGTAAGCAATACTCAAAATAATCAAAAACTTTGTTATATCTATATTTTGATATATAGTAATTGTATGAAATTAAAAATTTTTTTACTTTCTTTATTTACAATACTCTATACCATTATTTTTATATCATACGATAAAACTTCTTAATAAACAATAAAAAAAAGTACTCCTGCGAAGGCGTACTTTTTTCTCATCTATTAAATATTGTAGACTCTTGAACTTGGCTAGTCTTA
>CALVJJ010000002.1 GCA_944332185.1 uncultured Clostridia bacterium
TACCGATACTATCTTTAAAAACAAAAAAAATATGGTACTTACATACCATATTGTTTTACTGGTAGCGGGGGTAGGATTCGAACCTACGACCTTTGGGTTATGAGCCCAACGAGCTGCCGAGCTGCTCCACCCCGCGATAATACATGATATGTTCGATGGTCAACATATCATGTTCAATTATAATACAACTTTTTTATCTCTTTGTCAACACTTTTTCAAAATTTTTCAGCTATTTTTTCTCTTTTCCCCTATAGTATCAATATATGCACAATTTATCTTTTTTATACTCTTTTTTACAGTTTTACATTGCTATTTTTGTGTTGGAATTTGTGTTGATTTTTTATTCTTCCCTTACAATCCTTTCTAATGACTTATCTACCATAAAAAAACAATCATTTTTATATGATTGTTTTTTTCATAATATTTGTCTTATTTCATTTTTTCTTCTATTTCTTTACGTTTTTCTTTATAGGAGCGATTTCTTTTCTTACCCCAGACTGTATCATATAAGATCACAAGTCCACCTTGGACTAAATATATATAGAAAGTCAAAATTCTCCATAATAGGACAGCCCAGAATAAAGTACCATCGCTAAATAAAGAAGCAAACAAGGCTGAGAAGGAAATTTCTGCAATACCTGCTCCACCCGGGAATGGAATAATTTTGCTTGCAAGTTCACAGAGAATAAAATTGGTAAAAATCACAAAGTACCCTGTTGTAGGATTGGTAGTAAAGGCTACATAAATCACAAAAGGAATACTGGCTTTGATAATCCATTGACCGACAGATAAAATCACAAGGATTGTCATAGTCAAAGGACTTTTTGCATAATACAAAATACTTTTTTGATATTCCAACACTTCTTTCATAATACGTGTGAAAGCTGTTTGGTAGTCTTTTATAAGGTGTAATTTTGCCAACACTTTCAAAATGGTAATAATGATCTTTGGTGCAATTTTCTTCGACACAGATAGTGTAAAAATCATCGCAACCAATACCGTAATCACAACCAAAGAAATGGTGGCCAATACAATGACAAAGACACTACTAGCATTCACAAGTGACAAATGTGTAAGAAGCATAATAATAGAGATAATCACAAAAGACAACATATTCATCATGGTTTTTGCAAGAGGAATAGAAGTAGCGACTCCTGCTTTGACACCATAATGATGCAAATAAGCTATTTGGAATGGTTGTCCCCCAATGCTAAATGGGGTGACAGCATCATAAAATTTTTCAATAGCTGTTGACTTATACGAAACAAAAGGTCTAAAAGTTTTGGTTGTTCGTACCAATAGCAAAACCGTTTTTGCTGTTTCTACCAAGATAGAAAATATGGCAATGGCTATTGCCCACCAAAGCCATTTGGATTGTTGCACATTGGTAAAAATTTGACTTAACTCTGTCACTCCCATATTTTGGGACAAATACAGTAATACCAAACATAATATCATAAGATTGAGCACTGTAAAGACAGCACTAATCATACGTCCTTTACTGCTTTTTTGCTCTTTGACTTTTTGGTCGACATCTTGTAAAAACACTTTTTCGCTTTGTTTTACATTCATCATATCTTGCACGACTACATCATTAGGCACAACTTTGTCATGATCTACAGAAAAATCATGCTTCCATTCTCCCTCTGGATTGCTGGCAAAAGATGACTCATTTTTTGTATCTACCTCTTTTGTTTGATCTATGGTAGAGGAATCTACTTTTTTTTCGTTTTTTTCTTCCATGTTGTATTCCTTTTTAAAAATATGTGGAGAATGTATTCCCCACATATACTCTATCTATTGGGGAAAGTTATTTCCAAAGATGTTCGTATCTACTGGTATATAAGTTGATCTTGATCCCTGCATTTTGTAATTTTATTTTTGCTTGGTCGATTAAATTAGAAAGTGCCGTGTCTGCACTTGCTTGTGTTAAAGTTTCGGCTACAGCATCAAATAAGGTCTTTTCACTCATTGGACTAACACGATGTTCCCACAAATATTTTGCTGTGATATTATTGATATTTTCAATAGTTCTACCATCATTGCTAAAGAGCCCCATATTGTAGATAATATGAATACCATATTCAGAATACACAGTCTTCATATTCCCACCTTCAGGCTGTGCTTCTGCAAGTTCTCTGCTACCATCAGCAAAAGCAGCTACAATGGTATCTTGCACTTCATCATTGGTGTACATTGGAATGGCATATCCACAATCAGCATTCATGATCCCTTCATCATCATTAAATCGATACATCATATCTAGGAATCGATCACTGCGACTATATCCTGTGTTGCTACCATTGTCTACATAATCATAAATCATAGAAAGTACACTAGATAATGAACTTTGACATTCTTTTCCATTCTCATCTAGATAATAAATTGTTTGCAAGTTTTTATTGATTGCATCTTGACAATCTTTTTCATATTGTTCTTTACTGTATTCCGTATTGTTTTCACTTTCATATCTTGCTTTGTATTCTGCTAAAAGTTGTGTCGTTGCATCATCAACCTTTAATAGAATATGAGCCACTTCCACATAGGTATCTTCTACATGATAGTACGTACTACCTGCATCTTCTCCCATAGCTGTATGGTATGCACTTAGTCTCGTAGCATCTGCTTCACTTGTTCCAGATTGTCCTAGTTGTTTGTACTTTTCATAATCTAGTGCAAATAAAGATTTATATTTTTCTACCACGGCTTCTTCATCAACTTCTAATTGATTGAGATAAGTTGTCTGGTAGACAGAAATGACTTTGTTTTGACGATAAATTTCGTATACTCTATCCATTTCATTTTTTAGAAGTGTTTCTTCGCTAAAATCAGTTTCTCCCAAAGCTTTTGCAGACTGTTTTAGATCAGCTAGCATTCTTTTTCTTGCTTCTGCACTCACTTTACTATCAGTGATTTTTTGTTCCCATGTTTCTGGAGCAGGAGTGGTATCACATTCTATTTCAGTAGGTTTGTAACTAATATACCATTTACCACTTTCTTCATGTGCTTCATAATTACTTTCGTATTTTTCTCTTGCTACTCTTTCATATTTGGATAATGTATCACTTTCTTCCTCTTGCTCTGGAGTAGATACGTTTAGTCCCCAATCAAGACGTACTTCTGTTTCGTAATCATCAATTTGGCTATCCATATATTCGTAGACAGAACGTTTTAAATCTTCTTCATATTGATCAATATCGACTAGTCCGGTATTGACTAATTCTTCCACGAGCAAGTATCTATCAATCATGTCATTAACTGTTTGTTTTACAGCTTCTTCCACGGTATAATTTTGCTCTTCCACATAGGAGCTACCATAAGAACTGTATGCTTGCAACAAATCTTGCATGGTAAATTCTTTTTCCCCGATCGTGGCTACCACTTTTTGATAGTATTTTGCATCATCTCTTTGAATCACATTACAACCCGTAAATAAGGCAATAGACATAATCAGTGCACATAGTAAAGTGACAATCTTTTTCATATTTTACTCCTTTTATGATCAAGCCCTTTTGATTTTAGGGCACAATATACAATTATATCTGCTATAAGTATACATAAGTTACGGCTTTTTTGCAAATAAAATCAACTATTTTCTCCCCTGAAGCTTACAAATTTTTCACAAAGTACCACAGATTTTATGATCTTGATATACTTTATCCTGTAGATCATTTTTTAATATGCTATTTATTGAATATGTCCTTTTTAGAATGGTTCTAAACTTACCATTTTTCGTTTATCTATATAGATAGAGACTATACTTTGCCTTTTGATGGTAAAAATACTACAATCTAATGAACAGAATGTTCGCCTTATAGTAAAAAACACTGGAAGACATGAAGCTGTCATTGAAGATGTCATATATCCTTTCAATAAATATTCACTCACTGTTCAAACAGACAAAGGTGTAAAATTATATGAGGTTTCCATTAGAGCTCAAGATACTGTGCAGGATATGATTGATAGTCTTATTGATTCTCGTAATTATATAATTAGAAATACAAAAGACATTGAAAATATGGAAACTACTATAGAATATAAAAAATATGAAAAAGATACTATTGAAGTTGCACCAGAGATGGCAGAAATATTTGAATAAGTTACATTTTTAAATGATTAGAACAACTATATCTTTATTTTCATAACAAAATTCAAAAACAAATATGCACAAAGTTTATAAAAAAAGAGTGGATCTTCACTCTTTTTTTATTTTCCTTAACACCATATTATGAATCGTACCTTTATTACTGCTTTGATTTGTTTTTCTAAAAGTGTGGATTTTTCGTACACATTCTTTATTCTCTTGGGAAATTTTACCTCTACAATATTCTCTATCTTCTTTCCTAATCTACAGCCGTATCATAGGTAGTCATCTTTGTATTGACATATCAACATGATTAGACTTTGACAAAACCTTCCCACTTATATGTGTCGATACATTGATCTTTTTTTGCTTTTTTAGTTGTTCTGTATGATAAAAATTATAATCAATCACCTTATGATATCGTTGTCTTATGCTTTTCTAAAATTTTGATGAATTCTTGTATGGCATCTTCCATTGTTCCTACCTTTTGATAAGATAATCTTGGAACGGCTTGTTCCATGTTTAGCACAAATACATCTTTATTATTGTCATAAAGCGATATAATATTGTCATAATATTGAATACTAAATTCCAAATAGGCACTATTTTTACGTATAACTACTTTTGTGAATCCATAAGTTGATGCTATGTTTTTTAGTAGTGCAATGCAAAGTAAATTGTCTACTTCTTTTGGGACAGGACCATACTCTGTAGAAAGTGTACTATATACTTGATCTTTTTGTAGACTAGATCTAACTTTTGCAATTTTGGTATACACGCTGGTTCTTTCTAGCGTTCCTTCAACATAAGTTTCTGGAAGGTATGCATCTAAAGTGGTAACAATTTGGGTATCTACATCTTGGATCACTTTTCCACTTTCTACTTCATCAACTGCTTCTTTTAGTAAAGTTACATACATATGGTATCCTACTTTTCCCATGTGTCCAGATTGTTCTACACCTAATACATTGCCAGCTCCTCTTATTTCTAGATCTCGCAAAGCAATTTTATATCCAGATCCTAGGGTGGAGTATTGCCCGATAGCTTCTAGACGTTTGTATGCATTGGAAGAAAGTAATTTTGATTTTTCGTAAGTAAAATACGCATACGCTTGTTTGTCGCTACGACCAACTCTACCTTTTAATTGATAAAGTTGACTAAGACCTAACTGATCGCTATCAAACACAAATAGTGTATTGGCACTTGGCAAATCAATTCCGTTTTCGATCAGTGTTGTTGCCAATAATACATCAATATCTTTATGGTACAGTCGTAAGATAGCTTGTTCTAATTCTTTTTCTTCCATTTGACCATGTGCCATACCCATGGATACCGTATCAGGCAACAAATTTCTTATTTTTTGATAAATTGTCAACATACTTTCCACTCTGTTGTAAACTAGTAACACTTGTCCACCACGTTGGATTTCCTGCATCACGACTCTTTGCAACAATTCATCACTATACTCTACCACTTGCGTGATACAATCTTTTCGGCTCAGTGGAGGCATAGAAATTAAAGATATATCTCGTATACCCATTAAAGACATGTGTAATGTTCTAGGAATAGGTGTTGCACTTAAAGTTAGGACATTGATATCTTTTTTCATGTTTTTAATTTTTTCTTTATCGCCTACTCCAAATTTTTGTTCTTCATCTAAAACCATGAGTCCTAATTTTTTAAAGATAACATCTTTTGATAATGCTCTATGAGTACCGACCAAAACATCTATTTGACCATTTTGTACTTGGCTAAGTAGTTGATGTTGTTCTTTTGTCGTACGAAAACGATTGAGCACCCCAACTCTTACCCCAAATGGTGCTAGTCTTTGCAAACACGTTTGATAATGTTGTTCGGATAAAATAGTTGTTGGGCACAAAAAAACAACTTGATAGCCACAAAGTACTGTTTTTAAGATAGCACGCATGGCAACTTCTGTTTTTCCATACCCTACATCACCACAAACTAGTCTATCCATGATCTTCCCTTGTGCCATATCTTGATAGACATCTTCGATTGCTTTTTTCTGATCTTGTGTCAAAGTGTATTCAAAATTGGTATCAAGCAGTTTTTCTTCTTCTGCATTTCTAGGATACACAATTCCTTTTTTTTCTTCTCTAGCTTTATATAAAGCAACTAATGAAAAAGCTAATTCTTTGAGTCCGGCTTTGACTTTTGCCTTGACTTTTAAGAATTCCCCTCCTCCTAGTTTTGAAAGTTGTGGTGTTTCTTTCGTACCTACGAATTTTGTAAGTTTGTCTAGGTTTTCTACTGGCAAATATACCGTATCATCATTCTTATATTTTAGGACCAAATACTCTTTTTGTCCCATATCTGTAGATAAGAAGATGTTTCCTTCATATCTAGCAATCCCATAGGAAGAATGCACAACATAATCTCCCACTGTTGGCAATTCTGTAAAAACATCAAGATTTTGTGCTGATTTTATGGCTTTCTTTTGTTCAAATAGGACATTACTTCCTATCACCATCAATTTTTCATTGTACAATCCTACAGAAAAAGGATAACTTTTCGTCACAAGATGAATGTAACCATGTTTAATAGATACCATACTTTTAATGATCTCGGTATCCACACGTAATTTTGTGAGTTGTTTTTCCATTCTGCTAGCAAATTCTTCTGTTTTGCCAAATACAAAAATTTCGTATCCTTTTTTATGATATTCCACAATATCTAATACCAATCGAGCATGATCTTCCTCATATCTAGCAATAGGGAATGTTTTAATATGAAATACTGCTTGACTATCAAACCATCGATTGTTGCTACTAATATTCCCAAAGGCAAGCACGTTATGGGATCGCAGACTTTTTTTCATCTCCTCAATAGAGACCAACAACTGTAAATATTGGGTAGTATATCTACCTTGTTCTATTTCTGCCTTGATGGTTTTTTCTGCTTCTTGATACACAGATAAGAATCTATCATAAGTGACTTTGTACTCATCAAACACAATACAAACTTGATCAGATATCCTATCAAAAAGTGTTGTCTTTTTTAAATATGGCAAATACATATCTTGATGCGTGATAAAAGATTTTGTTGCATCTGATTCGACAATAGTTTTCCACGTATGAAAATATTCTCTTTTTTCAAGATCTGTGTTATTTTGATAGTTATTGTCAATATCTTTAATAATTTTGTCAAAAAACTGATTGTCTTTGGTAGGTATACACATACTAGAAGATAAAGTATATTGTGTCATACTTTCTATTTTTTCAAAAGTATCTACACTATATTTGGTAAGACTTTCTAGTTCTGTATCAAAAAAAGAACATCGTAAAATCACTGGGTCTTCATATAGATAAAGATCTACACTATCACCATGAATAGCATAATCCCCACTTGATGATACACTATCTGTACGATGATACCCACAAGCTGATAAAAAAGATATAAGATCGTCTCTTTCCCATTGGTCACCAATATAGAATGTTTTACTTAGTAAATTTGTTTCATAATATGCTGTCAAACATTCTGGATATGCAACGACTAAAGAAATATCTCCTTTTTCTAATTGTTGTAACTTGTGCATATTGTCTACATAATTGGAATGTGTATCTGTCATGGTTGGGTACAAGATACTTTGCAGTAAAACACAATCGTTACCCATTCTTTCTGCAATATTACGAGCATCTTGTTCATCTTGTGCAATATACAAGATAGGACGATCTATTTCACTAAGTAGCCACAACTTTTCTTCACGAGAAAAACCAAAGACGGTATATCTACCCCCTTTTGTAATTTTTTCAAGTAATACTTTGCTATTGCTGTCTGTTGGTAAAATAGGTGCAAACATCTTACATACCTTCCTTTGTACAACTCCTAATCACACAATCAACCATTTTATCTATCTAGATTTTGTTTTCTATTCTCTTTTGTACGATATCTATCACTTCTGGGATAGTATTGTCAATAGCTCGCTGATCATCTTTGCTTATTTTTGATAATACAAAATCAGCTAGATCCATGCCTTCTTTTCTTCCAATCCCTACTCTCACTCTAGGAAATTCTGTGCTCCCTATCATAGAAACAATACTTCGCATACCATTGTGAGTCCCTGCACTTCCTTTTTGACGATAGCGAACATGACCTACTGGCAAATCTATATCATCATAGATAATAATCAAATTCTCTAATTTTACTTTTAAACTTTTTACAATATCTTGCACAGCAATACCACTGGCATTCATATAGGTAGTTGGTTTTAGTAAATATATTTTTTCCCCTTGATACATACCTTCCCCTACCAAACTATGAAATTTTTTCTTTGTAAAAGATATTCCCCACTCTTTTGCAAGTTGATCAATCACGAAAAAACCCACATTGTGATAGGTGTGATCATACTTTGGTTCTGCATTCCCCAATCCTACAATAACGTACATGATTTTCTCCTTTTTCTTACGTTTTTCATTGTGTTTCCTGTATTATGACACATTAGTGCTTTACTTGGTCTTGATTGCTTTCTAGTTCGCAATCATGTAAGTGTTGGTAAGGATCCACTGTCACAAAAGAATGTACGACTACATTTTGCAAATGACTAGAATTGACTCTACTATTTGGCATTAAAGTACTATGGTCTATAATACTAAAACTATCAATAAAACAATGATCGCCTACCACTGTTCCATTGATAAGCGAAACAAATGGTGCTAGTGTCACCCCATTCCCAATAATGACATTACTGTCGATAAAGGTGGTTTTGGGATCTATAACCCTTACCCCTTGCTCCATGTGATAGGTGATAATACGGTTTTGAATAATAGCACTATATGCTCCCATGGTTACTTCATTTTCAATTTTTGCACAGCGATCTACTGCAATCGGTACCATAAAAATATCTGTAACTTGATCCATTTTTGGCAAAGCTTCGACTAAAAAAATTTCTCCACAAGCGAATTTTGCATGGGTAAGATTTTTATACACCATATAATCCACCATTTCCATGACATCTTTTTTTAAAAGCAATGGATGTTGTGCCGGCATAACAAAAATATATTGGCTTTTTGTACTAACTTGCTTTGCGATGGATAAGTAATCTTCTGTACTTTCACTTATGATCACATGGAACATATTCACAGCTGATTTTGTCCAATCTAAAACAGATTTTCCCGCTATTTTTGCTTCACAAATAGGATTGGTTTTAACTAACACAACAGTCACCAAATTGTCATCATATTCTATTGTGTTAGGTTTTGTCTTTGTTTTTGTCGCAATCATGTTTTTCCCTCAACTTTTTAAAAAATTCTTGTATCAATTTTGTACTTTCTTCTTCCAATATTCCCCCTTCATAGTGTGTATGATGGTTGCTTGCCACATGGTCTACCGTTGCTACGATAGGATACTTATGATTGTATGCACCAAAATACACTTTGGCAATTCGTGCTCCAGAAATTGCACCATAACACATCATGCAAGGTTCTAGCGTCACATACATTTCGCAATCTTCCAAAATAAAATTCTTTAGTTTTTTACTTGCTTTTTGAATAGCAAGAATTTCTGCATGACAGGTAGCATCTTGTTTTACTTCCTTTTGATTGTATCCATATCCTACAACTTTACCATTTTTAACAATCACAGCCCCGACAGGTACATCAACTTTGCACTTTTTTGCATACTGTAAAGCTTTTTTCATAAATTGTATATCCATATCTTATTCCTTTCTATTTATGATAGGTAATATGATGAGCAATGGTTTCTGCCCGGTAGATCTGTTCTAGCAAAATAACTCGCATAAGTTGGTGTGGAAAGGTCATGGGAGAAAAACACAGCAGATAGTCTGCTCTCTTTTTGACTTTTTCACTTACTCCATAACTTCCACCAATCACAAAAGTAATGGTACTATGTTGCTGTTTAATATTTTCTAGTTTTTGTGATAACTGCGTAGAACTAATATTTTCGCCTTGTAAATCACAAAGTATCACATATCCACTACATTTTTCTAGCAACCTTTCCCCTTCTTTTTCTTTTACCTTTTCTACATCACTAGCATGACAAGACGTCAATTTTTCTTCAGCTACTTCGATGATACGAACTTCTCCAAATTTTGACAACCTTTTTTGATATTCTTTGACAGCATCTATAAAATATTTTTCTTTGAGACTGCCTACACACACAATTTGGTACTTCATTAGAATAACCCCCAAATAAATGTAGATAGGTTGATCAAAACTCCTAGCACAATGGCTCCAATTAAAAAGATATTTTCCTTAAGAGTAGGTTTTATCGTATTTTGCTCTTTAGGAAGCACAATATCTATAGGATTTTGTGATAAAGAGTACTCTACATTCAACGTTGTTTGCGTCTTAATCATATTTTGAATCATGGCTGCTGTTTGTTGATCTTGTAGATCTTCTTTAGAAACCATGGTTTTTAAGCAAGTATTGACATTGGATAAAGTTGTTTTTTGATACAATTTTGAAATACAATATATCAGTAAAAATACCAGTACTACAATGAGTGACATCATAGCAACAATACTAATCAGCACATTGCTGCTTGTCAAAAAGGAATTGAGTACGTCATAAAAACTTGCCCCAAACCAACCTTTGACAGATGCATAACTTAAATATACATTGAGAGCATTATTGGTAAAATGTAAAATAATTCCTACCCAAATAGATTTTGTCATGACTACTAAAAAACCAATGACTAATCCTAAAATAGCCGCATAAAACACTTTGGTAATAGACATGTGCATCAGTCCAAACAAAACAGAAGATATGACAATGGCTTTTCTATACCCGATTGGCTGAATCCCATGCAATAAAATGCCACGATGTAAAATTTCTTCACAAAAAGCAGGCAACACAGCAGTCATCATCAGTTCAAACAAAAAGGAAGAAAATGTGTACTGCTCCAGCATTGGACTAGTTGAAAATCCTAAAGGTGTTTGCCACCCAAACAAACTAATGAGCCCATTAAAAAAGGAAGCGACCCCGATATTCATAAAAAACAAAATAATTCCTATTACAAATGTGATAGCAATCGCACTAGGTTTTATTTTATGAAAGTGCAGTGTTTTTTGAAGAATGTGTTGTTTTTTAGGCATAAAGATATAGAATATGCTGATCGGTATCACAACCATAATTCCTATCTGGATCAAAAGTGCATACACGAGTTCGTATACATAATAATTGTCTAACGGTATGGCATTTTGTGCAGACAAAATACGAACACCACAAAACAAAATCATGGCTATAAAATATATCGCATAAACGATACATACTTGTTTTTTTCGTTTTACATCATTCATACTGTTTCCTTTTTAAAATCCTGATATTGTACCAATTACCCATAATACGACTAAAGCACTCAGGGCAACAACTGCCATCACAATCTCTTTGCTGGTCCATTTGGCAAGTGTGCTATTTTCTACTTCAACGACTTCAGTTTTTTCTGTGCGCCATATATATTTTTTCCATAGATAGACACAGAGTATAACCAAACTCACTCCAATAACAAACACAGCAATCGCCATGACTATATTATACCACATTGAAAAATCTACGATCCATGGTTGTGTTTTATTTTGTATAAAACCAAGCAAAATAACAATAAAATTATTGGTAAAGTGGGCAATCATGCTATAGACAATAGATTTGGTACTATAAGCAATATATGTGAGCAATAGACCTAATATGAATTGATAAATAGTTTGTTGTAAAGATCCATGTGCCAGCATAAAAATGACACTGGTTAAGATAATAGCTAGTATAGGTTTGCATTTTTCTTTTAGCCCTTGCAAAATCACACCACGATACACAATTTCTTCACAGACTGCAGGTAGTAATGCCAAGAAAATAATTTGCAACACAAAATCACCAAAAGTAGCAAGTGGCATACTAGTACTTTCTGGCTGGTACCCTACCAAACGAAAAGCATATTCCATCAAATTCACAAGCAGTATACAACTAAACACACTAAGCACAGCAAGTAACACAACCCATAAAACACTCACTGCACTTTTTGGTTTTTGCATACGAATAGATCTTGCAACATCAACATGATTTTTCTTTCCATAGATCCATACGATATAGAGCATTACAGCATACATCATAAGATACTGAAAAGCCAGCACATATTTGTTGCCTTCCAGTGTATCTTTAATAGAAAAAGTAACGCGAAATAATGCAAGCAAAATCCCTGCAAGCAAAGTGGCAACCAAAGGCGCTACGATGGTACATAGTAAGACCAACCATAAAGCATCTAATGTATTCCAAGGTCGATTGGTATAGTCCGTTTTATTCTGGTTCTTTTTCATGTTTTCTCCTTTTTTTAATCCATACAACTACTTCTACGCTAGTCCCTAGTACGACTACTAAACTGAGTGACACATAAGACACTACTTTTCCTACCGCAAAATAAGGGGTTTCGTAAGTAAGTTTTATGGTATGTGTGCCTTCTGTGATATGAAGTCCCATATAACCAATATTGACTTTTTCTATCTCCACAGGTCGTCCATCTACATAAGCTGTCCACCCTTTCGTATAAGGCATGGACAAGAATAAGATCCCACCATTGCTGGTAATATTCCCTGTAAGTGTTTGGTTGTCTATTGTAACATTATCTAGATAAGAAGTGAATGCTTGTATGTCTTTTTCATAATCTGCTATTTTATAAGAATAAATAGCAATATCTTCAAAAGTATACTCTCCTTGACTAAAGGAAATGGTCACACTTTCACGATCTTCGATATTACCCAAATTAAAGACAAAATCTTGAATCCCACTATACATTTGATTACCTTTTTCATAGAGATTTTGTCGATAGGTTTTTGTGTCTGTTTTTACTTGAATGGATTGCACAGTATTACCCATAATCACCTTATCAATCGTATCATTTTGATGATTAGGCACGAGTCCCTTGATGAGTAATACGGTTTCGGCATCATCTTCTATGGCAAAGGTCAAAGTAAGTTGTGCATTTTTATCAGCATGTAAGAAATTCCCTTGAATAGACATATTGCTAGTCACATATTCGTAACTTGTTCGATTGGCTCGATTTTGATAGGTAAAGGTACCCACTTTACTTTCTACCACAGCTGCTTGCAACATGGCATTAGCTCTTTCTTGCAAAGGTAAAGAATAATAAAATTCTTCACTCATGCTATCTTCATATACAAAACCAAATGGCAAATACTTGCTATTTTGATAGATACCTTCTTGTTCTGCCACCACATCATACCCATAAGGAATATCTTGATTGGAAGTAATATAATACTCGGTAGAGAGTATGGCATTCGGTGCCAATCTACCTTGAAAACCTCCCATTCCCAACGTGTGCATATAGCCTGCCTGTCCTATACTTTGTAAATATTCGTACACATAGCTATTCGATATTGTATTGTAGGAATAAGTGGAAGCATAGTTATTTATAAGTCCTTTGTTTTGATAATTCCCTAAATACTGTTTACTATCTTGTATTGCTTCATCAACCCGAAATATATGATCAAAGTCTTTTGAAACAATCCATTTTTCTGGTAAAGATGTAGTCACTTCCTGCAATGTTTTGATATTATGAAACATCGGTAAATAGTAGATATTGTATAATCCTCCTAATACAATGGTTAAGATCAAAATAGAATTGGCGACAAATTTTACATTCCACCACGTATATATTTTCTTTATTTTTATTTTTGTCGTAGCTACCAAATAACTTAACAGTATTCCAATCGTCCCTAATAAGACATAAATAATCATCTGCAACCCACTATGAACGTGATTACCCCCTAGTATACGAGCAAAACTCACAATACTGGATATGGTTAAGAATAACACTACTAAAATCCAACCATATTGTACCACTTTGGACCATTGTTTTAGAGTATAATTTTTTTGTTTCCATGTTTGCAACACAAGTCCACTTTCTACCACAAAAGTAAAGATTGCTAAAAACAACCACCTACCCGAAACGTAATTACCCACATTCATGATATACCCCGTAAAAGGGATCACCATACATGCAAGCATCACAACAGTTAAGGTGCGATAGGTAGATGTTTTACCAAAACAAATTCCTAATATCAGCAAAAGAACAAAAGGCAAAGACAGTCCCAGAACGAAGAATTGTTGTGCATTGATCAGTGCCAAGAATCCTGTCAACAACTGCCAATACACCAATACCGTAGGCATAACAAAACCTTTGTTTTCTCCTCTTGCACTTGTCGTATATCCATACGCTAAAGGCAAGAGCATAAAAGCAAGGATCAAAAAGATGATGACATACAGACAAGCAAATTTCCCTACAAGTAGCCAAAACTTTTTTGAAAAGAATTTTATGTTTTGAGATTTGATATGGCAAAGTACATAAATGACACTAAACAAGGTCACCATAAAAAACATATAAAAACTAGATAGTAATAGAAGTGTATTGCTTATCAAGAATAGATAAGGACGTTTGTTCGCTATGATATTTTCTACACTCCAAATGCACAAAGGTAAATACATCATACCACTAGCCAGCATTGGGTGACGGACTGTCATTGTTAAACTATAGCCACTAAGCATATACGCAATAGCAAGTACACAAGCAAACCAAAAATCTATTTGTTTGTGTCTTAAATACCAATACATAATGATGGCAATCCCCATCATTTTTAAGATGACAATCATTTCATAAGCAGCCACAGACCAACTACTTGGCAATAAAAACATCAAACAATAAAATGGATCAAATAATCCATAATAGATATAACTGATTAGACTATCGCTACCCAAAGTACCTACAAGATCAATACCCCCTAATTTGTCAAAAATAGATCCATTCATCAAATAGGTTAAAAATGTATAATGCTGACTAGCGCCATCAATATGCCAAATAAATGTTTTTCCTGTACAAAAAAAAGGTAGATAACAAATCAAAAAACTCGCTATCATAATGAGCAAAAACAATCCAAATTTTTGTAATCCTTCTTTCTTTTTTGTCATCTTTAACCCCTTTTTTAAAACACAAGTAGACCTAAGGGAACATGCCTTAGGTCTAATCATTAGTCTATATTTTTAGTTTCTCTTACCAAATATACAGGTCTACTTTTGACTTCTTTATAGATCTGGGTAAGATATATATTGGTACACCCTTGTAAGATACAAAGGATACTAGCTACCAAGGTAATCGTTGGGAACAACCAAGCCGTCAGTGGCAATACAATCTTGCAACAAGCAAGAACAATAAAGACAATAAAAGCAATACTAGAAAGCACACTTCCCATCACACCAACTTTCATGGATAATGTCAATGGATATGTACTATCTGCAACAATGCCGTTGATAGCTGTTTTGACTAATTTTTTAAAATTGAATTTTGTCTCTCCAGCCACTCTTTCTTGTCTTTCAAATTCGACAAAGGTCTGTTTGTATCCCATCCATGCTGTCAAACCTCTTAAGTATAGATTCTTTTCTGGCATGGTAAGAATAGCATCGACTACTTTTCGATCAAACAATTTGAATTCCCCAACATTCTTTGGAATATTAAGACCGGTAATTTTTTTCAATATTTTTAAATACAGAGTAGAAGTGATTTTCTTAAAGAAACTTTCTCCTTTTCTAATGGTTCGTTTTCCATGAACGACATCATATCCTTCTTTCCATTTTGCTATCATTTCTGGTACGACTTCTACTGGATCTTGCAAGTCACAGTCCATCATGATGACAGCATTGCCTTGTGCATAATGAAACCCTGCATTAAAAGCTGCTTGTTGTCCAAAATTTCGACTAAAATGAACAACTTTAATGTGCTTATCTTTTTCTGCTAATTGATCTAATAATTCTGCTGTATGATCTCTACTTCCATCGTTGATAAAGATGACCTCATACGTTTCATCTATTTTTTCCATCACAGGAGTGATGGCATCATAAAATGCATTGACGGTTTCTTCTTCATTGTACGCTGGTACTAAAATGGTATATTGTATTTCTTTCATTTTTATCCTCTTCGTTCTTTTATTACTCTCATTGTATCATACCCTATGATTAGGCACAAAGAATTTGATCGTATTTTTCCTATTCTCTTTGTGTTTTGTCATTATCAGTAGGAATAGATGATTCTACTTGAACACTGTTTTGTTCCATAGCAAACTGTTCTTTGTCTACTATTGTAGTAGATTGTAAAACTTGCGAACTATCTGCCACCTGTTGTTCGTGTTTTTTAAAAATCAGTAATTTTCTTGTCACATAATTGTATACAAGAACAAGACAGGTCATCAAGATCTTGGTAATCCATTCATTGATATGCAGTAGATCATATCCTACATACATACCACCCATATTGATGAGTAACCCAATGATACTCAGTACCGCAAACAGTAAAAATCCTTTTTTGCTTTTGCTATTCCCTTTTTCCTGAAACACAAAAACGATGGACAAAATATAATTAACGATAAGACTTACGGTAAAACCGATACCTGTACTGATCACAGTAGCCAGTACACTTGGCTCTCCTCCCCCATAAAACACATTGTAAAAATGTGGGTAGAGTTTTGGATTAAATAGATATAGCACCACACCCGTTATAAAAAAGTCAATTAAGGTTGCGATGCCTCCCACAATAACAAATCGTAAAATCTCTGCTTGTGTTTTGTGTTGTTGACAGTAAGAAGTGACAAAATTCCATAATGATTTTTTCTTTTGTTCCATATCTTATTCTTCCTCTTTATGTTCTACATTTTCTGGTGTTGTTGGTGTATCTGTCAAGACAACTGGTGTCTTTTTGAAATGATGTATGATCATTTTGATGACAGCATAGAGTACCATAAGGGCAATGATCGCCACAAAGGCAAGTAAAATAATAGTAGAGGCATTGTCAAAGATTGAACTAAGTAGAGTAATGAGTAGTCCTGCTGTTAAATTCCCAAGTAATGCACTGATGCAACTAGACCAAAAATCCAATCCAATCACCACAGCCACTGCTGTCCCTGTCCACACACCTGTCAAAGGTAATGGTACTGCCACAAAAGCAAAAATACCAAACATCTTAAGCCAATGTGTCTTCTTGGTAGAAGTAGACTCTTTGCCTTCCATCATTTTGTGGCTGTGTTTTTGCACTTTTTGTTCGATCCACAAGGCAATTTTTTGAAACCACTTTGTCTTTTTTAAAAAGTTCATGATAGGAATAAAGGCAAGAGCTACAAAAGGAATAACTAGACTACTTCCAATAAATGCATATAAAAAAGCTTCCCAACTAGAAAGTGCATTTGCTCCCCATACCACTTTTTCCATGGCAAAAGGAATCGCCCCTCGCAATTCTATAATAGGTAAGATTGCAATCAAAATGGTAGCAAGTATCACATTATCTTGAAAAATGGTAGCAAATACATTTCGAATAGATTCGCTAATAGAAAGTAGTAACATAATCCCTCACAAATGACAATATTTATTCTTATACATATTATTATATGTCTCGCTCTATCAGTATAACAAAATCCATTTTTTCTAGCAATTTATTTTGCACAATATTTGTAAGTTTTGACTTTTCTTGCTTATTTTTTACATAAAAAAACACCTTGCCTAACGGAAGGTATTTTTTTCTATAAGGAAATAGAATGTTCGCTTTCTTCTTCTAGTGTATCTTCATCTATCACCTTTTTACCATGATGACGCATAGATAATCCAGACTTACACATATTGATTTTTTCTTCATATTTTCTCATTTTTTTGACAGCCATTGCATAGACAAAATCATTATTGCCAACATATTCTTCATTGTTGTTGTCTAGCATTGATGACTTTTTCCAATCTTGCAATTCTTTTTCTAATTGTTGCATCATGGATTGCAGTTTTTGATCACTTGCCTTTTTTAATTTGAATTGAAATACTAAAGAAACTCCCATTTTTCACCTCTCATATTTATTATATCTTGCTTTTTGAAAAAGTCAAGACTCTCTCTTTTGTTTTTTGTCGGATTTTATCATATTTTTTAGTCCACTTTTGAATTTGCCTGGTTTTAAATTTTTATCACATATTTACTAGCAAAATAGTTCCCTGCTTTATCAACTATTTTGTAAGAATGGTTGTCAACACCACAATTTTGTGCTAAACTATGGAAAACATAAAAGGTAATTGTAAGCAAAAAAAGGAGACTTAATATGTGGTTAGATATTGTGCTTTTAGTTTTGATTGTTGTCTGTGCTTTTGTCGGTCTTTTTAAAGGCTTTTTTGATAGTATTTTATCTTTATTCGGCAACGTAGTGAGTTTAATCATTGCCTACTTTTTAGCAAAATATGTTGCTAGTTTTTTGAATGCAACATTCGGCGTCAATACGTATATTGCAAAATTGTTAGAAAAATGGGGTGTGAATGAAGGGGGATTGATTGGTTTTAGCCGTGACAGACTTGCCAATATCATCACTTTAGTTCTTAGCATTATCATTGTGTGGATTTTACTAAGACTTGTCATTATGCTTCTTAGCAGAATCTTTAGTTCTGTGACAGATAATTCTAGTACCATTAGTGGTATGAATCGTTTATTTGGATTTCTATTTGGAGCCATCAAAGGATTTGTTTTTGTGATTGTTGGTTTTGGCTTGCTATCTATTATTGCTACTTTCTTACCAGAAAACAATGCACAATCTTTGAATAATTTTCTAAAGAAGAATCCTGTCACCTATGCTGTGTATGTTCCTGTTGCCAACTGGACACAAGAGAACTTAAAAGACAAAATTGATAAAGCATTGGATCAACTCAACAAAGATGCCGATAGTGCAGATACTTCTACAGTAGAAACACAAACCACTACCAGCAACAGTACCGTTCTGCCTATCTATCAAGTCGTGAGTACTTCTCCTATAATGACCGAAATTCACCCAAGTTATTTGAGCTAAAAAACTTTGTAAAATATCATGATAGATAATCCTATTTTACAAGATATAGAATAAAGTAACATATGATCCACAACATGGTTATCTAAAAAAGACAGTCTTATGCTAGACTGTCTTTTTTTGTTTGGTTAAGATCTTTTTTTGATACATCAAAGGTATTTTTTAAAATACCCATGTATTTTTATATTAGTATTTTTTAATATAAGAATTTTTTTCTATATAAGTATTTTTTCTATATAAGTATTTTTTCTATATAAGTATTTTTTAGTCATACAACGCTTCCCGTTGATGATCCTATTCCAGTAATAGCTACTCCATCGATATTTTCTGGAATGACTAGATGCAATTCTCCTTCTGGTGCTGTCGCCAATCCGGTAATCACACCATTTTGTATAGAGTAGGTAATTTCTGCAATATTTTCTTCCCATAATGCATATAAAGTGCAATCCTCTGTTATGATCAAAGTCCACTCTACTTTTTGCTGTCTTTGTGGATCCAAATACCACCCTAAAAATGTATACCTATCTTTTTTCGTAAATGGTGCACTTTCAATTTTGTCTGTCACCATAGGACTTACGATACTCCCACCCTCTGTTTCAAAAGTCACTGTGAATGTTGTTGGTTGTACAATATCTTTTGTATAGTACGCATACACAGTCTTGTTTTCAGTAAGCATAGTCGTTTGGTAGGTGTTTTCTGTTAAAGGTTTTTGCCAAATATTTTCATCCAAATACCACCCTAAAAATGTATACCCATCTTTTTGAGCAGTAGGTAGTGTTAGAATTTCATTGCCTTTGGTATGAATTGTCTCTACAATTTTTGTGTCATCAAAGAAATAAATGACTGGTGTTTTAAGAAAACACCCACTAAAAAAAAAGAGAGGTCAAAGCCATACATAATACGACGGCTACTGTTTTCCATTTTTTATGTTTCATATCTCACCTCTAGAAAAGAGTATGTAATATATGTAATAAGTGTCTATCAAAAGTCAAAGATTATTCGTAGGCATGATGTACAAAAGAGATACATACCATATAGTGTTTCTCTACCATACTTATATACTTACGAATTTTTCTATCACACCTACACTTCGTACATTATGGTATCATATCATCTTTTTGACTTTCTTTTTGATTATGAAACAACAAAAAAAGATTGGAGTTACCCAATCTTTTTTCCTCTTTGTCTAGATCGCCATCTATGGTATAGCTTTTGACTATACTTATTTGGTTTCACTCACTTGCAACTGATCGTTACTAATATCTAGTTTTAGTGTTGTACCAGCTGGAATATCATGTGCTAGAATATATTTTGCAAGCAACGTTTCTACTTCATTTTGAATGAATCGTTTGAGTGGTCTTGCCCCATACGCAACATCATACCCATTGTCAATCATAAAGGCTTTGGCTTTTTCTGTCACTTCTAGGGATAGTTGTCTATCCATCAATCTATTTTTCAAAGATTGTAGCAATAGATCCACAATGCGACCGATTTCTTGTTTTTCTAGTGGTTTAAACAAAATAATTTCATCTAGTCTGTTTAAGAATTCTGGTCTAAAAGAAACTTTTAACAGTTTTTGAATACTTTCTTTTGCTTCTTTACTGATTTTTCCATTCTTTTCGATAGAATCCATAATAGCATCTGCCCCCAAGTTAGAGGTAAGAATAATAATGGTATTCTTAAAATCTACCGTTTTCCCTTGTCCATCAGTCACTCGACCATCATCTAATATTTGCAACAACACATTGAAGACATCAGGGTGTGCTTTTTCTATTTCATCAAACAAGATCACACTATAAGGTTTTCTTCTAACAGCTTCGGTTAGTTGTCCACCTTCTTCATAGCCAACATATCCTGGAGGCGCACCGATCAGACGTGTGACTGCGAATTTTTCCATGTATTCACTCATATCAATACGTATCAAATTCTTTTCTGTATCAAATAGTGTCACACATAAGGTCTTACAGAGTTCGGTTTTCCCTACCCCTGTTGGTCCCAAGAATAGAAAACTTCCTATTGGTCTATTAGGATCTTGGATACCAGCACGTGAACGAATAATAGCATCACTTACTTTTCTAACTGCTTCATCTTGCCCAATGACTCGTTTGTGTAGTTCTGCCTCTAGTCCCAACAATTTTTCTCTGTCACTTTGCATGAGTTTTGTAAGTGGAATACCCGTCCAACGACTCACAATTTGCGCAATTTCTTCTTCGGTTACACGACTTTTTAAAAGTGTTGTTTTTCCATCATGTTGACTTTCTAATTGCTCTAACTCTTTTTGCAAGTTAGGAAGTTTATTGTATTTTAATTCAGCTGCTTTGGCTAGATCATATTCTTGTTGTGCTTTTTCTATTTGGGCATTGGTCTTTTCAATGTCGGCTTTGATGGTGTTCATTTTTTCAATGATACTCTTTTCATTTTGCCATTTTGCTTGCAGAGTATCAAATTTTGCTTTGAGTTCTGCATGCTCTTTGTCTAGCACAGCAAGATGTTCTTTAGATAATTTGTCTGTTTCTTTCTTCAGTCCTGCTTGTTCGATTTCTACTTGAATGAGTTTGTGTCTAATGTCGTCCATTTCTGTTGGCATACTATCTATTTCGCTCTTTACCATGGCACACGCTTCATCGACTAGGTCAATGGCCTTGTCTGGTAAAAATCTATCTGTAATATATCGATTCGATAATGTCACAGCACTAATAATCGCACTATCACTAATTTTGACTCCATGGAAGACTTCATATCTTTCTTTAAGTCCTCTTAAAATAGAAATGGTATCTTCTACTGTAGGTTCGTTGACGAGAATTGGCTGGAATCTTCTTTCTAGGGCTGGATCTTTTTCAATATATTTGTGATATTCATTCAGTGTCGTAGCCCCAATACAATGCAGTTCGCCACGTGCAAGCATTGGCTTTAATAAGTTGCCAGCGTCCATAGCTCCTTCTGTTTTTCCTGCTCCCACAATGGTATGCAATTCATCAATAAAAAGAATTGTCTTCCCTTCGCTCTTTTTAATTTCTTGTAAGACAGCTTTTAATCTTTCTTCAAATTCTCCACGATATTTTGCACCAGCAACCAGTGCTCCCATATCCAAAGAGAATATTTTTCTATCTTTTAGACTATTTGGTACATCGCCTTTGGCAATACGCATTGCTAATCCTTCTACAATAGCTGTTTTCCCTACCCCTGCTTCACCAATAAGGACTGGATTATTCTTGGTTTTTCGAGATAAAATTCGAATAGCATTACGAATTTCACTATCACGACCAATCACAGGATCGGTTTTTTGATCTTTTGCTAATTTTACAAGTTCTGTACCATATTTTTCTAGTACATTGTAAGTATCTTCTGGATTGTCTGTTGTCACTTTTGTATTCCCCCTTATTTGTTTTAAAATTTCATTTACTTTAAGAGTCGTAATTCCATACTCTTGGTATACCTTTTTCAAGGTTGGTGTAGCACATTCTATTATCCCTAACAAAATATGTTCGACAGATAGATATTCATCTCCCATTTTTTGAGCTATCTCTTGTGCTTTTTGCAAAGCCTTTGCACTATCTGGATCCAGATAGATCTCTGCTTGCCCCTTTACCTTTGGTTTTTGCTGTATGATATCTTGTATTGTTTTTTCCATAGTTGCAACATCGACTTGCATCTTAACTAGAATTTCATACACAAGTGTACGTTTTTGTAGCATAGATAAAACAAAATGTTCTTGCTCTATGGTTGCATTCTGTTCTTGCTGTGCAAGTTGTTGTGCATAATTTAATACAGCAATACTATTTTGTGTGAATTTTTCAATATTCATATTTTCCTCCTTCCTGATATACTCATGATGGATTGATTGTAGATACCATTGTTTTTTGATAATCTTGCAATTATCTTATTTTTTGTCAAAAAACAATCTAATTTGTGTCAACAGCAAGACACAATATGGTATCATATAGAAGATCATAAGATGATACTCATATCTCTTTTTCTCTTCACATAGTCATATACAATTTTAGATTTCCATTTTCCTTCTTGGATACCATCTTTTTAGTTTTGTCGTTTTACTTATTATGATTTTAACCATTTTAGTATAGTAAAAACCTAAACGTATGATCCTTTTTAGGATAACATATCATGCATCACATAGGATCTTTGTATACTTCTTCTACGGTATTCAAAACAACAATCTAATATACTGATTGTCATAGATAGATTGTTCTCTTTGACAATCTATTAGATCTGTATTTTGAACACTAGTGTTATAGCACAAAAAATTAGCACTGTCAAGTCGAGAGTGCTAATTTTTATAAAATATTTAAAAATTTTTTGTTTTATTTTGTGATTTTGTTTACACAATCTTACTTTATGATTTTTTCCCATAAGGAACGTCATCTAACCATTCTTCAATGCGAAGTAATTGATTGTATTTTTCGACACGATCGGTACGACATGGAGCACCTGTTTTGATCCACCCACACCCCGTAGCCACTGCCAAATCTGCAATGGTACTATCTGCTGTCTCTCCACTACGATGACTGACAATACAACGCATATTCTCTTCTTTTGCGATATCCATTGTTAGCATTGTTTGGGATAAAGTCCCAATTTGATTTGGTTTGATAAGAATAGCATTACTTGCTTTCTTTTCTATTCCTTTGACCAATCTATTAGGATTGGTTACATATAGATCATCTCCCACGATCATGATCTTTTTCCCATATTTTTTTGTAAAAGTAGTCCAACTTTCCCAATCTTCTTCATCAAATGGATCTTCGATAGATAGAATTGGATACTTTTCAATCCAATCTCCATATACTTCCATCAGTTCTTGGTTAGATAAAATCTTTTCTTGTTTCCAAAAACAGTATTTTCCTACTTGTCCTCTTTTTTCTGCTTCATGATACATTTCACTTGCTGCAACATCTAAACCAATTCCTATTTGCTTTCCTGGTTGTAATCCACTTTCTTTGATCGCTTTGACTAAATACTCTAGTGCTTCTTCTTCTCCTTGTAACATAGGAGCAAAACCACCTTCATCACCTACAGCTGTACTTTTGCCTTCTTTGTGCAAAATAGATTTTAAGGTTTGGTAGACTTTGACTCCCCATTCTAGTGCTTGCGACCACGACTCTGCTCCTACAGGAACGATCATGAATTCTTGTACTGTTAGACTACTATCTGCGTGTTTTCCCCCATTGAGAATATTCATCATAGGGACTGGCATACAAAATGCATCTTGTTGTAAGTAAGTAAAAAGTGGCATACCTTCTCTATCTGCCACAGCTTTGGTAAAAGCAAGACTGATCCCTAAAATAGCATTAGCACCTAGATGAGATTTGTTGTCCGTACCATCGACTTGCATCAAATATTGATCCAGTTCTTGATAGGTAGCAAATTTTTGTTGATACAACTCACTTGCTAACTTATTGACATTATCTACTGCTTTTTTGACAGATTTTCCATTGTAATAGCCTTTATCTCCATCTCGCAACTCTAATGCCTCATAACTTCCTGTGCTCGCTCCTGATGGAATAGCTACACTTCCAAATCCTTTTTTGTCTACCACACATTCTACTTCAATGGTAGGATTGCCACGACTATCTAGGATTTGTCTAGCATGTAAGTAATTGATTTTGTACTTTTTCATATTTTCTCCTTTTTCTTATTTATGATATACAAATTCTATGTGATTATATTTGGGTATGATGGTTGTTACTTTGTTCTTTAGTAGCATCAATTTTTTTATATTTTTTGGTTAGATTTTGTTGTTTTACCCATATTCCCATGACCCATTTGGTAGGAACAATTTTGACAAGTCTTACTTGGCTACGAGCCACAAATCCTTTGATAGAAAGTTCTTTTCTTTTTAAGCTATCTTTGAATGCTTTTTCTACCACTTTGATGGGATCATACATCACAATATATTTGGACACCACTTGTTCCCTTGGTTCTGTGGCACGTTTGAAAAAATTGGTCTTTGTCCAATAAGGACACACGCAAGTCACACTAATTCCTTTGCTTTTTAGTTCTACGTTCATGGCTCTACTATAACTAATCACAAAAGCTTTGGTGGCGCCATACGTTGCAATATAAGGAATTGGTTGGAAGCCAGCAATTGATTCAAACTGTACAATCCTACTTCCTTTTTCCATATAAGGAATACTTGCTTCTGTTAGGTAGACTAAAGCTCGGCAATTAAGATCTATCATACCTATTGAGCTTTCTAGTTTGATCTCATCATATCGACCGAATTTTCCATACCCACTTGCATTGACTAACCAATTTACAATTACATTACTTTCTTTGATGGTCTGTTTGATGGTTTCCAAATTTTCTAATTTGGTTAGATCTAGAGAAAAACAAACACATGGTTTTTGTATTTGTTGTTTTGTAAGGTTAAGTTCTTCTTCGTTTAGTCCTACAAGCCACAATTCTTCCACATCTGTTGTGGCTATTTTTTTTGCAAATTCTCTACCCATTCCACTGGAAGCACCGGTGACAATGGCAATACGTTTTCCACTCATATTTCACCTCTTAGTTGTTTTCTATATTCTACTCATAGTATAGCACACAAACATATTTTTACTATCAATTTTGCATAGTTTTTCTAGGAATTCTATGCTTACGAACACAAAAAAAGTAAAAGGAGCGACCTTTTACTTTTCTATTTTTTATTTTTATTCTTCATCGCCTTCAATATCAAAAGATAATTCTTTTTCTATTTCTGCTTTGCCTTCTGCACTTTCTTCTGGAACTTCTAACTCGTCTTCTTTTGGAGCGATTGCCACACAAACAATCTTTGCTTGGTCTTTTAACTTCATGATACGAACACCTTTGGTATTTCTTCCAATTAAAGAAATTTCGCTCGCATTGATACGAATGGTTGTTCCATCATCTGCGATGATCATGACATCATCATCAAGGGTGACTTGTTTTAAGTTGACAAGGTTACCTGTGACTTCATTGAATATTCCGGCTTTGACACCTTTTCCTCCTCTGCCTTGGACCTTATACTCATCGGCATTCGATAGTTTTCCGTACCCGTATTCACTTACCGTCAACATATAATGATCTGGTTTTACGACAGACATATCGACAATGGTTTCCCCTTCGTCCATATCCATGGATTTTACCCCTTGGGTATCACGTCCAAGTGGA
Source organism: uncultured Clostridia bacterium (assembly GCA_944332185.1). Lineage (GTDB taxonomy): Bacteria > Bacillota > Clostridia > Christensenellales > UBA1242 > CALVJJ01. The sequence continues at coordinate 26,064 of CALVJJ010000002.1, forward strand.
CGAACAGTGGTTTCACTAAAGCGAATACATTTTCCTTCACTACTTGCCATAATGACTTCATCTTGTCCACTGGTACGATAGACAGCAATAAGCTCATCTTCTGGAAGTAATCTTATAGCAATCTTACCGTTTTTATTGATACGTGCGAATTCTTCAACTTTGGTTTTCTTAATAAGTCCTTTTTTCGTAGCCATGATCAAATTGCCATTTTCGTAGTTGTTCATTGGAATAATGGTACTAATTCTTTCATCTTGTTCTAGGCTAAGGAGATTGACCATTGCTCTGCCTTTGGCTTGTTTGTTGGCTTCTGGTACTTCATAAGCTTTTAGAGTATACACTTTTCCTTTGGTACTAAAGCACAACAAGTCATCATGACTATTGGTGACAAATAAAGATTCTACAAAATCTTCTTCTTTGGTTTTCAGTGTCACTACACCTACTCCACCACGATGTTGAGCTTTGTATTCACTCGCACTGATACGTTTGATATAGCCACCATGGGTAAGACTGATGACTACTGTTTCTTTTTCAATAAGGTCAGCAATATCAATATCTCCATAATCCAGTGAAATTTCACTCTTTCGATCACAGCCATATTTATTGGCTATTTCTTGCAAATCTGTTTTGATAATTTGATAGATTTTCCCTTCGTCTGCAAGAATAGATTCTAGTTCAGCAACCAGTGCTTTGACATTTGCTAGTTCTTCTTTGATCTTCTCAATTTCTAGACCGGTAAGTCTTTGCAATCTCATATCTAGAATAGCTTGTGCTTGCACTTCATCGAGCGTAAACCTTGTGGTAAGTTTTGCAATCGCATCTTGTTTGTCACTACTTTCTTTGATGGTTTGAATGACTTCATCAATACTTGCAATGGCAATGGCAAGACCTTCTAAAATATGCAATCTTTGTTTTGCTTTTTCTAGGTCAAATTCTGTTCGGCGCACAATGACTTCTTTTTGGAAAGCAATGTAGCTCGTAATGATTTCTTTCAAGTTACATACTTTTGGTGTGCCATCAACTAGACAAAGCATGATAGCTCCAAAACTGACTTGTAATTGGGTATGTTTGTATAGAGCATTGAGTACGACTTGTGGATTGGCATCTCTTTTTAGATCTAGTACCAATCTCATACCTTCTCTATCAGACTCATCTTTGATATAACTAATCCCTTCCATTTTTTTGGATTTTACTTGATCAGCAATTTGTTCGATGAGTTTTTGTTTGATGACTTGGTAAGGTATTTCGGTAATCACGATACGATGTCTATTTTGCCCGAATTCTTCTATCTCTGCTCGTCCACGAATGAGAAAACTTCCCTTTCCTGTGCGATATGCTTTTTTGATCCCACTTCTGCCCATAATAATGCCTTTTGTTGGAAAATCTGGGGCAGGAATATAACTAATCAATTCTTCTATATCAATATCAGGATTGTCAATGGTAGCAATCACAGCATTGATAACTTCTCGTAAGTTGTGTGGTGGAATATTGGTAGCCATACCGACAGCAATTCCGTCACTACCGTTGACAAGCAAGTTTGGAAATCTTCCTGGTAATACTGTTGGTTGCATTTCTGTTCCATCAAAATTAGGGTAAAAGTCTACGGTGTTTTTATCAATATCGCGTAGCATTTCACTTGCAATTTTGGAAAGTCTTGCTTCGGTATAACGCATTGCAGCAGCTGGATCTCCATCAATACTTCCAAAGTTACCATGTCCATCTACCAATGGGCAGTTGATAGAAAAGTCTTGTGCTAGTCTTACCAATGCCTCATAAATAGAACTATCTCCATGTGGGTGATATTTACCCATACAGTCCCCAACAATTCTGGCACACTTTTTAAAACCTTTGTCGTTGGTAAGTCCAAGTTCTCCCATAGAGTAAATAATACGTCTATGCACTGGTTTTAATCCATCTCTTACATCTGGTATCGCACGGCTAACATTGACAGCCATTGCATAGGATATAAAAGATCTTTCCATATCTTGTTTGATAGGAATACGTTTTAATCTTTCTTCTATTGTTTCATTGTTCGTATTTTGTTCCATGATCTTTTTCTCCTATTTTTATATATCCAAATCTTCTACAAGTTTTGCATTTTCTTCAATAAATGCTCTTCTTAATTCTGGATCGTTACCCATTAGTTTTGTAAAGATAGCATCTGCTTCTATCGCATCGTCCATGGTTATTTGGATCAAAATTCTACGTTTTGGATCCATGGTTGTTTCCCATAGTTGATCAGCATTCATTTCACCCAAACCTTTGTAACGTTGGATAGAACATTTTGGATTGCCTAGTTCAGCTAATTTTTTATTGAGTTCTTCATCACTATAGCAATAATACACTTGCTTATTGTGTTCAATTTTGTATAGTGGTGGTTGTGCTGCATAAATATGTCCGTTGGTAATAAGTGGTTGCATAAAACGGAAAAAGAATGTCAGTAACAAGATTCTAATATGGCTTCCATCTACATCGGCATCAGTCATAATGATGATTTTGTCATATTTTAATTTTGATTCATCAAACTCACTACTAATGCCACACCCCATGGCAATAATCATATTCTTGATAATTCCGTTTTCTAACACTTTATGCATACTAGCTTTTTCGACATTCAGTATCTTCCCTCGAAGTGGTAGTATGGCTTGGAAGTTTCTATCTCGGCCCGATTTTGCCGTTCCGCCGGCACTATCTCCCTCGACTAGATAGATTTCACATTGTTTTGGGTCAGGATTGCTACAATCAGCCAATTTCTCAGCCATACCAATACTGTCTAGTATACCTTTTCTTCTTGTCATATCTCTAGCATTACGCGCAGCATCTCTTGCACGTTTTGCCGTAATACATTTTAAGACCAAATCTTTTGCAACTGATGGATTTTCTTCTAGGTATTCTGTGAATTTTTCTTGCATAGCATCTTCGACAATTTTACGCATTTCAGAATTTCCTAGTTTGGTTTTTGTTTGTCCTTCAAACTGTGGTTCGGTTAGTTTGACACTGACAATGGCTGTCAATCCTTCTCGCACATCTTCGCCACTTAGTTTTTCATTTTCTTTTAAGATCTTGTTCAGTTTGCCGTATTCGTTAATGATTTTGGTAAGAGCATTTCTAAATCCAATTAAGTGTGTTCCACCTTCTTGGGTGTTGATATTGTTGGCATACGTATGAATAATTTCGTTGTATCCTGTATTGTATTGGAAAGCAATTTCTACTTCATTGGTTGGATTGACCACACGAATATAGATAGGTTCTGCAAACACTTTTTCTTTGTTTTCATTGATATAGGAGACAAATTGTTTGATTCCCCCTTCAAAAACATAGGATTCTTTTTGTGGAGTTTCTCCTCTATCATCTTCAATACTGATGGTTAATCCACTATTTAAAAAGGCAATTTCTCTAAAACGTTCTTTTAGTTCGCTATAATCAAATTCTAGTGTTTCAAAAATTTCTGGATCTGGCCAGAATTTTACCGTTGTTCCTGTTCTTTCTGTCGCACCAATTTGTGTCAAAGGAGCTTCTGGAATCCCTCGATGAAAACGCATAAAATGGACAATGCCACCTTGGTACACTGTCACTTCTACGGTACTACTTAACGCGTTGACACAGGACAAACCCACTCCGTGTAATCCACCAGATACTTTGTATCCATTGCCACCGAATTTTCCACCAGCATGCAATTTGGTCATAACTACTTCGACAGCACTTTTCTTTTCTGTCTTGTGCATACCACAAGGAATCCCACGTGCATTATCTCTTACCGTACAACTTCCATCTTTTCCCAAAACAACTTCAATTTTGTCTCCATATCCAGCTAGATACTCATCAATGGAGTTATCCACTACTTCGGTAATCAAATGATGAAGTCCACGAGAATCGGTGCTTCCAATATACATACCTGGTCTTTTTCTAACAGGTTCTAGTCCTTCCAGTACTTGAATATCTTCTTCATCATACTTTTTTGATTTTTCCAAAAATTCGTCTTTCATATTTTCCCTCTTTCCTTTCTTAAGACATTTTGTTGGTTATCTCTACCTAAAACCCTTAAAATAGTATCTAGAAGCGAAACAAATGATTTTTATGCAAGAATATACTATTTTGTATTTGTTTGGGCTATAGACGGCAAAAATACACTTTAATCTAGACATAGTATACCACATCTTTTTTTGCATGGCAAACATTTTGCTAAAAATATAGAATATTATTATATAATATATATTTACAAATCGTGGGTTCCTATGCTACTTAAGATATCACGGCATTCTCACCGTTTTCTTATAGATATCACCCAGAATCTAGTGGATCTCAAAGGAAAGGGACTTCATGTTTTTTAGTTCTAGTGTGGATACCTTGTGACAATCTTATATTTTTCCCTATTATATTTTTTCTTCATCGTAGCTTTTTCTATCTTTTTTTGTTTGTACCATCATTTTTCCCAATATATTCTTATCATACTAAATCTATCATCTACTTTCCTACCTCTTCCTAAGTAGTTGCCCTATTCTTACTAAAAACTTAAGAGTCAAACAAATGAAGCACTAAAAAATAATAGACACTCCTTACCTTTTCGTTTTTTCTCAACCACTGTGGTAGATTATATTTCCCAAGTCTCTGTTTGATCGAAAGCTAGACCATATCTTTTTTTCTTAGTCTCTTTATAAATTATCTTGTAGAGCAGGTACTTTTCTATACCAAGTACTTTTCTATACATCACTTTTCTTTTTAAAACAAACAAAAACTATATACTAGTATTCCTTGCTTGTACTTCGTCCCTTACACGATTGTTTCCTTTTTCTATTTTTTCCTTTCCCAATCTTTTTTGCCTAATACTTACCTAGTAGGATTTTTTAAGTTTGGCTAGCACTAAGTTTTTCAAGTTGAATACGTATTGGCGCTCCCTAGCACTTTTTATACTCTACTTACCCAGTATGGATCAATCTATGAAAGTATTAAGATAAGAATAGAAAAGTCCATAGAAAAAACCTATTGTCTTTTTCCCCTTTCTCTTCTCTTTCTATATGATTTGCTCCTTCCTTTTTTGGGGTATTTTTTTCTATATTTTGCTACAAATAAAAAAGTAGTTTTGCTCTAGAGTTTATGATATTTTTTTAAAAAATTTTTTCTTTTTTTATTATTTAAAAAATGGACTATATAAAGGGATTTTTTTATATTTTTTAGATACAGATTTTTTTAATGATTATACTGTAATTCTTTCCCTTACCACTCCCCTACAACTTATCTATTTTTTTAGTATTTTTTAAAAAAGTCATGCCGATATTTTCCCTAGTTTTTTTTGTTACGATGGCAAGATTGTATGATGTGATAGAGTGTCTTATGCTCCATACCTGTTGCTACCATTTACGAACATCGCCTTCTACTGTTACCCCGATCAACAAAAGAGCACTTGATTTTTGCAAAAAAAATAGTCGAAAATTTATCCACCAAAGTAGTTGTCCACACCAAAATTCGACAAATGTGGACAAGTTTCCACTATTTACGCACAAGTTTTCCACAATTAAAAATCTATATTTTGTGTTTATTTTTGAAAAAATATCCATCAAAAATACAAGATGTTGTGTTTTAAAAAGGTTATCCACTTATCCACAGCTATTATAATGATGATAATGATGTGAATAATAAATAATTTATATCCTAACTGGGGGCAAAAAGCTGCTAAAAATCAAACATAAAAATATCACTTTTTTGCCTTTATTACGTGTTTTTTTATAATATTATATTATATATAATTTTATATATAAATATATATAAATATAAAATAAATATTTATGCATACGCGCATATATGTATTTGAAAATTTATGCATAAAAATGTATGAAAAATCAGGAGATAAAATACCCTTTAATTTTTATAAAAAATTAAGGGAAAAAAGTAACTGTCTTATCGCAAAAGTATCTAGTGTGTATTTATGCAAAATACGCTATATACGAAAGGAACTAAAAAGCAAATAATCCCAAAAAGATAGGAATTGTGATAGCACAGAAATCTTATGCTCAAACATGAAAAATACAAAAAAACAAAAATATCAGCAAAAGCAATTGACAAAGCGTTATTTTTTAGATATAATGGTAGCGCTATTTTAGGGATACATTCCAATGCATGAAATACTAGTACAATCATGCTTGGGTTTTGAAGCGTATTCTATCTAGATAAAATACCAAAAGGAGAAGTAATCATGAAAAGAACTTATCAACCTAAGAAAAAACATAGAGTAAAAGTTCATGGTTTTAGAGCTCGTATGAGAACGAAAGGTGGCAAAAACGTTCTAAAAAGAAGAAGAAACCGTGGTAGAAAAAGACTTGCTCAATAAGAGTGGTCTTTTTTTTTGCATAAAAAAACCATACCCATAAGGTATGGCTATTTTTTTAGTTATTTTCCACTTCTTGATAAGGCAAAACATTACGATTTGCATAGTAAGTTATCAACTCTTTTTGTAGTTGTAGCATATCTTTTGTAAAGGTAAGATAGTTCTTATCTCCCATAAAGCTTGGATTTTCAAAACGTTTGTCTTGTAAAAGTCTACAAAAACGTTCTACTAGGAAAGTATTAGAGATTTTTGCCCCAACAAGTTCCATGTCTTTCTTATAATTTTCAAAAGCAAAACGGAAATGTTCGTATTGTTTTCTAGTAGGAGAAGAACTTACAGGATTGGTTAAATTTAAAATTTCTGTAATTTCTGGTTCATAAATAATACGACTTGCAACTTTTCCTTTGAAGTTTCCTTCAAAAGTATCTTCAAAAACACGTTCTAGTTCTAGATCAGCTTCTGCTTTGCTTGCAGAGTAGTGAACGGTGTTTAAGGTTTTCATGGTTTCTGGATCAACACCTTCTAATTGATTGGTCATAATCCCACGCATTGTTTTTTGAGCTTTGGCATAATTTTGATAAGCACGTACATACAAATCTTCTTTGCTTATTTCTTCGTGATGTTTTTTTGCATCTTTTGTTGTTTTTTCTTGAATGGCATCAAAACTAATAAAAGTAGGTCCAATAATTGTTTCACGGAATTCTTCACAAGTCATTGGGACACATTGCCCTTGTTCGTTATAGGTAAGTGGCAATTCTACATCAATGGCTGTGACAATTTGACCTTCTAGTAAATTGACCATATCTTGATAAATTGCTGGACGACCTTCTTTAAGATCAGCATAATGCAATTCCAAAAATTCTTTGGTAAGAACTAGATAACGCATACGATCAAAACGGCACCCTTTTTTCTGCAAATAATGCATGACTTCATATTTTAGTAATTGTCCGTTTTCTAAACTATCTGGTTTGATAAAAAGCAAACCTCTTTTTCTTTCCATGGATTGTTCCATATATATTCTCCTTTAGTCAATAAGTTAGTGTTTACTGTAAGTATTATACAAGTCCCAGAGTATAATGTCAATATGCAAAATAGAAATTCCTTATCTTTTGTCAAAAAGCATAAGTGACAAATATAGTCTAGGTGCATTTTCTTTAAAAATCCTGATTATGTATGATATTCCATTCTGTAAAAGTATATGTTTTTGACAATATAAGTGTGTTACATGGTACTTTTTGACAGAAACTACCATATTATATGTATGAAACTATCTTTTTTTGTGTAAAACCGTATTTTATATACTGTTATTTGACAATACATAAGATAAGAATATAACAATAAGATCTTAATATAATGGAAAGACAAAATAAAAGACTTTATCTAGTTCTTAGATAAAGTCTTTCAATCGTTTTTATGATAAAAGTGAAATATGGTAGAAACTAACACATATTGAATATGAAAAAATAAAATATGATTTTTTTTTAGAGTCAATAATATTACAAAAATATTTTAGGTTTATCGAATAATTTTAATATTCCAAAACCATGGAGTAGAAACACATTTTCCAGAAAGGGTAACGATGATCATAAAAATTTTTGTGACAGTAGTTAAGATCAATAAGATCCAACCAATGATACTTAAAGCAAGCAAAAGTCCTTGTGTCACTAATACAGAACTGGTGATCATAGCTCCACATACAATACAAACAATACCTATGATATCTACTATATTGATGAGTAGACCTTCATTGGCACTGTGTCTGACAAATTGACTTTTTGGTTTGAAAAGTAGTGGAATAAAGAAAAGTAGATAAGCAAGCCATGCCCATTTTTTTGTTTCAGCAATATCTGTTGGGACAAATTTTTTCTTTTGTTTTGGTTGTACCGTTTCTACGGATATGACTTCACCATACAGATCATCATCTGCAATGGAGTCAGTATTTGGTGTAGAAGAATTACCATTTTCTACCGTTTTAGATACAGATGGTGTTGCTGGTTTTTGATAGGTTGATGTAGTATTGGTAGGTTTTTTGTCAAAAACAGTATAATCTTTGTAATTTTGAGTTGGTATAGAGGTAACACCTTCTGTGGTAGATCCTTTTGTATAAGGATTGGTATCTATCGAAGTATAAGAAGTATCATTCCATTCGTAGGTATCAGTATCTTCTTGTTTTCTAAGATCTACCCTAGAAAATGGCACACCTTCTAATGCATTCGTATTGTCTTTTGCTGTAAGATTTTGTTGATCCTTCATTCTTTCATCATCAGTAACATCTTCGATGGTGTTTAGATCATAACGCATATCATATTTGGAAAATGGTAGTGGCTTAATAGATGTGTTTTTTGTAGCATGAAAGATAGAATCTTTTATGGACTTATCTTTTTCTAAAGATAAAGTATCTGTATGGTTTTCTTTTTCTGTATGTAAGGTATTTATAGAGGGATTACTGATAGAGTCCAATAAAGAAACTAAATTGTATTTGTGAAGCAAATTTTGTTTTGATTTTGTAGCATTTACTTTTTTCGCATCTTCTTTTTCAAACAATTTTCTGAGTTCACTAGCATAAGGGTTAGCTGGTTGGGTAAGATAAGTTGGTTGCTTTTTGGCGATGATATTGACTTCTGGTTTTGGTTTTTCAAAATGAGTCAATTCTTTTATTTTTTTGATACTACTAAGTAAGCTATTCATATCTTGTTTTTCTTTTTCAATAGTTGATAAAGCAATCTCGGTATCTTTTTGTGATGGATTAGGTGCAACGAATTTTGATTTTTTAGGTTGTGTTTTTTCTGTTGGTGCCTGAATATTTTTAGCAATATCTCCCACTTGATAACTATCTTGTCCCATTGTTTGTGTATCTATAGGATCGGTCAAAGAGTTTTCTTTTTGACTTATTTTTTCTGCAGATGGACGGGATTGATTTTGTAAAGAATCTTCTTTGATAGGTGCGTGACTACGCAAGCCATATTCTTTGACTTCATCTTGTGTAATAGGTTGATCTATTGTAGACAAATTTTTTGATGTAGAAGTATCTACTTTTGTTGTGTTAGTCATAGATGGCACAAAAGATTCCTCATCAATGAATTCCTGTACTTTGGTATTTTTATTGGTTTTAATTGTGACAGGATCTCCTTTGATGCCTAATTTTTTGATCATTGGTCTAACTACTTTATAATCCATTTTTATCTCCTATTTTGTTATACATAAATTTCCCCAAATAACAAAAAATATAGATATATATTGTTACCTTATTGATAGGTCATACTTTGTCATGGTTCTAGTATTGTGTGTAAAGAAGAATCTTATACACCAATACATCTAGAATACTTACCTATATTGTACAATAAAAAGGGGGTTTTACAAAATGTTTTACGATATTAAAAAAAATAAAATGTTATTTTCTACACCAAACTGTGTACGTTGTGGTATGCCATTATCTTATAAAGATGACGACATAAGTCATACTTGTACAACCTGTAAGTGTATCAAATAACATCATCAAGTATTTTTGTATTTTGTTTTTTGTGCTTTACTACGTGGTATGATTTTCTTTTTTATGATCATACGGTAATGCTCTATATTATATATAGTATATAGTATATATAATAATATTATATTGTAGTATATAGTATACTACATACTATCTATATTATATATACTATATCATTATATATAAATAGACAAAGCTAGAAAAAGCAACAATCTATTTTTGATTCCTTTTTACTTTTAGGTATACTGTCAATACACTAATATCTGCGGGACTTACTCCACTAATACGACTAGCTTGGCCTAAAGTATGAGGACGAATCAAATCCAACTTTTGCTGTGCTTCAATACGTAAACCCTTAATAGCATAATAATCGATATTATCTGGAAGAATTATACTTTCTTGATTCTTTGCTTGAGCAATAGCAATTTCTTGTTTGGATAGATATCCTTCATATTTTATTTGGATTTCTACTGTTTTTAAAATAGCAGGATCTACCTCATCTAGTATATGATACGTTTTGATAAGGTCTTCTATATGAATGGTCCCTCTTTTGAGTAAATCAGCTAATTTTATTCCAGATTGTGGCAAACTCTCCCCTTTTTCTGTCAACAACTGTATCAATCTTTCATCTGGCCCAACGTGTTGTTGTAGTGTTTGTATGCATTGAGATATGATAGCTTGCTTTTGTAAAAACTTTTTATATCTTTGTTTTGTTACGAGTCCAATATCATAGCCCATTTGAGTCAATCGAAGATCAGCATTATCTTGACGTAACCATAAGCGATATTCTGCACGACTAGTCATCATACGATAAGGTTCATTGGTACCTTTGGTTACTAGATCATCAATCAGCACACCAATATAGGCATCACTTCTTTTTAAGACAAAAGGAGTATCATGCGTGCAGTATCTACTAGCATTGATTCCGGCGATAATTCCTTGTGCTGCAGCTTCTTCGTATCCACTTGTTCCATTGACTTGTCCTGCAAAATACAATCCTTTTATTTTTTTCAAGCCTAAACTTGCATCGAGTTGCAGACTATCAATGCAATCATATTCAATGGCATAAGCATCACGCATAATATGAGCATTTTCCAATCCTAAAACACTATGCACCATTTCTTCTTGTAAATCCACTGGAAAGCTAGTGCTTAATCCTTGTACATACACTTCCTTTGTGCTTAAAGCTTCTGGTTCCAAGAATAATTGATGACGATCTTTGTCTTTAAAACGAACCACTTTTGTTTCGATGCTTGGACAATATCTTGGTCCTAGACTTTCAATCATGCCGTTATACAAAGGGGATCTATCCAAATGGTTAAGAATAATTTCATGTGTTTTTGATGTAGTATAAGTAAGATAACAAATGGTCTTATTCTTTGGTTTTTTGGTTGTCATAAAAGAAAATGGTTGAATATCATCTTCCCCGTATTGTTTTTCTAGTTGATCATAATGAATGGTGTCTGCGTGAATTCTTACAGGTGTTCCTGTTTTAAAACGGCGTACTGTAATTCCCAAATCTAGCAAACTTTTGGTTAGTTCATTGGCAGGAGCAAAGCCATTAGGTCCAATATGGTTTGTATACTCTCCTACAATGATTTTGCTATTTAAGTATACACCAGTGGCAATAACTACTGCTTTTGTGTCATAAAATTCCCCTTGTTTTGTTTTTACCCCTACGACTTTCCCATCGTCTACAACAATTTCACTTGCTTCAGCTTGGCGAATGGTTAAGTTTTTTTGATTTTCCAAAGTCTTTTTCATTTCGGTATGGTATAGAATTTTATCTGTTTGTGCTCTAAGAGATTGTACAGCAGGTCCTTTGCTTGCATTAAGCATTCTTCTTTGTATGGTGGTTTTGTCAGCATTGATCCCCATCTGTCCACCTAAAGCATCAATCTCACATACCAAATGCCCTTTGGCTGTTCCTCCAATGGACGGATTGCAGGCAAGAAAAGCAATACTGTCAAGATTGAGCGTCAAAAGTAAAGTTTTTCTGCCCATTCTGGCGCTTGCTAGACAGGCTTCACAGCCAGCGTGCCCACTACCGATAACGACAACATCATATTGTTTTTCCATAGTACTCCTTTTATTTTCCTACACAGAATTTTTCAAAAATTTCTGTGATAATATTTTCATTTTGGCTATTACCCGTCACGTCTCCCATAGCTAGCCAACTGTCTTTTAAGTTAATACAGACAATATCTAGTGTTTGGTTTTGTTGTAGATCTAGCAGTGCTTTTTCCAAAGATTGTTTTGCTCTTTCCAAACATTCAATATGTCTAAAATTGGTTAGGACGACTCCTTGTCCTTCTAGATCTTTGGTGGATACAACTTGATACAGTTTTTCTTTAATTTCCTCTACATCTTTTAACGTGGCGCTGGTATACAAGCGTTTTTCTTCATAACTTTTTTGATCTAAAGACAAAATAGATGAAATTTTTTCTTCATCGATTGCTAAAGGAAGATCATTCTTATTGATTAGAATAAAATATTGATGATGTGGAATATGTTGTAATACATCAATATCTTCTTTTGTCAAAGGCTGACTGCCGTCTAATACCACTAAAAGAATATCGGCATAAGATAAGGCATTCCAACTTTTTTCAATTCCAATTTTTTCTACGACATCTTGGCTTTGGCGAATACCAGCTGTATCTACGAGACAAAATTTTAACCCACGATACATAAAATATTCTTCAATAATATCTCTGGTCGTACCTTGAATATTGGTGACAATAGCTCTTTCATAGCCTAGTAAGGCATTCATAAGACTGCTTTTCCCGGTATTTGGTTTTCCTACTAACGCAATTTTGACACCATCACGAATGATCTTTCCGGTATGTTTTGTTTTTAATAATTGGTCCATAGAAGAAAGCAAAGATTGTACTTTTTGTATAACACGATCTCTTGTTTCTTCTTCAATATCTTCTTCAGGATAATCTAGACTCACTTCAATACTTGCTAGCAGTGTCGTGAGTTCGTTTTGCATAGAAAGAATAGTAGATTGCAGTTTCCCTTTTAAAAGTTGGTAGCCTGCACGAATTTCACTTTGGCTTTGTGCTTCGATCATTTCCATAATGCCTTCAGCTTGGTCCAGACTTAATTTTCCATTGACAAAAGCACGTTTTGAAAATTCTCCAGCTTGTGCTAGAATAGCTCCATGAGATAAAAGTGTTTCGACAATACCTTGGGCAATCATACGACCACCATGACATTGAAACTCAATCACATCTTCTCCTGTGTAAGAGTAGGGAGATTTAAAGTACACAGCAAGACATTGTTCTTGAAAATCAGCAGCTGTAAAAGTACCTAGATACATCATACGTGGGTGAAACTGCATCACAGGTGTTTTGCAAGAAAAAACTTGGGAAGCAATGGTTAAACTTTGACTTCCACTCATACGTACAATAGATACCCCTCCAGAGCCTAATGGTGTGGCAATGGCAACGATGGTTGTATTTTCCATAGATTACTCCTTTTTTTCGTAACTATTGTAGCACAACGCATCTATAATGTAAAGTAAGAAATTTTTATTTGTAGATAAATTGCTAGCAAAAAAACAAAATATGGTGTAGACAATTTTTTTATATAGAGATTGGTTTTTTAAGCAGGTATATAGATAGATTGAAAACATATTAAAAACTTTTTTATACTTTTTTAAAAAATACAGTATTCAAAAAACTATGATAAAGCATATGATGTAGAAGGTCATCAAAAAACGTATTTTAATAGAAAAATATCGACAATTTTTGTCAAAAACAATTTGACACAAAAAATGGCGAGTTGTATAATAAGGGCGTTTTTTAAAAAAAGGAAAAGGTATGGTATCTATCGTTTATCAAATTACAGCTATTGTGTTAAAAGTAAAGCAAAGTTGTCCAGATGTCAGTCCAGAGCAATATAAAAAAATGATTTTGGAACAAATGATGTTACAGGGAATGACAAAACAAGAGTATCATGAATATTTGTCAATGATCGAATATTTGGTGGAAGAAAAAGAAAAAAAGCTCGAAAAGTCAACAAGTAGGGTTGCTTCCCATCAAAATCAAATAGAACCATGTGAAGAAAGAGAAGCGTAAGAAGCAAAATTTTTCTTTACTTTTTTTTTGTTTTATTCTACAATAGAAAAGCAAAGAATGGGAAAAATAAAGTAGAAAAAAGGAAAATTATGCTATCAAAGATCAATCGATTAAAAAAGAGAAAGGAATTTGCTTATATCTATCGCAAAGGGGAAAGTTTTGCAAGCAAATATTTTGTGATATGGGTAGCTTCTACAAAACTGACTCATAGCAAAGTGGGATTCGTGGTAAGCAATAAAATAGGAAAAGCACATATTAGAAACGGGATCAAAAGAAAACTAAGAGCCATCATGCGAGAACTTTTGCCACAAATCAATCCCCAATATAACTATATTATTACGGCAAAAGACAGCCTTCTTACCTTGTCTTATCAAGAGATCAAAGCACAGTTACTCTATATTTTGCAAAAGAATAATTTTCTTACCATAGAGCAGGAAGAAAGATGAAAATAAAAAGCGTACAATTAAAAAATTTTCGTAATTATGAAAAACTTTTTGTGCAATTCGAAGAAGGTCTTAATGTGCTGGTAGGAAAAAATGCACAAGGAAAGACCAATTTATTGGAAAGTATTTTTCTATGTGCTATTGGAAAATCTCCTAGAACCAATAAAGATAAGGAAATGATATCTTTTCATCAGCATCTAGCCAAAGTGACTACGACTGTGGAAAACCATGGTGGCAAACAAAATATAGAAATTTTTTTATTTGATTATCAAAAAAAGGCAATTAAAATAGGTGGGTTACCCATTCTTAAAATGGGAGAACTCATGGGGCATTTGCACGCCGTGTATTTTTCTCCAGAAGAATTAAAACTTGTCAAAGATAGCCCACAGGAAAGAAGAAGATTTTTAGATATTTCTCTTAGTCAATTTGATAAACAGTATTTTTATGCACTATCCAAATACAATCAAATTTTGTCTCAAAGAAATGAACTTTTAAAAACAAAACAAAATCAAATACAAGATACCATTGGTATATGGAATGAACAACTGGCCATCGTAGGTGCAAAAATTATACAATTTCGTATGGATTTTGTGGAAAAACTTTCTATCAAAGCAAGTCAAACACAAAAATATTTGACTGAAGAAAAGGAAAATTTGGTTTTGTCTTATAGTGGCTTGGTGGGAAAAACAACAAAGGAAATTCAAGAAAAACTACTCAAGGCATACAAAGAGAGTTTGGAAAAAGATCTGCAACTAGGCTACACTACGATCGGTCCCCATAGAGATGATATGAAAATCATGCTCAATGATATTGATGTGAGATACTATGGAAGCCAGGGACAACAAAGGACAGTTGCATTGGCATTAAAACTTGCAGAATTAGAGATTTTTAAAGATCAAACAGGAGTATATCCAGTATTACTTCTTGATGATGTCTTAAGCGAACTTGATGTGCAACGAAGAGAAAAATTGTTGCAATATGTGACAAGACTCCAAACCATTCTTACGTGTACAGAATTTGAATACACTGTCCCTTGCACGATGTTTTATATTCAAAACGGAAAGATAGAAAAAAGAGAAGAACAAAAATAGTTCTTCTTTTTCTTTTTTGGCAAAAGTTCTACATAATTCCCTTAAAACCAATGAAAAAAAGTTTGCAATTTTTCCTTTTTTTTGTATACTATTATGGATATGATAAAAATAGTATTAAAACCAATCGAATATATACTTATTGGTTTGGTATATGGATACAAAGCTACGGTATCCAAAATGATACCCAACAAATGCCGTTTTGTCCCTACTTGCTCTACGTATATGATAGAATGTATCAAAGAGTGGGGTGTGATGGGGGTAGGAAGAGGTGTCTATCGAATTATGCGCTGTCACCCTCATGGCAAAACAGGAGAAGATTTTGTACCGATGAACCCTAAAGGAGATAAAAAATGGATTTTTTAAATACATTATATCTAGCGACAAAACCAACAGATATGTGGTCAAAAATTATATTTGGACTAGATAATGGAATTGGTAATTATATTTGGACGATTATTGTGGTGACACTACTGATTAAGATTTTTTTGTTGCCATTTGATTTTTTGCAACAAAGATCCAATCGTAAAATCACAAAACTCAATGCTACATTACAACCAAAAATGGACGCTATTAAAAAACAATACGCTTCCAACCCTCAAATGATGAATCAAAAACTTGCAGAATTACAAAGGAAAGAAGGTTCTGCCATGGGTGGATCTTGTATTGTTATGCTTATCTATATGGTACTAAACTTAACCATTTTCTTTACATTCTGTGGATCTATGGCAAGTATTAGTCAATATATGATCAAACAACAATATGAAGATTTAAGTGCAACGTATGATCAAGTATATAGTGTAGTAATGGAAGAAAACACTGATTTAACTGAAGAAGAAAAATTGACATTAGCTACTACACAAGCACAAGAAGCAGTGCTCAACAAATACGAAGATACACAAGTACCATTCTTATGGATCAAAAGTATATGGCAACCAGATACGAATACTTCTCCAGTGTTATCTTATCAAAATTATTTGTCCAATACAAAAACCAGTGAAGAAGACCTTACCGAAGAAAGATATATGGCTGTCATGGGGAAAGTCATTGAAGAATACAAAACCACATGGAATGGTTATTATATTTTACCAATTTTATCTGCTGTTATATTGTTTATTTCTTCCCAAATGTCTGTATGGATTGGCAAAGCATTTGCAAAAAAAAGAAAAACAGTCTATGCTACCCCTACAAACAAATTGATGATTATACTATTACCACTTCTTATGAGTTTGTTTACCTTGTTCTATAATGCTGGTTTTGCTATCTATATCGTAGCATCTGGTCTAATTGGTATGATCTTTACACCAATTATGACGGTCATCATAGAAGTATTAGAAGACAAGAAAAATCAAAAACAAAAAAATACGAATGTGGTAAGTTATAGTAGAGAAAATCTTAAAAAGTAAAATAGATACAATACAACAAGATATGTGATCTTAATAAAAAAACACACAAGACAATTTGTGTGTTTTTTATATGCATTTTTGTAGCTCATTTGATAGAAAAATAAAGTACTTATATGTTGATAAGATATAGGATTTACCGAATTGATAAACTTTATCTATCTTATTTTAAATTAGTTATTTTGTGTTTTTTACGCCTTCATCGTACATTTTGTAGTATTTATCAAAAATAATATCAATGAGTTTATCATCATCAATGGATTCTAAAAAACCTTCTCCATTATCATCTTCAAATACTCTCATGACGACGGCTTCATCATCTGCAATGCCTTCCATTTTTTCATGTGGAGCAAGAATAGCATAGATTTCGTTGTTGTGTGGCACAATGGCTACTTGGTCAAATGTGTATTCTACATTTTGATCATCTACAATGGTAATAGGATCAGTATTAGATGGATCCAAAATTGCATCTAAAACATTGATTTCTTTTTTGTTTTCTTTGTTCATAATCTTCTCCTTGTCTTTGATCTATTTATAAAAAAGTAAGATCATATTCTACTAATAGTTTATCACAAAATACCAAGTTTAGTCAAAAGAAAATAGATGTATATTTGTCATAGAAAAAGTCAAATTAGGTTTTCTTGCTTGTGTGTTAAGTATTGTTGTCTTTTTTATTCTCATTGACAAACTATAAAAAAGGAGTATACTAATACTAGTATATAGAATAAAAGGAGTGCAACATGGAACAAGACAAAAAAACAAATTCAATCGTTAGAATGGGTGAATTTAATGAAGGTTTGGCTCCGGTCCAATTACAAGATGGTAAATGGTCTTATATCAATAAAGATGGTGTTTTATGGGATTTAAGATTTAATAAGTGTTATCCTTTTGAAGATGGATATGCAAAAGTTGAAACATCATTATTCCAAACAAGATATGTTTCTTTAAAAGGTGATCTTTTAACAGAAGAAGAGTACTGTAATATCATAAAATCGACAAGTGCTTTTCATGATGGGTATGCACGAGTAGAATTTAGAAATGGATTCGAATCCTATATAGATCAAGATGGAAACTTATGGAAACAAAAATTTTTGGATTGTACAGATTTTAGTGATGGTGTAGCAAGAGTAACACTGCTAGATAGCGAAAGGAGTGAAGCATATGTAGATACCAATCAAAATATTTATGCTGGTAACGAAAAAGCATTGTTAGATAAAATGTACAATTCTCCAAGAGTATTTTTAGATTTACCAACCGATACTTTTAAAAATGAAGCATTTATCAATATGTGTGTCAAAATATTGAAAAAATCTTTAATGGAATCTGTGAAAAAATTAGAAACAGAAATTGTTCCAGAGGATTTGATGCGCATTACGAATAACTTCTTCCAAGATGTAAAAGCAAAAATAGAAAGAGAAAAAAATACTATTTTAGAAGAAAAAAGAAAAGTACAACAATCACAAAAAATAAAAGATGAAACATTATCTGTTATTCAAGACTTTGAAATATAGGAGTAAGACTATGACAAAGACTGAAATGATACAATATATCGACAAAGAAATTGAAATCATACTGAATATGATACAAAAAAAAGACTGATACCCATCAGTCTTTTTTATTATGCATGAAAAGTAAAAACCGTACTGGCTTGATATAATTTTTAAAAAATCATTTTATGTAGCATACTTTATGTAAAATACTGTGCTACAAAGAAAGATGGGATTTGATCCATAGGGACTATTTTGGAAAATACTTGACAAAAGATAGTGTCTATAGGTACAATAAAATAAGTGACTAAAGTCAATAATAGAAAAGGGAGAAAGACATGGAATTTACAGGAAAAACAATCGATCAGGCAATCAAAGAAGGATTGTCTGCATTGGGAGCAAGTCTTGATGAAGTAGACGTAAAAATTATAAGTGAAGGGGGATTGTTTAAAAAAGCAAAGGTAGACATCACACGTTCTGTAAGTCATGATGAACATGATACTACTATGCATGATGAGGAAAAAGGAAAAGAACAAGAAAAGGTAGAGGAAAAAGAAGTGGAACAAATTTCAACTCCACAAGAATCTCTAGATCTATCTACAACAGAAGAAACTGATACTATAGAAGTAGAAGAAAAACCAAAACAGCTCACAGAAGAACAAAAACAACAAATTGCAAAAATGGTAGCTCAAGTCAAAGAATATATCGTGTCATTTATGAAAAAAATGTGTTATTTGTTTAATCAAATTGGTGATGTAGAGATAGAAGAAAATGGACGTGATTTGCACGTGAATTTAAAATCTAACATTCGCCAAATGATTGGGTATCATGGGGAAAGTCTTGATGCATACCAAACTATTTTAAACAATGCAGTCAGCAATCATTTTGAACATTTTAGAGGAAGAATTTATCTTGATGTAGATAGATACAAAGCCAACAGAGAACAATCTTTAATTCATTTGGCAAAACGTATGGCAAATAAAGTAATTGTTGCAAGAAAAAGTATGAAATTAGAGCCAATGCGTAGTTATGAAAGAAAGGTGATTCATAATGCTCTTTCCAAAATGGATCATATATCGACTCATAGTGAAGGAGAAGAACCAAAACGTTATATTGTCATAGACTATATTGCAAATTAGTCGTTTTGTCATATTCATTATTGAGAAAAAATAAACATATAAAAAATAGGTGTATTGTACACCTATTTTTTTACAATCCTTTGTATTACTATTCTATCTAATAGAACGATCATCATTTTTAATCATTGATGATACAAGATTATGTTTTACTAATCGGCAAACATAGACATCTAAATCAACTAACAAGAGGATTGTATATGATAGGAATTGCAGATTTTA
Source organism: uncultured Clostridia bacterium (assembly GCA_944332185.1). Classification (GTDB taxonomy): domain Bacteria; phylum Bacillota; class Clostridia; order Christensenellales; family UBA1242; genus CALVJJ01. Next base: position 45,731 of record CALVJJ010000002.1, read on the forward strand.
TCAAATAATCCAATTTAAACAGATTGATTTTTGCGTTCCTTTAATTTTTCTTGATAGCGAATGACTTTTTTATCATGTCGTAACAAATTAGTCACTGTAAACAAAGCATTGACAACCAGTACTGTATACAGTCCCCATACAACGGTCATACGAGAACCATTTTCAATAAAGGCAATGTCATACAAATTGGTTAGTTCTGTACAAATTTGTTGGACAAGCACCACCATAATGGTAAAACAAATTGTTGAGAATATACTAGTGCCAATTTCTGCCCATTTTCCTTTTTCAAATAGAAGCAAAAGCAGTGTCACAATGGTACTGATCAAACCCAATAAGGTAAAAATCATCGTGGCGATCATAGCCCCTTTAATACCGTCTTCTTGTTTTAATTGTATAATGAGCCATTTTTCTTGATAAGATGGATCCGTAATATCCAAATCTTCTTCTTTCCAAAACAGTGCTTGTGTCATTTCAAATCCACTGTAGTAATATTGATCTTCTACTTGAGAAGGACTTTTATAGGAAAAGAATGGAAAAAAATACAAAACAATAGCCAACAAACCAAGTACAAAAGCAACTAATATATACCAGTTAAATTCTATTTTTTTCATCTTGAATTTCATAAATGACTCCTTATTTATATCATACTTTATTGTATCATAAGAAGAAAAACAATCATACTAAAATATCGTATTTTCAAAATATTTTTTCAAAAAATAAAAAGAAATTAGGATCAATATTTCGCCTAATGAAAAGACAATCTTAAGATTTTAAAACACCTTTTCCATTAAAAATAGGAATAAAATCAGTAGTGCTACTACTTAATTCTTGCATAAAACCATGTTGAAAACCCAATCTTAAAAATCTTTGAACAACACGGGTGTATTCTAATTTTTTAATAGGTCTATTGATTGCAGGGTGCATAGCAGCTTGATAGCAAGGTGTGTATTGGCTCATAAGACTAATGTAAACATTGGGAAAATATTGATGAATATTTTCTAAAACGTGTACACTATCACTACTGTGGTTTGGTAAAATTAAATGGCGAATCATGACTCCCTTTTTCATAAGACCATTTTCTACAATATTATGTGGTTGTTGTCTTACCATTTCTTGTATAGCTTTTACAACGACGGTTGGATAGTCTTCTGCTTGACTATATTCTTTTGCAAGTTGACTATCAGCATATTTGTAGTCTGTTAGGTAAATATCTACATATCCTTCCAATGTTTTTAAGGTATCGACACTATCATATCCACTCGTATTATAGATAATGGGAATAGAAGGACGGTATAGATCCAAAGCTTGACGTATAAGATGTACATAATGGCTAGGCGTTACAAGATTGATATTATGGGCTCCTTGAGTTTCAAGTTCTTGAAATATTTCTGCTAACCTTTGTACACTAATTTCCCAGCCTATATTTCCATTAGAGACGTCCCAATTTTGACAATAACAACATCTTAAATTACAGCCACTAAAAAAGATAGTTCCACTTCCGTTCGTACCACTAATAATAGGTTCTTCCCAATGGTGTAATTGTACTAATGCCAGTTTGATACGGTTTGGCATTCCACAATATCCACGATACATAGATCGATCCACTCCACAATGACGTGGACATAATTCACATTTGTTTTTCATAATTGTTTCCTATTATCTGTTGCCTGTCTATATTTTTATGCAAAATATTTTTTGATAATCCATAAAGATTTTTCTCTATATTTCAAGGCAAAAGACTTTTTTCATTGATTATTTTTTTATATTTTTTATGCATATACCTTATGATTATTTTGATAGATAAGATATGGGATATGATATATATTTTTTAATGTTTAATTGAAATAAATCGACTTATCAAATTAGTAATTTCTAGCCAATCTTCAAGTTTTTTACAACATTTTTTATATCATATTTTTTACAAAAAAATACAAAATACAAGCAAAATTTAAAACGAGTAAGGCTATAAAATAATTATTTTTAGTATTTTAAATAGACTGTATACAATAAAAATGACCTTTTATGGTCATTTCTATATATTTTTTGACAATTTCTATAAAGATATTGGCATATCTAACGTTTACTAACTAATTGATACAATGTGTCCAAATCATCTTGGGAGTAATAATCAATATAGATTCTTCCTTTATGATCATCGCCTACGACACTTACTTTTGTACCTAATTTAGATTGCATAAGTTTGATCAATTCTTTTAATTCATTGCTTTGTATGTATTGTTTTTTGACTTTGCTTTTTGGATTTTGTAAGTCTTTTACAATTTTTTCCATATCACGAACAGTGACTCTTTTGGTCACAGCCATTTTTGCTAAACGAACTTGAACTTCTGGATCAGCTACAACGACTAAACTTCTTGCATGACCTGCAGACAATTTTCCGCTTTCTACTAAAGCAATGACTTCTGGTTGTAAAGATAAGAGTCTTAAGAAGTTTGCAATAACTGGACGACTTTTTCCTAATCTTTCACTTAATTTTTCTTGTGTAAAATCATATTTGTCCATCAGTTCTTGCATACCACGAGCTGTTTCAATAGGGTTTAGATCTTCACGTTGTACGTTTTCCAGTAATGCAATTTCTTTTCTTTCTTTTTCAGAATATTGTTTTACAATAGCAGGAATAGTCTTTTTCCCAGCAAGTTTGCTAGCACGAAATCTTCGTTCCCCAGCAATAATGGTATAACGATTGCCATTGGCAACCACAATAATAGGTTGTATAACTCCATGCACTTTTATACTTTCAGCAAGATCTTGTAATGCGCTTGGATCAAAGTTTTTTCTTGGTTGTGATGGGTCATTATCTATTTTACTAATTTCTATTTCGTTTACACCAGATGTGATGGTGTTGTTTTCCACTTCTTTCACAATTTCTTTGACTTGTGGTGTTTTTTCTTCTTCATCAAAACTACCAAGTAATGATGATAAACCTCTTCCTAATGGTTTTGCCATATTCTTCTCCTTTTTTGTATAATATTATCTTGATATGATAGATACCTTTTACAATTCGTATTTTGTCAAAAATACCATAGTTTTTGTTTATAAGTTACTATTTTATAAAATATTTTTATTTTTAATTTAATTTTGTATAATGATCGTGGTTTCTGTTTAAAAATTCTTCTGTTAACAATTTGTAAGCAAACGCACCGGTGCTTTTTGGATCATAGATACAGATTGGTTCTCCATAACTTGGTGCTTCAGCTAGTCTTACGTTACGTGGAATAATAGTTGAGTAGACTTTGCTTGAAAAATATTTTTGTATATCTTCAGCAACAGCACTGCCTAAATTGCTTCTACTATCTTTCATAGTAAGGACAACACCTTCAATTTCAATATTTTCATTTAGATGTTTTTTGACTAGTTTTATGGTATTCATCAGTTGTGTAAGTCCTTCTAATGCAAAATATTCACATTGAATAGGGATTAGTACACTATCACAAGCTGTCAAAGCATTGACAGTCAAAAGACCTAATGATGGTGGACAATCTATACAAATATAGTCGTATACTGTCTTAATGTTAGCTAAAATATTTTTTAAAACCTTTTCGCGTCTATTCATTTGGACTAATTCTATTTCTGCACCTGCTAGATCAACATCGCTTGGAATTACATCTAGTCCTTTTATTTTGGTGGTTTGTATTACTTCATCAATTTCATTTTCTTCAGCAATGACATTATATATTGTTTTTTGTTTTTCATCTTTATTGACACCTACACTAGAACTTGCATTTCCTTGTGGATCCATATCTAACAGTAAAACCTTTTTGCCCATCAAAGCTAGGTAACTTGCCATATTGACACAAGTGGTTGTCTTTCCTACTCCACCTTTTTGATTGATAAATGTTACGATTTTTCCCATGCTACCTCCTTTGTCTTATTTTTATTATAGCAAATTGATTAAAAAAAGCCTACTCTTTTCATAGAATATTTTACATAATCATACAAAAAACTTTTTAAAAAATCATTGCACTTTTGTTATATTTAGTAGATAATTTATAAACATACAAAAATATCTTAAGACCATATATATTTTGGTTCACGTGAAACAAAATGTATATGAATACAATAGAAGATAAGGATCCTATGTTTTTGAAGTAAAGTATACCATACATACAGTAAAGAGACATATGGTTGAAGAAAATACTATGAATTATAAGAGTATATATTTATATATATCATGGAACTAATATCATTCAAACAATCATAACATACAAAGTACTTATGGTATATTTTTATGATATAAAATCATCATATTATCAAATATAATTTAAGAATGTTTCACGTGAAACATTCTTTAAAGTATAACGACATACTATTGTAAAAAGACATTCTTATCTTCGATTATGTTATTAGAGGTAATATTTTTATAGAACACTAAACTTTTTTAATACATAATTTTTTAATTTTACTTGGTATCATTTATAGAATCATGATCTCTTAAATTATGAAACCATATAATATATAGAGGATATTTCATTTTATCGCAATAACTATATGATCAACATCTACAAAAATTAGTTACTATTTTATATATTTGAAATATGTTTAGTTTGATTGTTTCACGTGAAACATGATAATATAAAGTTTTAAAAAATCATCAAAAACTATATAAAAGATAGTAAATGAACTATAAGTCGTAAAGCATATTATAAAAATATAGGTTTTATCGTATATAGGAAGGTGTTTGGTATGTATACTATATGATATAGTTAGTATGGTCTATATGAAGTAAAGATAAAAAATGATATAAAAGAAGTTTTTTTGCGAAAAGGAACATAAACTAATTTTAAGATAGAATAAGTCCTAATTATAATATATTTAAGTAAGAATAACAAGCATATTACATAATAGGAATATACAGCAAACATTATCATACAACGATATATAAGTAAAAAACCTGGTAAAATGTTTCACGTGAAACAATATAGCTTACAATAATACATAAAACTGATATTTTCATAAAAATACGTAGTAGACAGAAAAATATACATACGGTAGACTTTTTAAAATAGTTTCTAATGTTTCACGTGAAACAATATAAAGTTGTTACGGTAGATATAAGTTATAGCTTTAATCAATAATTTATCACATAATAGTACCATAAGAATCTATATTTTAAAATATACTCAAATTGTTTCACGTGAAACAATTTGACTTTAGTAATATGAAAAATTGTTATATGTATATGGCTTATATGTTGGTATACCTATGCTATACTAATCATAATCATACAGTAGAGTACTATAAACAATACATTGTTCCTATTGATAGAATAGAAACGAATAGTATCTAGTTTACGAATTACTATAAAGAAATACTCACAACAAAAAGCAATGATTACAATAAAAGACAAATATAAACATAAAAACGTGATATTACTATAAAAACCAGCAAACCATATAAAATGTTTCACGTGAAACATTTTATTGACAATATAGCAAGGTAGTATTTGTCAAAAACTATGTATTTCAAAATTTTGAACATCAAACAAGCTTATTATGACACCAATCTATATGCTGTTGACATAGTAATGTTTCACGTGAAACAATTCATTTTATTGATTTTCTTCTCATACAAATTAAAGATTCATTATATACAAAAACAATAGAAAATAGAAAAAATAGGTAAGTGCTTTTACATTGTCTTATCAAGTAAGTAAGAAAGCAAAACAAGTAATTATACTTATTGGTAAACATAGATACTAAAAAGTATAGATTATCAACATGGTATTCGTCTTTTGAATTATATAGGAAAAGCTTTTGATCTTTTTATTTACACTATTTAGACTGTATAATGGTAACCTTATTATATATAAAGTATCAACGTATGAGTTTGCTATTTTTAAAAACTTATAAAAAAGAATGATAATCATAAATAATGGATCAACGTAAAATAAAAAAAATTATACATAAATGATGTACAATCCAACAATTAAAGACAGACACAAAAAGCTAGATGCTCTATATCGTATGGATCTATGGAAAGAAAAATCATGTTGATGTTGCAAGAATGAGCTTTAGAAATTGTATGGTATTATCTTATCATGTATACTATTTTTTTGTAATACCAATTAGCATAGTAAGTCATAATTGATAACGATATGAATTTTTGTAGCAATATATATATAACTATAAAAAAGAACTACAAAATTGTAATTCTTAAAAAATCAATATTATATTGATAATAATAGAACGCATCAAAATTTATTCTTTTGGAAATAATGGTGCAAGTCTAGGTTTGTTTTGCCCACGTGGATATTTTAACGGGGTGCTTTGTGTTTTTTTTACCAATACAATAGATCGTTGTTGACCATACAAATCAAAGGTGTGTATTTGTTCTACTTTTCCCCCTAGTTGTTGTAAAGCATAAGAAGAAAGAGATAGTTCTTCTTCAATGTTACTTTTATAAGCTAAAAAGAGTCCATCTTTTTTCACAAATGGCAGACAATATTCTAGCAAGATAGGTAGCTTGGCAACAGCTCTAGCAACGACAACATCACATTGTTCACGATAAGTTGTATTTTTTGCAAGATCTTCTGCTCTACTGTGGATAATGGTTACATTAGTTAAGTGTAATTGTTGACAAAGGTCTTGTAAAAAATGAGTTCTTTTTTGTAAACTATCAACTAAAATCATTTGTAAGTCTGGACGGATAATTTTTAAAGGAATACTAGGAAACCCTGCTCCACACCCAATATCCATAACTGTTGCTTTGGTAGGAATATCTAATACACCCAAACAACTATCTAAAAAATGTTTGACAATCACTTCTTCAGGATCAGTAATAGCTGTAAGATTCATTTCTTGGTTTTTTTGTATTAAGATTTGATAATACATATAAAATTGGTCAGCCATGTTCTGTGTAATGGGAATATGGTATTCTTGAAATTTTTGTTGTAAAACTTCTTGAAAAGTCATAAGCACTCCTTTTTATGCACTTTTTATGATACTATAGGTGCATGATTTAATTTTTTATGCGCTATGATAGAGATATATAATTTTTTAATACCATAGCAAATAGATAGTAAGAATAAAAGTATATTGTTGATCAATCATTTTAGTTCTTGGTAAATATAAAAGATGTGGTAAATACTTATAAATGTTTTTTAAAAATATAGATATACACAAATTTTATACAATTTGTGGATAAATGATTATGTTAAATGGAAAACAAAAACCTACCGTATGTTATCTAGCAAAAGGGACACATGAACCATAGAATACCAAATGTTATTATTTTGTGGATAAGTAATTTTGTTTTTCTATAAGATAGTGTAATTTTTCTAAAATATTTGCCTTTTTATTAGGAATCATATCTAATAAAATCTCAGAATGTATCCATTGCATAACTTTTCCTATTTCTTTTTGTGGAAAACCTAATTGTAGTATTTCTGCTGCAGTAATATCTAATTCTGATAAAGTCGTAGGAATGTTTTGTTGTAATAAGTGATCATATTCTTGTTCTACTCTATCATAATAGGCTGGATCCATACAATGTAGCAATGTTTTTTCTTTTTGAGAATATTCATGATAAGCTATCACAAATTGTCTATACGATAATTTTGTCTCAAAATCTTGTCTTCGTATCATACAATATAGGATTTTTTCAATAGATCGTTGACAATGTTTTGTTTCTTTCAATCCATCGTTTCCCAATACTTTCATGACACTATAGGGAATATTTTCTTTTGTGATCCTTTCTCCAATATCACTGATGACTAATAAAATCAACAAACCCATATACCCTAATTCTGCTGGAATATGAAGATACACATTTTTATAGAATTGATAAGCTGTAATATTTTGATCTTTCAACCAAAAAAACATTTGGTGGTAATTCAAACATATTTTTTCAAACGATAAAGTAGGGATCATTTCCTTCCAAATCTTCCATTCATTCATAAGGCGAACAATAAAACTTGGACTAGAGGACTGATTGTTTTTTTGATAAGCAAAAAATATTTTCTTAAGCTCTATCGTAATTCTTTCTTTGCTAATATCACGTAATAGATGCTTGTATTCCATACAGGCTTTTTGTGTTTTGATGTCTATGCCAAAATGCAATTCTTGTGAAAAACGTAATACTCTTAAGATTCGCAATCCATCTCTAGAAAGTGTGATTTTTGGATCTTCTACTGTACGAATGATTCTATTGTCCAGATCTTCTTGACCATGACAAGGATCTATGATTTTTTGATTGGTAATGTCATAATATATAGAGTTTATGGTAAAATCTCTACGTTTTGCGTCAATAATTAAATCGTTTACCCACTCAACTTCTACTGGGCGATGCTCCCCTTTTTCATATAATTCACAACGAAAACGGGTGTATTCGGCAAGAAAAGAGTCCTTTTTTAATTGTAAAGTGCCTAATTCTCTTTGAATAATAGTGTAAGAAAATCCTAGTTTTGTAGCCGCTTCTATTATTTTTTCCAAAGGAATATTCCCACAAATATCAATGTCATGATTTGGAATCCCTAATAAATAGTCTCGTACATATCCTCCCACAATATATAATGGGTATCCTTGTGAAGCTAACTCTTGTGCTAAAGTTGTTAATTCTACTGGTAATTCCATATATTTTCCACCTTTATTTTATTTATTTTTTATGTAAGTAATAGATAGAACTTAAAGTGCTTGCTGGTGCAACGTCTAATAGGTAATGCACATTTTCGATAAAACCTTTCTTTTCACACTCTTTGACACTGAAAGACTTGGCAAGTTCAGGTGTGTTATTTTTTTCAGATAAATGCGCTAAAACAATTTGTTTTACTCCGTGTTCTACAAGATCACATACAGCATGGCTTGCCCATTCATTAGATAAATGTCCATGTTCGCTATCAATACGTGCTTTTAGATAAGTAGGATATTCTGGATTGTTCCATAACATAGTTTCGTCATAGTTACTCTCTAAAATCACTAATTTGCTTCCATAAAGACGCATGAGCAAATCTTTGGTGATGATCCCACTATCTGTAAGAATAGACATTTTTTGATCTCCTTCATAGATGGAATACCCCACACAAGCAACAGCATCATGAAACACAGGAAAACTTTCAATCAGTAAAGATCCAATCATAAAACCTGCTTTACAAAATGGTAAGATACGATCGGAAGCAATGGTATCTAATTTTTGTACGATGGTGGTATATGCTGGTTGGTATACATAAACATGAACAGTAGGATATTTTTTCAAAAAATTCTTGGCTCCACTTATATGATCAGAATGCTCATGTGTAATCAGTAATGCCTGCACAGAATGTGGGTCAATGGACAAATACTGCAATTTTTCTTCCAGTTGGGAACAACAAATCCCACAATCAATCAAAAGGCAAGTAGAGTCATTCCACACAACCGTACAATTGCCTTTACTCGAACTTGCTAGTGTACAAACTCTCATAAATTTTTTCCTTTTGTTTTTTACGATTCCATATCATCATAGCACAAAATTGTCTAAAAATAAAAGGTATTGTGACATTTTTTTTAAAATATCTATTCTAATAATTGATCTATGAAAAAAAGAAGAACGATAAAAAAGATAGAAGGCTCTAAAGAAAAAAGAAAAGGTGGCTAATGGAAAAAAATAAAAATAAAAAAATACGTATTCAAAATTGTAGAAGATAGATGTAGTAAAAACACAGAAAAACACATAAAAAAAAGGATTTTTTGGTAATATAATAAGAAATTTTTTAATTTCTATTGACCTACTTTTTATTACATGTTACAATATATTTAAGATATGTTTATAGTGAAAAGATAGGTAAAAAAGAATATTCTTTTTCGTATCAATGTCTTTTCTTATACAAAACAAAAAACAAAAGCAAAGTATGGTAAAGGGTGAAAAAATGAAATTAGAGTGTGTAGGTTTAGATCTTTCAGATGCAATCAATAAAGTCATTCGTGCAACAAGTACGAAAACAACCAATCCAATTTTGGAAGGGATTGAACTTGTAGCAGAAGAAGATTATTTGACTTTGATTGCAACAGACAACGAACTAAGTATTGAAAAAAGAATACGTGCAGAAGTAGGCATGGAAGGTTCTACCGTTGTACCGGGGAAATTCTTTGGAGAATATGTAAGAAAATTAGTCAATGAAAATATACAGTTGACCTTGGAAAACAATATTTTGACTATCAAGTACACAGATAGTAAAGCTTCTATTCAATGTCAAGATGCAACGGAATTCCCTAGAATGAATCGATTGCAAAATGGTGAAAAATTCACGATCGCTTCCAAAGATCTAAAAGACTTAATCAACAAGAGTATTTTTTGTGTAAGTACAGAAGATAGTAGACCAATTCTAAAAGGGGTATTGCTCGAAGTCGAAGATAAAACTATTAAAGCTGTGGCTGTAGATGGATATCGTATGGCATTAGTCAAAAAGAATATTATCAATGCGACAAAGAATTTGAAAGCTATCGTGCCAGCAAAATCTTTAAGTGAAATCAGCAAATTGATTGATGATACAACAGAAGATGTCACAGTATGCATTGATAAAAATTTCTTAATGATCGATATGGGAGATACCACGATTATTACACGTTTGTTCGTAGGAGAATTCATCAACTATAAGCAAATTCTTCCAACAACATTCTCTTCTATTGTAACAGTGAATAAAACACAACTGGAAGAAACATTAGACCGTGTGGGATTGTTGAGCAGAGTAAGTCGTAACAATCTTGTTAAGTTCGATATAAAAGATGCGATGATGGAACTATCTAGTAGAAGTGAGCTAGGGGACGTACATGAAAAACTAACCATCAAACTGATAGGCAATGACTTAAGTATTGACTTTAATGCAAGATATTTTACCGAAGCATTGCGTGTACTAGATAATGAGTTTTTAAAATTAAACTTCAATAGTCCAGCAAGTCCATGTATTATCACTGGAACAGAAGAAGACGACTTTGAGTATTTTATTCTACCAGTAAGACGTTTTTAAGTGTGAGAAATAAAAAACACAACAGTATAGTTTTATAATGAAAACCTTTTTCATAACAATATAAAAAAAGAAAAACAACTTTGCATATAAAGTTGTTTTTTTTATCAAATAGATCGTATTATGGCTATTTTGCAAATATATCAATGCATTTTTTAGCAACTGTACTAGGAATCCCAAAGAGTAAGGATTGTTAGAGTCGATAGTATATCTATTTTATGAATCTGTGTCATAATAGAAAGGCACTTGTTTTTATAAAATGTAATATCTATTATCTTATAAAGTCACTGATATAGTCACTATCTATTTTGGTTGAGAACTCTTCTTAACAAGTTCCATATACTGATCAAAAAGATCATGAAGAATAGCATCATTTTCTTCTTCAATGAGTTCATAGTCATCATCATTTACTTCCACACGATAACAAACCACAACATTATCTTCAATATCTTTGACCATAGGGTGTAAAAGAGCATACATGGTAGGTTCTTCTCTTTCTGCTCCATTGTAAGGGAGTAGGGCAATTTGTTTGAATTCTATGACATTGCCATTCTCATCTTGTAGAGTAAGATTGTCATGATTGTTTTCATCGAATAATGATGCGAATTGATCTTGATTTTCCATAATAACACCTCATCAATTTTTTTTAGTATATCAAGTATTGTAGACAATGTAAAGGACAAATCATACAGTTCATACATTTTATTTTACTGGTACTACCGTTTTACCGTGGTCTACAATAATGGTAAAAGGGCCATCAAGCAAAGTGTCAATATGCATATGATGAGCAAATTGACCTGTCACGACCTTTTTGACCCCTTGCTGTTGTAGTGCTTGGGCTAATTGAAGGTACAAAGCATCAGCCACTGGTTTTTCTGCATTGTATCCAAAGTCTGGTCTTGTTCCACTTTTGATATGAGCCCCCAATGTAAAATTGCTCACGACCATAACTTCTCCATCAATATCTAGTAAAGAATAATCCAACTTATCATCTTGACCTTTCCACATACGCATACGTGTAATTTTTTTAGCCAAATATTGTACATCTTCTATACTGTCTTCTTTAAGAACTCCCACAAACAAGAGTAACCCTTCTTGAATAGAACAAATTTCTGTATTGTCTACTGATAGCGATGCTCGATGTACTTTTTGTGCGACAATTCTCATAGGGAATCCTTTTGTTCAAAAGTGGATTCAAATAAATCCATAGCTTTTTTAATAGCTGCTTTTGCTTCGGCTGCATTGCCTAATTTTCCAATCTTGACAGGTTTGTGTTCTAGTTCTTTGTATACACGCAAGAAATGTTGTAATTCATCAAAAATATGCTCTGGTAATTGGCTAATGTCGGTATAACTATTATACTGTGGATCGCCAAATGGAATGGCGATGAGTTTTTCATCATCTTCGCCTCGATCGGTCATGACAATGATCCCAATAGGATAACAACGTACTAGACTTAATTTTTCAATCGGTTGACTGCATAAAACAAAAACATCTAATGGATCATGATCTCCACAATAGGTACGAGGTATAAACCCATAATTCATAGGATAATGGGTAGAAGTATACAGCACACGATCTAGAATAATCATGCCAGTTTCTTTATCGAGTTCGTACTTGTTTTTACTGCCTTGTTCGATTTCGATACAAGCAATAAAATCATCAGGAGTAATTCTTTCTTTTCTTATATCTTTCCAAATATTCATACAACACCTTCCTTATTTAGTGTTTTATTGTATCACATTTTGGCAGATAAATACAATAAAAAACTACTTTTCTTTTGAAAAAATCATAGCAAAATTGTTAGGTGGGTAAGGTGTTTTTTGTATTTTTAAGTAGAGAGTACTTATGCAAAAGGCATGTGCTTTTTTAAAAAAGTTTTTAAAAGATGACTTTTCTAGGGATCTATAGCTTATAAAACAAAAAAATAGGAAAAATAGCTTTCTTAATCGAAAAATGTAAAAAATAACTTTTCTAGCAACTAATTAGCAAAAATTAGTGGCATTTTTACCAATTATTTTGTATACTTAATTATAATAAAAAAACATAAATTGTTCACAAAACACAAACACTACTACTACACAATTTTGATACATTACATTTTTTTGTGACAGTACTAAAGGAGTACATATCTATGGATGTTTATCAAATTATCCAATACGTTTTACTAGGCATCATTGTGCTAATGTTTTTATTCCCTATTCTTTGGGGGCTGATGAGAGGCTGGAAAAAAGGATTGTTTCGTTTTGTCTGGGTGTTCTTAACTTTCCTGATCTTACTTTTTACCAGTTTTTATCTTGCAAAATTTGTCATGAATTTTGACCTAACAAAGTTGGGGATCAGTCTTAATGGACACAATTCTTTAAATGATCTATGCATTTCCTATATGGAAAGCAATGCTCAAATTAAAGAACTGATGTCTTATAGTCCTTCCTTTGCTAACCTTGTGGCTATCTTACCATTATTATTAGCTACTGTCATTTTGTGTGTAGCATTGTATTGGTTGCTAAAATGGTTACTATGGCCAATCTGGGCAATTTTGTCTAGGTTATTACTAAAACCTTATACCATAAGATATGATGAAGGGAAGAAGATCAAAACAAAAAAGAAAAAAGGCAGATGGTTTGGTGCTTTGACAGGTGTGGCATTAGGCTATTTAACTTGTGTGGTGACTATGATTCCTATTGTGGGGATTAGTCAGTTTGCCAATACATTAGATGAAAAATACAAAACATCTTCTGGTCAAGGAATTGTGACGGAAACTTTGAATGAAATGGTTGATGGAGGAAGTCAATATTTGTCTGTGTACCAATCAAGTGCTGCTCAAAAAGTGATGAAATATACAGGCATGGAAGCTTTAAGCAATCTATTATTCCAAGAATTGACAACCTCACAAGATGAATACCGTATTAGCCTTACAGATGAAGCAGATCAGTTTGTGGGGATTTATGCAGATGTAAAAGTTTTGCAATCTTATGATTTTGAGAATTTGTCGAATGATGATTTGGATCAATTATTCGTTCTTAGTAGACGTATGATTGATTCCATATTTGATAGTCATATCGTAACAAGATTGGTTGATGAAATTGTTCCTTCTTTAATTACCAGCATGGTGGAAGGATCTAGTTCTATTATCAAATTGCCAACATTGGAACAACCAATTTTTAATAAAGCTATGCTTGAAAGTATCAAAACACTAGAAGATATGAATGCCGAGAATTTAAAACATGAATTGCTAGCAACCATTGATGTGTTAGAAGTTTTCCATGAAGAAGGTTTGTTATTAGACTTTTTACAAAACCCAAATACCATCAATTATGAAACAATGCTTGCTTCTGTTAGTCCAGAATTTGGGGAAAAACTTTCTAATGCATTCTTTTCCTTGAACCATGCTGTGAGCATTACACCAATTCTTTTGAATGCTTTTGTAGAATATGGCTGTCAACAATGGGGAGCTGTATTTGAAGAAAGTCAAATACAAGTAGATAGAGTAAAAGATGTAGTTGCAGGACTCATTGATACAGCTGTCCTTGTGATGCAAGAATATCAAGAAAATGAAAATTATTATTTTAGCAAAGCTACTTTATATCAAACGGCAGATCTTATTGATGACTTATTCCATAGCACGATTATATCAGAATCTACCAAACAATCTATTTTAGAAAAGACCAAAGAAAAAGTGGTGGATCTCTATCAACAAAGTGAGCTTCCTACCCAGTTAGAAACGGTGGTGAATGATTTTATGAATGCCACCATCGCTTTAGATGAATTTGCTGATGAACTCAAAATCTTTGCTGATGTGTACCAAGTAGTCTGGGATAGTACAGGTGGAAAGTTTTCCAGTGAAACGTTTAATAGCATGGCATTAAAAGATCTGGGGAAATGGTTAGATGTATTAACAAGAAGTGAAATCTACAACTATACATTTACTTCCCTTTGTGAAAATGGTATTGACTTTTTACTAACATATATTCCAGAGGATATGGAAGCCTTACAGCAACCAGTTAAAGATTTAGTCAACAATTTAAAACAAGTACAAGAAAAGGCCAAAGCAGAAAATGTATACGATGAGCAAAATATCGGGGTATGGGAACAAGAATTAGACAAATTACAAATTTTCTACAATCAAATGGTTGCCATCTTACCAGAATTAGAAAATATTGATACAGCAATTACCGAAACAGACTTGTTGGATTGTTTGGGAATAGGATTCGATGATGTATTGTCCCGATCTTCTATGATCTTAAAGAAAGAAGATATTCATGATCTATTCACAACTATTATGGATTATGTTTCTTTACCAGAAGATATAGAAAAAATCAGTATTGATGGAAAAACCATCACCGAGCAATTAAAAGAAAATATTATGCAGATTGATGGGGTTAGTCATACATGGACACACGAAATGTCTATTCTAAAATATCTTTTGACAGCAGATTTTACCATTCAAGATGCTTATGGAACATACAATCTAGAACCATTGGGAAAAACCTTGGATTCTTTAAAAACGAGTACATTATTTGGAAACATGGTCAATGCTATCATAGAGTACTTTATTGATGAAATGCAAGATGGATATGTGCCAGCTGATCAATTACCAGCAACAGGTATGGACGCTGTCATTCTTGATGTGATGGAAGGCATGAAAAACAATCTAGATCAAGTTACTAGCTATCAAACAGAAATGGTTGCTATTAGCAAAGTACTCAATCAAATTGATTCTTTAGATTTTGAAATGGCAGGTACATTGTTAGATGAATTAGCTAGTACAAAATTGCTAGGCAATCAAATCGTAAAAATTATGAATTACTATGTAGAGGAATATATGAGCTCTCTACCAAGCACGTATGCAAAAGTAGTAGAACTTCTAAAAGAAAATATCAGTACGCTAAAAGCTGGCGATTACAGTACAGAAATTGACTATATTATTACTGTTAGTGATCTGCTTGCAAAAGATTCTTTCACCAAAGAAGAATTGGATACTATGATAGAGTCCTTATTGGATACAGAAGGTAATTCTAAGAGTAAGATCATCACCAATGCTGTCATACAAGAAATGGTATCAGCTACCTTTGATACTCTAGTGGCTACGACATTAGGAGATTTTGGAGATAATACCCAACTGCTAGAAGTCTTAAAAAATAATATTACACAAGTAGACAATGTAGAAACGTTATTGAGTGCTGTAGATACCTTACAAAATGTAGTGACAGAATTGCAAGGCAATGTATCTAGTGTACAAGATATTACCAACAATGCTGACCAAATTATTAGCAGTATTGA
Organism: uncultured Clostridia bacterium; assembly: GCA_944332185.1. Lineage (GTDB taxonomy): Bacteria > Bacillota > Clostridia > Christensenellales > UBA1242 > CALVJJ01. The sequence continues at coordinate 61,965 of CALVJJ010000002.1, forward strand.
AACTCTCTATTCTAACGATGTTGTAGGCGATGAAGCGACAAAACTCATGACTGATGTGACATTGAATCTCATGGAAAGTACTGTACAAAATGATGCAAGTATTCCAACAGAAGTCAAAGACACCATCACCAATGAAATTGCAGTGCAAAAGACACAACTAGCAAAAGCCACGACTTTGGAAGAATATCAAAATGTGTTAAGTTCTGTCATGGATCAGTTGCAAAACTGGAATAGCAATATCTAATAAGACTGATAAAAAAATACATCTTCAAAAAAGTAAGATGTATTTTTTTTAAAAATTATCAAAAGGTATAAAAGATAATTAGAAGTAAAATAAGTAGTAAAAAACGGCTAAAAATATTGCTTTTTCATGTATATTTTTAGTAGTTTTTTAAAAAAATAAAAACAAGAAAATTTTAAAATATTCTATTATTATATTTGGGATTTTTGTAAAAATTTGTTACAATACAGATAGAAAACAAAAGATGGTATGGGGAAAAAGTATGGAAAATCAAGCAGTGCAAGTAGTAGAAGAAAAACCAGCAAGAAAGAAAAATGCAAAATCAAGAGCAGCAAAACGTAAAGTTGGTAGACCAAAAAAAGTTGTGAAAAGACCTGTGGGAAGACCTAGAAAAGATAGTTTGCCACAAGCAAAAAAGAGAGGACGTCCAAGAAAAGTAGATCAAGCATCTACCAATGTAGTGGATACTATGATTGAAAAACAACTTTCTCATGCAACAAAGAAAATTGTCAAAGATTTTAAGAATAGATTACCAGAACAATATTTGCAAGAAATGGAAGCAGATTATGTCTTGCAACTAGATGTGCTAGAAAAATTCGATGAAACCAAAAAAGATCTAAAAACAAATTATCTAGACACTGTAGAAGAAATCAAAGATACAACAAAGAAGGTATCTTCACAAGTAGAGAAAGAGTTAAATCATATTGCAAAAAGTTTTCCTGTAGAAATCAATCGTAGCAAGAAAATGCAAAAAGAAGAAAATAAAGTAGCAAGGGACGCATTGCAAGAAAGATACAAAGCCTATCAACTTGATGTGGAAAAACTTACGCAGGAACACGCTACCAATCAAAAAGCGATTGAAAGTGAAAAGAAAGCGTTAGAAGCATTGTATCAAAAAGATTTGGACGAAGAAAAGTCAATGTATCTGCAGATTGTGAAAGATCTAGAAAAACAGGAAAAATCCATACATAAAGAGCAAGAAGAAAAACTGAAAAAAATGGAAGATGTTTTTCATCGTACCATAGAAAAGAAGAATAAAGCACTAGAAAAACTCAATACCAATTATCAAAAACAAGTAGACAAATTGCAAGCTGAATTCCAAGAACAAGTCATTGCCATTGATCACAAACGTGCAAGTCGTACACATGATATGAATGAAGAGATAACGGTATTGGAACACAAACTAGATCAAGCTTCTACCAAAGAGGAAATCAAACAAATCAAAAAAGATAGCAAACAATCTGTCATACAATTCGATCTAGATAGTAAAAATATGGATCAAGAAAAACTAGATCTATCGTATGCTCTAGAAGATACGTTGTCGAATATGCGAAAAGAACTCATCGATGCTTGTGTGCAACTAGAGAAAGAAAAAGAACAAGTCGTCATACAATTCCAGACAGATAAAGAGTTGTATTATGATATCATGCAAAAAGAAAATAATGATTTGACTTTGGAAAAAGAAAAACAAAAGCAAAAGCATGAGTATCGTTTGATGGAAATCAAGACAAAACACTATGATGCGATGTCTGAACAAACTGTTTTGCAAAAGAAATTGGAGTTTCAAAACGAATTAGATTCTATCTATCAAAGTGTTATGTATCAGGTAGCAGAAGAACAAGCCAAAAAACAATACGCAGTGGCAAAATTAGAACACGAACAACGATTAAAAAATTTGGTATACGAAATCGAAATTGATACCAGAAAGCAAAATTTTATACAAGAAAAACGAACACTAGAAGACGCTTTTCATCAAAAATTGGCACATGATCGCTATGTGGGAGATCTGTATGGAGCAGTAGCCAAAAAGACGAATGTAGATTTGTTGTTATTATATCGTGGACAAATACGATTAAAACAACTGATGCATAGTAGAACCTTGTCCATGGAAGAAGATTGGGTAAATGTCCTTGATAAACAAAAAGAACAATTAGAAAAAATCAAAACCAATCGCATACTTGCTCTAGAACAAGAAATCAAAGAAAATCTATATGCCATCAATCAAACTTTTTTTGCTGTGATTGAAGAATTAAAGTCTTATCAAGTATCCATAGATCAGGCAGATACAGAAGGACAAAAACATATTGCACACCAAATCAGCTTTTTACAAGAATTGCATCAAAAAGAAAGAGATGACTACAAAAAGATGTATCAAGACATGAAACAGCAAATTGAACAAATGTATACTTCTGGTCTAGAACTGATAGAGACACAAAGACAAAATGTCTTGTGCATTGCCAAAGAATGTATGGATCATATTGATCAGTACATGGAAGAAAAAGGTGGTCTTGTGAATCAAACGATCGAACAAATCAATCAATCGATTGACACTAGAAAAGCCATCACAGATCAAAATAAACAGTACAGTAGAGAAGTATATGATGTCAATTTGGATAAAAAAGAAAGAATCTTATCTTATCAAAGTGTCCAATGTGCCATTGAAGCCAACAACTACAATTATGAACAACAAAAACAAAATGTTTTGCAAGAACATGAAAGTAAAATTGGTAATTTGATGAACATGTATCATCAAGCAAAAAAACAAGCCGAAGAAGGAAAAACAAAAGCAGAGTTTGTGCAAAAATCTACTTTGCAAGATATGAAATATCAATTATATGCTAAAAAATTAGATATGGATAGTATACTTCAAACAATGGAAGAAACACATACTGCAGCAGAACAAGATCGCTTGTATACAGCAAATATGAAAAAACTTGAACTAGACAATCAACTAAACAAATTGGAAAAGAAATACGCAAGAAAACAAAAATATTTGCAAAAAAAGGCAGTGATCAACACCAAGATAGAATGGTGGACTGATGAGTATGAAGGATAATAATGGAAAACAATCGTATATAGGGAAAGAAAAAAAGGCAAGATAGTTGCCTTTTTTTCTTTTGATGAACCAATAGACTACTTATTCATATTGTAGTTTTTTGTCCTTGTTGGAATTGGTGCTAACAAGTATAAAAATGGTAGACTAGATTGTTACAAAGTATTTTCTTCTTCCTCGCTAGCAGAGTCACGATCAGTATCTACTTGACTATATTTTTGTAATTGTGTATGTAAAAGTTGGCTATCTTTGATCAGCCATTGCATATAAGTTTTATACTGAGTGCAAGTAGATAAGATAGGGTACGTTGTGGCAGTGGTCTGCAAGGCTTGGATAACTTGTTGTATAAAAGCATCATACGCTTTGAGATTGGTGACAATATTTTTTTCCTGTGGATTGTCATGTAATCGTTTTAAATACATTTTGATGTTAGAGCTAGACACACCTAATACAAATTGAGCAATGCTTACCACACTATTGGCAATAAAGTTCTTAACTTGTTCAATGGATTCTTCATCATCTATTTCTTCTAGATATTCCAAATCAATAAAATAAAATCCTTCACTAGGTTCATAAAAAATGTTTTGCCCCACAAAATCAATATTCAGTCCTTCACGAGCAATGAGAAAAGCATCGTGAAATAATTGATTGAGATGTTCTTGAGAAAAATTCATGACAGAAGGATAATCTTCTAAGTGCGCCAAGTAAAAAATCTGTCCTTTTGCCATTTCTTCATCGTATAAGACAATGCGAGAAGATTTTTCCAGTTTGTTGTAATATTCTGGATTACCGAACTTGACTTTATGAGATAGACATTCTTCTTTGACTTGGGCATTGACAATTTCTTTTTGTTGAAAAACTGGTCGAAAATTGCCAGAAAGCAAAACGTGTACCCCTTCTTGTTTTAATTTTTCTTTTTTTGTGGCAAAGACTTTTTTCTTATCTTGATCATGTTGGGCTGTGATAATAGAAACAATACGAAATAGTTTTTTATTTTTTCCTAATGGCTTTTCTTCTTCATTGTCTAGACAGACACCAAAATACCCACACCCTACAATTTTTTTATAGCGAATATCTTTTGGTAAATGTTTTAAAATAGGATTGACTTCTTTTTCCATACTTTCCTCTTTCCTGTTTTATTTTGTATTTGATCATATTGTATTTAGTATACAACATTTTATAAAAATTGACAATATCTCATACTCAAGAAAATAAAAAAGAAAAAAGCTTGTTATTTTGTCAAAATATGATATACTAAGGCTATGATAGAAAATATAGATCACAATTTGGACAACAAAGTCTACAACGAATTTTTTGCAAAATGTCTTTTAGAAAAAGTGTTGACAAAAGAGTATGCTGCTGCGACCATTAAGGACAAACCAGATATTCAGTTACAAACGCACGACTTTTCTGTAGGGGTAGAAGTAACCAGTCTTAAAGATAGTTACTTAGGGGTTTTTCATCGCTTTAGAAAAGTGTGTAAAGATAAGAATTGGACCATGGACGAGATCAAAAAACGTCTTCCAAAATTATTAAAAGGAAGAGTAAGACTCAATAAGTGGGGAAAACTGATTTATCTTAGTACAGCCAATCAAAAATTCATTCATCAAGAATTATTGTGCTTAAAAAAGACATTAGAAATCAAATTAGCAAAACTACAAAGTTATCAACAATTCCAACATAATCATTTGTTTATCTATGCGACCACCTTATCTGATTGCAAGGTAGAAGGCATTAAACGTATTATGCAAAGTATAAAATCAACAAAATATCGCTACCTGTATGATGATATTATTCTGTATACGGGAGAGACTTTGCAAATCTATTCTTATCAAAAAGAAAAACCAGTCTTTATCATTGGAGTGACACCAGAACAAGTGGAGTACTGCCATGAAAGAGCAATCTATGTGCAAAAATTATATGAAGAAAAAATAAAAGCAAGAGAAACACGAAAGCAATTACAACAAAATACGATCTTACATACGTCAGAAAAGAAAGAAACACAAAACCGTCAAACTTCTAAAAAGTCCTTTGAAAATGCACATACAAAAAAGTTGACTGAAGACATGAAGCATAATACCAAAGAAAAAAACCTACCTTCTTCTCCTGATATGTTGCCCTAAAAAATATTGATGGATTCTAGTAGAATAAAAAATAAAACTTACAAAAGGTATCCATAAAAAATCATGCTAGAAAAAATATAAAAATACGAAACAAGATAGTTTCGTATTTTTTTGATACATATTGTTATAGTTACATACACATTGTGATGATTGGGTATACATTGTTATCTTTTCATACATTACTTTTTTGCTAGACTTATTAAGATTACTCTAAAAACCATTTAATTTAAGATCCACAGTGCTAGATTCAAAGCAGTAGCAATACTTACCCATATAGGATACAGAATATTGAGTAATACATAAGTTTTTTTATAATTAAAAATATATTTTAGCAAAACAATAGATAGCATGAGCACCAAGATGATCGCAACCAGCCCTAAAAATGTCTGTTCTAAAGTAAAGAAAACTAAACACCATACGACATTCATGATACCGTTGAGGATTAGTAGGCTAATAATAGATACAGGGATATCGTCTTTTCTTACCCAAAGACAAAGTACAATGGCAAATATGCCATAGATGATTGTCCACATGATGGGTACGACATAGTTTGGAGGAAACTGGCTGGGTGTGGTGAGTGTTTTATACCAAGACATACCCATTTGTACAAAAAGACTGCCCAGTCCTGCAACGAGTAAAATCCCCCCTAATATAGCGATATAAGAAAAAATAGTTTGCTTTTTTGTTTTCATAGTATAGTTTATGTCTTTTTTTAGATAAGTATGCATGAAACACAAAAAATAAAAATTTTGCATACGCTGAATTGTATTGTAATGCTATTTCTTGTATAGTAGGACAATACAAAGATATGAAATTCTTATGATTCGTAGAAAAGAGGAAAAATATGGCGTTTATACAAAGATACTCTACAATCATTCGAGGTGGAATACGATTCATTGGAAATACTTTGGGGTTAAGTAAAGCACCTAATACAAATACTGCAGGATTTTTAGGTTCTATTGGGGCATTTACCAGCAATTTAGCCACCCAAGTACCAACATTCCCAGAGGGAACAACACTCAATTATTTGGAAAATGCTTCTTCAAGTAATTTGGGTTTGCCATTAGGAAGTCAAGTATTATATGCTGAACTTATCTGGGGAGGATTATATCAATCACAAAATGCGAATATTAGCAATCTCATCAATAATGCTGTGACTCTAACCATTAACGGCACGAACTATTCTGTCGTACCAGATGCTACGACAAGTCAAGATTTTTTGATTCCTTCTCAAGGGCAATCTTTTACGATAGGGTTCTATGTTAGAAGTGCCAATGTTACCAATCTTGTGCAATCTATGATGAATGGGGTTTATCAAGTTTCTCAAGTACCATCACTGATCATTGCCAACGACAATCAAACCAGTCAAACCAATCATGCAGGGTGGACACTGGCTGTTGTCTATGCAAACCCAACACATGCACTTCGAAATCTTACACTTTGGGTAGGAGGTGCAGTGGTTGGACCAAGTGCCCCTGTAACTGATGTGACACTCAGTGGATTCCAAACACCAACAGTGTTGCCAATAGAAGGAAAAGTATTTTTGTCTAGTCAAGAAGGTGATGCTGTCTTAATAGGGGATCAGTTCTTATTCGGGCCATCGACCAGTGAATTATCTGTCATGTCAGGTCCAAATAATCCAGCAAACAACTTTTTTGCTTCCCAAATCAACGATGTCAATGGTGTCCTAGATACCACAGGTACATTTGGAGATAGGAATGCTATTGCACAAACAGCTACCAATACACTAGCTTGTAGACAAGGTTGGGATATCACGGCGATTGATGTATCTAACAAACTCAATACTTCCCAAACCACGGCTGTATTCCGTTTTACCAGTAGTGGTGACTTGTATGTGCCAAATGCATTAGCCATTCAGGTAGATGCATTAGGAGCAAGTTTGCAAGTGGTAAAATCTGTAGATAATACTGTTAAGGTGGTAGGTGACAATATCAACTATACCATCACAATCCAAAATACAGGAGAATTAGAAGCAAGCAATGTTCTTGTTAAAGATTTGCTTCCAGAAGGACTGACTTTGGTAGATGGTAGTATTGAGGTAGATGGCGTTGTCCAACCAAATACGTTCCCTATTAGCATAGCCAGTATTGCTGGTGGGCAAACAGTGACGATCAAATACAGTCTTGTTGCTACGACAGTGCCTATTGTGAATCCTGCTGTCAATGTCGCAAGAGTGGAATATACGTTTGAACCATTCCAAGGCTTTGTCATTGATGGGGTGACTCTCAGTAATCCAGTCAGTGTAGCCATACTATCTGAACAAATGAATCTAATCAAAACAGTCAATAAAGGTGTTGCAAAAACAGGTGATACTCTACAATATAGTAGTTTTATTGTCAATAATGGTACACTTGTTGCCAAAAATACAATTTTTACAGATCAAATTCCACAGGGTGTAACCTTTGTAGAAAATTCTGTTGTCCTTAAAGGAGTACCACAACCGGGCATGACACCAGATGCTATTGCCATCGGGGTAGTCAATCCTACTGAAGTTGTAGATATTGTATATAAGGTGACGGTCGATGGTAGTGTCACTCCTATTGACAATCAGTCTTCTATTAGTTTTGATTCTATATTGCCAGATGGAGATACTGTCGCTGGTACGGAGATAAGCAATCTAGTGCGAACTGATGTCATTAGTTTGTTATTCTCTAAGGTCAAGTCTAGTAGTGCAACAGTTTTGCAAGAAGGGGGTATTGCTACACAAACAATCGTGTTAAAAAATGATAGTAAGTATCTCATTAGCAATATCTTATTCCAAGATGTGATGACGAGTGGAGCACAATATGTTGCTGGAAGTGTAAAAATCAATACCCTACCTTTTCCACTTTTAGATCCATTAAGTGGATTTACCATTCCTTCGATCCCACAAAATGATATGGTAACCATTACCTATGATATACTGGCTAACGATCCAAAAACAGCAGACAATGTTACCAATTATGGTGTGGTCAACTATAGTGTAGAGGATTTAGTTCAAGGGACAGTCAATTTTGTCGAAAATACCAATAGTGTAACCATCGAATTAGTTGCTGAACAAGTAGAAGTCATCAAAAGTGTATCTAGAGAAAAAGCAAGATGGTATGATACGCTGGTATATAGTGTGGTGGTTAAGAATACAGGGCAAACCACTCTTGATCAATATTCCTTTGTTGATGTATTAGAGGAAGCTCTGGAATTTATTCCAGGCAGTGTTTCTATCAATGGTAATCAGTATGAAACTTATAATCCATCAAATGGTTTTATCTTGCCTACAATTATGCCACAAGGAAGTGTGCTTGTCACTTTCTTAGCAAAAATTAAGTATACAAAGCAAAAGAAAATTGTCAATGTTGCTTATGTTGAAAGTAGTACAGGAAGACGGATAGAAAGTAACATGGTAACGACCTATCTACTTCCACCAAAACCAAAATGTGTACAAGTGGTTGTAAAAGTGATCACAAAAAAATCTTGTTGCACGTGTGATCATAGACACTGTCCATGTATGTATTGTTGTCGTTGCTGTTTTTCACACAGAGGACATAACAGAGGACATATTATGGAGTAACTATACACTAAAAAAAGCATATTCTTTGGAATATGCTTTTTTATTTTTTTAGACTTTTGTATGATCATCATGATGTTTTTTTATGACATGATTTTGATAGAATAGGATTATCTTTGATCACTAATTGTGGCACTTGCATTGTATTCTTGTAAAGAACTAAGTGGATCATAAGGAACGCCAGTCGTCGTGCCTGCTAATAAGGCAATATCCACAGCGTTCGTAGGCAGCCCCCAACTATTGTTGGAGAATTGGAATACAGCTTGATCTACCACCCAACCTCTCGTCTGATAGGTAACGTTGCCTGTGACATATCCTGTACTATTGGGATTGAGATAGGCTGCTTGTCGTAAAGAATAAAAAATATTATCATCTATCCATGTATTGGTAGAGCCCCCTTGTGTGACAATACCCCGATTGGTTACCCAAGTGGAAGAATCGTCGGCTTGGGTAGGTCCATAAAAAATATTATTGCGAATCACATTATTTTGTCCACCAATTTGTAAGAATTCCACTGGGTAGGGTGTATCGCTTGTAAAGGTAAATCCTTCTATTTTATTGCCTTGCCCAGAAATTACAAAAGGCACAGTATTGGCTGTCAATAAAATGGTAGCATTTGGTTTTCCAAGTAAAGTAATATTATTCTGTGTAATAGGAATGGTCGAATCTATAGGATAGGTACCCCCTTGTACAAAAATGGTTCCATTATTACCTACTACATTTAAAGCATCTTCAATGGTAGGGAAAGGATTGCTTTGAGTACCATTGCCTCCCACCGTATTACTCCTAACATAAATAGCAAAAGGATTAAAGACAGTACTGCTATTAGGTCCCGTAGGCCCTGTAGGTCCAGTAGCTCCAATAGGTCCGGCTGGTCCGGTAGGTCCCGTGGCTCCGGTATCTCCCATGGGTCCGGTAGGACCTGTAGATCCTGTAGGCCCCGTAGGTCCGGTAGGACCTGTTACTCCTCCATTAGGTCCCATAGGACCTGTTGCACCGGTAGGACCAGTCGGCCCCGTTGTCCCCATTCCCATAGGACCTGTGGGTCCCGTTGGTCCAGTCGGTCCCGTTGGACCATAATAATTTTTAATAATCGTGGTATGTTCTTGATGGTTTGGCAAACAACATTTCATGCGCACCTCTTTTTGATACATAGTTTCATACTATTGTATGCTTTTTTCTAGAGAATTGGTGCTTTATCTATTGGGTAGAAAATCATGGTCATAAAAAAAGACAACATCTTATAGGTATAAGTTGTTGTTTTTTATTTTCAAGGATTGTGGATTGTTTTCTTTCACTATTTTATACAATATGACCAGAACAAGCTCGGCTCATGCGATTGAATAATCCTTCTACCATCTTTCCATTGTCTACAAATTGTGCAAGAATCAAATCATGATCTTCATATTCTCGTAACATTTTAAAAAGATTGTGACTAGCTTCTTTACTATCTTTTCCTAAAGATACAGCATGGAAAGAGGAAAAATAAGGCAGATCTTCTTCTTTACAAAAAATAATCACATTTTTGCCTTGTTTTGTATACTCTTGGTACAATGTTGGAATTGTGACAATAGGATCAGTTTTGACCAATATCATATCGCAATTAGGTTTATAATGGGTGTATTTCATACCGGGACTTTGTGCAATTTTTCCTACTTTGGTGTTTTCATGCACAGGGCAATGTAGCGTATTTTCTAAAAGTGTTTTGTCTATTTTACCCGGTCGCAGAATAAAGACTTGATCCTTTTCTACTTTTACCACCGTGCTTTCAATCCCAACATCTGTTTGGCCCCCATCAATGATGAGAGGAATCTTTCCATTCATATCTTGAAAAACGTGTTGTGCGATCGTTGGACTAGGACGTTTTGAAGTATTGGCACTAGGAGCACAGATTGGTTTTTTACAAAAATTGATAAGATCTCTTGCTACTTGATTTTCAGGAATACGAATAGCAACGGTAGGCCCTTTTGCTGTCACACAATCTGGAATAAGCGAGTTTTTAGGTAGGACCAAACTAATAGGTCCGGGCATAAAGGCATCAATGATTTTTTGTTCTAGGGGTGTAATACGAAGAACATATTTTTGTATATTACGTTTATCTCCCAAATGCACAATTAAAGGATTGTCATTTGGTCTACCTTTTGCTAAAAAAATTTTTTCTACAGCTGTTGGATTGGTAGCATCTGCCCCCAAACCATACACAGTTTCGGTAGGGAAGGCTACGATTTTCCCTTGCTCTAGAAGTGATTTTGCAAGGGTATATGTTTCTAAGTTTGGTTGTAAAATTTTTGTTTCCACTTCTATCTCCTTTTTTATGGATATAGTATAGCACAATTTTTTAAAAAAAGCGAAAATAAAATATATAAAAACACATTCTACTATAGAAGAATGTGTTTTTATTTTTTTAGTTGTTGTTTTAGCAAATATTATAAGAGCAGTAAGAATCAATTATATTTCAGGAGATAAGAGAATACCAACTTTTAATATGATGTATAGCTATTCCAAAAGAAAAAGGAACACTCTCTCTCACTTCTTGTAATATTTGATTCATATATGTTTTACCTTCTTCATAAAAAGTAATTTCGTCTTCTACATTGCCTTGAGTTTCCACCCCTAAATTTAGAGATTTTCCTTGACTTATGGCATATTGAATTTCGTTCTGAGCAGCACTAAGTATACTTTCAGCCGTATCTCTATAACTCATAAGAGTGACTCGATCCGCATAGTCAATCATAAATTGATAAGTTGGTTTTGTAACACCGAGATACGTAATTTCATCTTCCATCCATATAGGAAGATCATATGCAATCGTAATGGTAGGATATTTTTGTTTTATAGTATGGGCGAGCTGTACGAATTGAATTAGAATATCTTGTTTAAAAGTTTCAAAATCGGGATTTTGGTGTGGTTCTATATCAAAATGAATACCATTGAATGTATTAGGGTATGTGTTCTGGTAAGTTAAAAATTCTTCTATTTGCAACTGTAAATCTTCTATATGATCTATCCATTGGTATTCGCCCGTAAGCCAATATACCTCTATATTTTTTTGATGAGCTTCCCCAATAAAAGTATTGGTTTTTTCTGAAAAAGAAGAGGTGTAATAATAGATTTCGGTCACACCTTGTTCACTTGCCCACTCTAAGTAAGATAAATCTAGTCGATTGTCCCACCACCATACACCTAAAATAGGTTTTTCATTTTTGTCTTTGATAGATGGGAAAAGTAAAAATCCTAATATTCCCATAGTAACAATGATGATTGCACAAAAGATAGATATTGACAGTTTCTTTTTTGTATTCATAGTTTTAGAATATCATAAAAAAAAGATAAGGTCAATTTTTTCATGTATCCCTTATCGCAAGCAAAAAATTAAAGAGTTTTATAATAATCTAATAAAAAAGAGAAAAACAGTTGCTTTTCTCTTAATTAAAATGAAAAATAATTCCTATTAGGGAGTATATACATCAGGATATTTCCCCATATTTTTATCACTTAAGTAATTGACATAAATACTCGTAATTTTTCATAAGTCTTTCACTAGGACCAAAAGACAGTGCTTGTAAGGTGTTTTCTTTTGCTTTTTCGATGTCATGTAGTTCATAATAACACATAGCAAGATAATCATAAGGCAGTGGACCCCAACAAACAGGGTAAGACATATAGTACAGATATCGATCTTTTATTTTAAGCATTTCTTCAAAGACAAAAGCACTTTTACAATACTCTTGTTGTTCATAGTAAAAAACAGCCAAATCATAATACCCATCTCTTACCTGATTGGCTTCTAGAATGGACAAAATCAAATATTCTTCACAATGATCTAGATCGTGTTTTGCTTGATAGCTTTTTGCAATATAGCGATAACTCGATGCTCTTTCATCTTTCCAGGTGGCAGTGGGTAAAGATAAATGGTATTGCAAGGTTTTGATCGCTTCATCATATCTGCCATGGAAAAAGTATTCCCTTCCCAAATAATGAGCATTGCGATCATCATAGGGATTTTCTTGAACTGAGATTTCTAGCAGCGGCAAATAATTGGCACGGGATTTGGTAGGATCAGCCTTGTGGTTGAGTTGAATAGTAGGTAGATCCACATAAGTATATGGTGTATTGTCTATGGGAGACAAAATTTCATGGACAGGATATTTCCATTGGTATGCTTTGTTTCTATGGATCTTATCTGCCATAAAGACAACACCCTCGCTGCCATCTGGATTAAATGACCACGTATAACGATAGCGAACTCTTCCTGTGTCTTCTTGCCAATTTTGTTTTAAAATAGCACTCCACCCCGGTTCAAAATATTCATCAATATCTACACAAACACAAATGGTAGTATCATCTGGAATGAGTTTCATACTATCATTTCTGGCTGTATCAAACCGAAAGTTTTTATATTTTTTTTGTTTTATAATCACTCCCAATTTTTGAAATGCTTCATACGTTCCATCGGTACTACCAGTGTCAAGTACACAAACATAATCAGCTTCTTTAACAGAGTCATACCACCTTTGTACAAATTGTAATTCATTCTTACAAATAGCATATACACAAATTTTCTTTTCCATATTACAACTATATGCTATCTATTAAAATTTGGTGTACTAATTCCTACCATAAAGTAAAATGCTTTTTAGATAAAAAGAAACGGGTTGACTTTTGTGGTCAAGTATAGTATTATATGAATAGATTTTACAAAAAAGAATAGGAGAAAAAATGACACAACAGAAGAAAAAAACAAAACAAGAAAGAAAAGAAGAAAAACAATATAAAAAAGAACACCATATCCCGACTTTTGGGAGTTATCTACGTCCCCACAAATTCGTGATTGCCACTTATCTTTTACTGATGGTTATTACGACGTGTGTGAATGTTGGAGTGACACTGATCACAGCAGAAATATTGACTGCCATTACCATGTCGATGTTCCAAAGAGCCATGATCTTATTGGGTATTCTATTCGCTATCTTACTATTTTCAAGACTATTACGCTTTGTGATGTTTGCCCTAATGTCTCGATGTCAAAAACAAATCGTATCTACCATGAGTCAAGACCTAGCATCTCAATCTTTTAAAATTAGTTCTTTATCCTATTCCAACAACTCAACAGGTACTTTTTTACGTAGAATTATGCAAGAACCTAGAAAAATATTTGGTCAAGCTTCTTCTATTATCAACATGATTGCGAGTGTAACATATGCGTTCGTGATTATGGTATATCTAATGTGTATGAATTATGTTATAGGGATTGCCTTGGTAGTAGGAGTGATAATTATTGGAATAATTGAAAGATTTCGATTAAAATCTTTTAAAAAGAATATGAAAAAATTCAATATAGAATATGATAAAAGTGCTTCCCTTACGAACGAAATTATTAAAAGTGAAAAAGATGTCAAATCTTTGGGCTTAGAAAATGCCTTACAGTCCACCATTACAGAAACATATGAAAAATACAACGAAGTTTCGTATCGATTTTCTCTTATCAATCAATCTTTTTGGGTGCTTTTACATTTTTTCTATAATGTCTTGTTGGTAGGAGTATGTATTATTGGATTGTTGCTTTTAGACAAAGCGATGATTACTATGGCTAGTTTTATGTTTATTTATACCAACAAAGGAGCTGTACAAAATCTTAGCATTGATATTGCATCAATTTTTGAAAAAATTACAAGTATGCGTGTTTCTGCGGAAAGTATGTTTGATTTATATGATGATAGAAAATTTCCAACTGAAAAATTTGGAAATATTCAGGTGGATACATTACAAGGAAATATTACTTTTTCTCATGTTGGTTTTGCATATAAAGATGAAAGTACTCTTCTCAATTCATCACAAGCTCAACCTAACACAACTACTCCTTCTAAAAAAGTGTTAGATGACCTTTCTTTTACCATTCCAGCCAATACGACGGTGGCATTTGTGGGAAAATCAGGAAGTGGTAAAACCACCATTTTGTCTTTGATATCCAAGTTACAAGTTGCGCAAGAAGGAGAAATATTGTTAGATACGATCAATATCAATAATCTTACCAAAGATAGTCTACGTAATAATATATCTCTTGTGAACCAATTTCCTTATATTTTTAATCAATCTATCAAAGATAATTTGTTAATGGCAAAACCGAATGCTACCCAAGAAGAACTTTGGGAAGCTGTGGAAAAATCTTATCTTAAAGAATTTGTGGATCAGTTGCCGAATGGACTAGATACCATTGTAGGAGAAAGTGGGATCAAACTTTCTGGAGGACAACGACAACGTCTTGCGATTGCGAGAGCAATTCTTAGACATTCTAGTATCATGATTTTTGATGAAAGTACGAGTTCGCTGGATAATTATGCCCAAGAATATATCAAAAAGAGCATTGATCATCTTAAAGGTAGTAGTACCATTATTATCGTAGCACATAGACTTAGCACTATAAAAAATGTAGATAAAATTTATTTTCTAGATGATGGTAAAATTATAGATAGTGGGACATTTGATGAACTTTTCCAAAAAAATGAAACCTTCAAAAAGATGTTTTTGATCGAAACACTATAAGGTAGTATCTAGATAGCCGTAAAGTTATGTTTACGATATAACGAGGCAAATTTATCAGTCAATTTTATTTTCTTTTCTAATGTATCTCTATATCATTGACAAAAGCATACAAAATTATTTATGATCAAATAGGTATATAGGAGAGAAGATATGCAGTATCAAAATAAAACATTTGAAGCAATTATTGCAACACCGGGGTGTGGAAAAAGTTATCTATGTGATAAATATCCTACAAGATTTGTAGATGTAGACGAAGAAAGACTACGTTGTAAATATGTCGTTCCAGATCATATCACACGTGAAGAACTAGAAAAAACAAAAGGCAATCGTCCATACCCAAAAAGGCAACATACCACGAGTTATGTAGAAGCATTGTATCAAAAATTGGATCAATATGTTGCACAAGGAAAAACATTGATCGCAGCACCTCATGGTGAAGCATTTTCCTATTTTGAAAGTAGACATATCCCATTTTGTTTTGTGTATCCAAAACAATCCATGAAAGAAGAAATTATAAGAAGACTCACAAATAGACACAATCCCAAAGAAATGATTGAGAACAATGCCAATACATTTGATCAATTTTATGTAGAAAATACACAAGATAAAAAAGCAGTAGTCCATTATGAGTTTGATAAGAATGAGTATCTAGAAGATATTATCACCAACCAATTTCATTATGACTGGAATACCAAAAAATAAGACACTTTTATGGTGTCTTTTTTTGTTCCTAGAAAAATGGTGTGTATCGTGATAAGATGTAAGATAGAAAATTTGTTAGGCATATCATGTTGCAATAAGAATATTATAGTCGTGTTTGTAATTTTTCCTATCATTATTTTTTACGAAAGGTATTTTATCTATGATAGAGCATTTTTATTGTGCAGTGTAGAAAAAAATTGTATACTATTTTTAATCAAACATAGTTTTTAAGGTGGGAAGAAAGTTGAAAAAATATTATGAAGCTTATGAAGAACGATATAAAACCATGCATTATCAATATAAAAAAGCATGGACGGGTAAAAAACCGAGTAAAACGATTAAAAATTTGTTAAAAAAATATAAAGCCAATATACATTCTAAAATTCTAGAAATTGGGTGTGGAGAAGGACAAAATGCCATCTATTTAACAAAGAAGCATTTTCATGTCCAAGCATTTGATGTTTCCCCTAGTGCTATCCAGTGGTGTAAACAACAAGCTGTAAAACATAGAATTGATGAAAATATATTTTTTGTGATGGACGCATTGCATAATGATTTTAGCGAAAGTTATGATTTTATTTATACAGTAGCAGTCTTGCATATGTTGGTCACACCGGAAGATAGAATGCAATTTTTAAACTTTATTTATCGCAATTTGAATGTGAATGGAAAAGCATTTATTATCATTATGGGTGATGGTGTACACGAAAAAGAAACAGATCCTAACCTTGCTTTTGATATAGTAGATCGAAAGTTTGGCAATCAAGTTGTCAAAGTTGCTAATACATCGTGCAAAATTGTAAATTGGGAGCATTTTACAGAAGAATTACATCAAGCAAAGTTTCAAATTATAGACCACTATCTTGATACAAAAATTCGTGGATTTAATTCCTGCATGATCGCCATTGTCACAAAATAATGTAGATCTATTTAAATATGATGAATAAGTTTGGGAAAAGGTTATGTGGGTAAGGTGATTGCTAAAAAATAACAGTATTGCTTTATAAATAATGTTAAAAAAAATAAACATAAAAAAGTTGAAAAGTGAATAAAAACATGATACTATTGAAATGTCAAAGGAGAGTTGATTTATGGAAATTTGGGATCTTTATGATGAAAATAGGAAACCATTAAACAAAACAATAGAAAGAGGTAATAATTTAGGAGATAATGAATATAGGCTTACTGTTCATGTTTGTATATTCAATAATAAAAATGAAATGCTAATTCAACAACGACAATCATTTAAAAAAGGTTGGCCCAATGCTTGGGATATTTCATTGGGTGGTTGTGTTGTAACAGGAGAAAATACTAAAGAAGCGGCTCAAAGAGAAGTGTTTGAAGAACTTGGATTGAAAGTCGATTTTTCAACAATGCGTCCTTATTTTACTATAAATTTTGATGGTGGATTTGATGATTATTATTTTTTGAATAAGAATGTTCAAGTAAAAGATTTAAAATTACAATATAGTGAAGTGCAAGCTGCAAAGTGGGCAAGTCTAGATGAAATACTACGCATGATAGACAATAAACAATTTATTCCATATTATAAAAGTTTTATAATGGCATTATTTGAAATGAAGGTAAAACGAGGTGTTCATAATCCATTAGTATGATATATCAATAAATAATGCTAATAGAGTTATTTTTAATGGGTGTCTTTAAAGTTGTTTAATAATTTGTACAAAATCTAGTTGTCTAAATGATTTTGATGCTTAGTTTAAAAATGCTAAAATTATATTTTTATGGTATTTATAATGAAAACTGAATATAATATTGTGCAAAAAATAGTGTAATAATCAATAAAATCTTTATAAATATAAGTAGGAGAAATGTATGAAAAATTATGATATTTTATCTCAAAATTGCAAAATATGTTGGATTGATAATTTTGAATTAAAAGGTGAAAAATATACACAAGTCAGTGGATATATTTTTAATGATAAAAATCAATTACTTATTGTGAAAGGTGGCGAAACATGGACTGTTCCAGGTGGTCATCCTGAACAAGTAGAAACACAAGTTGAAACACTTGAGAGAGAGATTATGGAAGAGGCAAGTGTAACAATAAAAGACATTAAATATTTGGGTGCAGTTGAAGTTGTTGAAAATGGTGAAACTTATTATCAGCTAAGGTATACTGCAAAAGTAAAAGATATTTTACCTTTTAAAGGCGAATGGGAAACAGAAGAAAGATTGTTTGTGGATTTAAACGATTTAGCAAATTATATTAAATGGTGTAAAGGTATTACATTTAGCCAACAAATAGAAGCATCAAAAAAAGTTTGGGAAATTAAATAATATCACCTTATGAAATGTTATTAAACTGGTGCAGAAAAAGTTTATCCACAGCGACTATCCAAACTTAAAAACTCTACAGCAATGTAATAAAACATTAGTATAAAAAAATGGAAAATTCGAACCCCTAAATTAAGATTTTTATCTTTTTTTTTTTAGGGGTTATTTTTTATTTATAGTAATTTCAACTACTTGAACTTATCAATACTATACAATACAACACTATAACATATAACAAAAAACACTCCATTTGCAAAAATCTTGCATTTTTCTTGCAAAAATTTGTAACAGTAAATTAATATTTTAGTTCTTTTGCTGTTAGTTTATACTTTTGCTTATCTGAATTTTCTGACATTATATAAATTTTAATTTTCTTTTCTTTCGCAAGTGTTATAAGAAATTTTTTATAAACATCTTTTATTCTGCAACCTAAATAAATAGCAACTGGTTTTATATTATATACACAGTCGATATCATTTGGATTAATATAAAATAATCTCCATTCTTTCTCATATTTCCATATTGTGTTTTTGTAAATAGCCGTTTTATAATAGCTTAACATATCTGAAATTTTCCATAAATTAAAATCTCCAAATTGCGAACCAACAATATTTTTCATTGTTAAAGCCGAGACTAAATCTGTTGCGTCATATCTATTTTTTGTATACACAATTGGCATCAATAATAATGAACTTCTATTTGGACATATTTTATTACAATCTTTACAAGCATTTTGCAAACTGTCAGTGCTATATTCTAAAACAAATCCTTTATGAAAATCAGCATAATGTGACCACATTAAAGGGTTTTTATAATCTTCAGAAAAACAAGCCATTTGCAAATAATTTTTAAAATATTCATTTGTTTGATATCCTTGTGATAAAAAATTTTCTTTTATATGTTTTTTCAATGTATTTAATATATCCATCAATGCCTTCTCATTTATTTCTCGTGGAGTTACTTCTTTGATTTTTGATAAAAATTCGGATTGATTGGATTCTATATTTTCATTGCTATGCAACGCGTTATTAAGTGCTAATACATTTTCTATTTTAATAAAATCTATTTCTTTTAATACTTTTTTATTATCTACAAATACTAAACAATCATAAGGGTCATTAAATCTAGAAGCATGATTAAAATATATTGTGTCTTTATTAAAAGAGTCCAGACTATATTCATTACAAACTCTATATCTAAATAGCGACTTGGGTTGATTTGTCTCTATAAATTTCATAACTTTTCTTACATTTATATCATAGTTTGCTGAATTTTTCGTTTTATCTAATAGAATTTCTAATTCTTTTTGTTTTTTCATTTTTCCACTCCCTTAATCATTATAAAATTTAAATTATAAAATTACAATATTTTTAATAAAATAAAAAGGTTTTAATGAAAAATAAAATTTGCTAACATTTATTTAGTGTCTATATTGGCGTTTTCGAATTCAATAGCGCTTAATTTAATTTCTTCATTCTTTCGCATTTTTACCAAGAACAGCGCCATAACTATTTGAGTAAATAAGAAAATTACGCAAATGCCGAAGATATATCTTAAACCGAGGTTAAAAGTAAATCCGATGATTAACACGCCAAGAGCATTGCCAACATATCCAAAAATATAACGTATGTTGTTAAAAGTAAATAAATCTTCTTTTTTGCACCTATTAATGTAAACAGCGTCAGTTTTGTTTTCGTATGAGCGAGAAATAAACAGGGAGAAGAAAATTCCTATTAGTAAAACTAATTTTACAGGAATTATGATAATTAAACAATATAAAAGAAACCTTGTAAAAAACTTTATTAATATCGTAATATAATCATTTTTTGGTGTTAATTTTAAAGCTATAATTCCAAAAATATCGCCTAAAATACAACTAACAACAATAAATAGTCCGGCAGTTGAAGAAGTGAATTCTGCATACTTAACTATCAGTAAAAGTTGCATGCCTAATGCAGAATAATATGCTATCCTTCCAATGAAATAATAAACTAAATAGACACAAATTATTTTATCTTTGAAAATTTTTTTTATATCAATCTTATGAGAAGCGTAAAAAATTTTTTGGTTTTTTATTAACAAGACTATAACAGAGGCGCAGGTTGTGAATAATAAAGAAAGCAATATCATCGAATCATAATTTATAAAATATGAATCAATATTTTTGCCTATTAAAAAACTAGCGAGCAATAATCCTAAATCTGTTGCAGAATATTCAATTAGTTTGCGCTTACTGTAAATTTTGTCATTTTTTAATATGTATGCTATTGTTGGATATACTGACGCGACAATTAGGTTGTTTATTATTGAATCAATCAAAAACCCTAAAATACAAAGCCATTTTATTGAAAAATATGACCCTAAAAACATTAAAGCTAAAAAAAATGATTTTGCCACGAAAGAAAATTTCAAAATTATCAGTTCATTAAATTTTTTTAAATATCTTATTAAAATTATTATAACAATTCCTGCAAAAAGTGTTGCTCCAGCGATTATTAAGCCAATATATGATATTATAACACCTTGTTCATTGAGCCAAATTTGTGCAAAATCTGCCCATACGCCTATTGACATTCCATAAAAAAATACTAATAAAAATATTAGCTTTATGTTTCTCTTTTGTAGCTGTTCCATTTTTTTATTTTAACAAATTTGTCAAATTAAATCAACAATTTTCATTATTTAAATTTTAAATAAATCATTTAGATATAAAAGTGAAAAATATTCTATAAAAGATATGTTTCAAAAATATTTATATGAAATTTATTATAATAAAGAAAAATTTTGTTTTGCATTTTATATTACTGTTATTTTTTTAATTTATATGGGTTCGATTTTTATTGTGGTTGAACGTAAACGTTTCTTAAAAGAGTTTTATTATTATTATTATTATTATTATTACTGACGCTTGTGTTAATGAAGTTAGAACTTACATTCAATAAAAAATATAAAAATTATTTAATGAAATTAAAGAGAGATTATATATCAGTCAAAAAGCAAACTATGAGATAATAAAGACATTTCAAGAATTTTATAATAAGTTAGAAGAATTGAGATATGAAAATTTGATAAAACAATATGAAAATGATTTTGAGATGTAAAAATATATAATTGGGGTCCCTGAACAACTCTTGCTTGCAAGAGTTTTTGGGGAAAAGAAAAGCCGAATGAAAAGGCGATACAAATTGCAAAGATTATTTGCAATTTTGAGCAAAAGTGAGTGCTTTGACGCGATAACAGGATAAGCAAGAAACAAATTGCTTTTGATATTTACAAATATCCCTAAAATAAAGGGTTTTATGGTGCTCCACGAGGGATTCTAACCCCCAACCCTCGGTTCCGAAGACCGATGCTCTATACAGTTGAGCTAGTGGAGCAAAAACGATATTTTTTTATGGGGATTATCGAACCCCAAAATATGTGTTCCGAAGACCAATGCTCTATCCAATTGAGCTACGGGAGCATATAAAAGTTTTTTCCTACTCAAAGCAAGGGGAATGCTAAAGTATGGTAAAGGGTATCTATAAAAAAGTAAAAGTTTTGTTACACTACCCTTGGTATTCGTTGCATACTTACTATACATCATGATAGATAAAATGTCAAATTTTTAAAAATGTATTTTCAAAAATAAAATATTGTTGTTTCATTTTGTATTGGTAAGATCTATACACTATACTTTTATAATGTAAGGGAAAAACAATTCTTATGAAATCTAACTATACAATAAGAAATGAGAAAATCATCAATGAAAATATTTTTACAATGTTTTTACACCATAAAAAGTATTTTTATTTTGCAATATAAATAAATTGTGATATAGTAATAATTGTAAAAAGAAGGACAAAAGATGAAAAAAGGTATTAGTTTTTATTTTGGATACAAAAGCAATCCCAAAGAAAGAGCAAAAGCTATTAAAGATGCTGGGTTTGACTGTGTAATTACCAATGCAGATAAAAGATTGAGTCGCCAGAATGGTAGCATTAGACAACAAATGAAATGGTTTAAAAAATATGGTCTAGAAGTATCTAGTCTTCATATGCAGTATACCAGAAAAGAATTGCCATATTTTTGGCTAGAAGGCAAAAAAGGAGAACAATTAACAAAGACACTGATCAAAGATGTCAAGACTGCACATAAGTATGGATTCTCTTGTGTTGTTGTGCATCTAGATGGACAGTATTCTCTAATTGGAGAAAATAGGCTCAAAAAAGTCTTACAATATTGTGAAAAATATCAAGTGCCTTTGGCAATAGAAAATATTGACAATAAAGACGTCTTTGTCAAGACATTTCAACATATAGATCACCCTTACTTAAAGTTCTGTTACGATAGTGGACATGGCAATGTGTTTGATAAAGAATATCCATATTTGTCTTTGTATCAAGACAAATTGATTGCTTTGCATTTGCATGATAATGATGGGAAAGAAGATCTTCATACTCTCAATGAATATGGGACGATAAATTGGCAAGATATTGCTACGCACTTAAAAGGGAAAGAGATTGTTTTAGATTATGAATTGCTACTAAGAAATCAAGTTCCTTATACAGAAAAAGAGTGTCTAGCTATTGTCAAAAAACAAGCAGATGCATTAGAACAAAAAATCCAGAAAGCAAAACAAACTAAAAAAGAAAAGGAGTAAATAGTACTCCTTTTTTATTGTAATTCCATATACTCTGGATTGGTTGTTGGTAAGGTATGAGTAGACTGCATCGTTAAAGCAGGTATGATCTCATGTAATTGGTAGGCTACATGATCGGTGTTTTCCACAAAACTATCCAAAGCCATGTGCATACTATCTGTGTTTTCATCAAAGTATATGCTACTATGAGGAAAATGAAGTTGGTATCTTTCTAGCAAATACATCAGTTTGTTGGTAATATTGTACTGATCGTGATTGTGTTTTTCCATGGCTTGATGTTGGGTTGCTTTATCTTGACTGCGATTGAGTTTGGATACTTTATTGGCTTGGTATCTAAGTGGCATAAAAGAAGGGCTTATGACATTCGTGATACCTTGCTTTTCCATAAAAGATAAAAACAAGATAAGGCTAGCAAGGGCATTGCATGACACATTGCTTTCTATGGAAGGAGTGACAACACCTTTATTTAATTTTCTAAAATACCTATCTAAAACTTTGGCTAAGTGTGTATCTTTTATTTTACTCTTATTTTGCACAGCATATAGAT
This sequence comes from uncultured Clostridia bacterium, assembly GCA_944332185.1. Classification (GTDB taxonomy): domain Bacteria; phylum Bacillota; class Clostridia; order Christensenellales; family UBA1242; genus CALVJJ01. The sequence goes on from CALVJJ010000002.1 coordinate 85,459, forward strand.
ATACAGTGTGATCTACCACACCAAACGTAATTGTAGGGAGTTGAAACACTTCCTGATTTTGATCATGAAAATGAAAGATCATTTGATAAGGACCTTCTAGATTGGAAGGATTCTTTTCAATATGTGCCATGACCTTGCAATCCAAAAAATTGCCGAAATCATAATATTGTTCGGGTATTGGATTTTGTAACATTTTGATTCTGGTGTCTAAATACTGTTCGATATAAGATAGGTCATAGTTGGTAGCATTGAGTAAGACATCTAAAGCTAATTTTTTTTCAAACTCCACACCATACAGCATAAAGTATGCTTGATCTTGCTTGTAAAAAGATTTAGCAAGTTGTAGATACTGATCCATTTTTTCTAAAAAATGACGATAATTAGGAATATATAAGCAAGGGGTTTTATCTGTTGTCTGGGTAAAATTCTGGGCAGATGTTTGAGCCAAGAATCTAACATAAAAAATCCATGGACCATAAAAAGAATCTCCAATTTCAATGCGTCCATGTTTTGCTTGTGTGAATAGATAGTTCATTATTTTTTCTGTTTTTGTAAGCATAGGATTCCTTTTTGAACTTGTATAAAATACTTTTTATAGTATACGCTACTATCTTTAAAAAATCAAGATGAGACCTTAAAAAAATATCTTAAGTGATGATAAAAAAATAAATATGAAATTCTATATTTATAAAAAAACAATCATAGCAAAAAATGTAAAAAAATGTAAAATATGATGTGTTTAGTTTTGTGAAATAATGTGAAGATGGTACACTATAAGTGTAATATGAAAATAAAGGGGGTATTGGAGTATTATGAAAGCATTTACAGGGTATAGTACCAATCCTGATCCTATGCTTGCAGGATTTGAAGCTGCAAAGATGGCAGGAAATGCAAAAAGTGCAAAAATAGTTTTTGCATACACAAGTTGCGATTATGATGTAAAAAAAGTAATCGCTGGACTTCAAAGTTATTATGAATGTCCAATTATTGGGAATACAAGTTTTACAGGAGTTGTATTACCTAATGGATTTGTGACAGGAGACAAAGGTTTTGTAGGAATCATGGCAGTCACTGGAGCAGATCTTGAAGTAGGGGTGGCTTGTATTAAAAAATCTCACTCAAGCGAAGATGCTGTGGCGTTGGGAGAACAAGTTGCAAAAAAAAGCATTGAAGAATATTGGTACAACAATGGCTCCACAAATTATGTATATGGCAGCGAGTCCAACAGAAGAAGAATATTATCTAAAAGGAATTAGTCGTGTCATAGGAAGAGTCCCTTTCTTTGGTGGTTCTTGTGCAGATAATACCATTGAAGGAAAATGGAGCTTGTACGCAGATCATGTTGTTACTTCAGAAGGTGTTGCTGTAGCATTTATGTATACAGATGCAAAATTCGCCAATGTCTTTACAGGAGCTTATCATGAAACAGAAGATATGGGCATTATTACAAAAGTAGAAGGGAATAGAACTTTAGTAGAAATTGATGGAAAGCCGGCTCTAAAGCAATATGCAAAATGGAGAAACTTAAATCCAAAATCTTTATTAGGAACTAATTTGTTAAGTGCGACCATTACTAGTCCATTAGGAGTAAAAGATAGACTTGGAGATTTGATAGCAATACGACACCCAATGAATGGAAATCAAGATGGAAGCATGAATATTGGCAACAAACTCGCTACTGGAACTTGTGTGATTCGTATGGAAGCGAGTATTGATGAGATTATTGTTAGTGTATACAAAACACTTGAAGAACTCAAAGTAAAACTTGGAAAACAGCCTGCATTTTTCCATTTAGTACATTGTGGAGGTCGTAGAGCAGGTGTTGGTGATAGAATTCAAGAAGTTTATCAAGCTATTGAAAAAGCTATCAGTGGAACACCTTATATTATGGAATTTACATTTGGAGAATATGGGTATACCGAAGATGATCGAAATACTTGTGGGGGGCTAATGTTGTCTTTTACAGCATTTGCAAAGTAAGGAGGTATAGTCATGAAAATGATAATTTGTGGCAAAGAAGTAGAATCAAGTGACAAAACAACAATAAATATTGTAAATCCGTATACACAAAAAATAATTGACACTGTGCCAAATGCTACAGAAAAAGATATAGATAAAGCAGTGCAAAGTGCCTATCAAACTTTTCCTGCATGGGCAAAAGTACCTCTCACACAAAAAGTAGGATTGTTAAAAAATTTTTTAGATTTGGTAGATGAATATGCTGAAGATCTCGCCAAAACATTGTGTTTGGAAACAGGGAAGCCGATTGCTCAAGCAAGGGCAGAAATTGGAAATATTCGTATTGGATTTGAAGCATTTATGGAAAAAGCAAAACATTTGTATGGAGAAGTTATTCCTTTTGGACAAGAAGCCGGTAATGAAAATACGTTACAACTGACATTACGAGAACCTATCGGAGTAGTAGGTGCCATCATTCCGTTTAATTTTCCATGTGATTTGTTTGATCAAAAAGTAGCGCCAAGTTTGCTTGCAGGAAATACTGTGGTGGTAAAACCTCCACATCAAAATCCTTTGACTTTAATCAAATTGGTTGCTTTATTGCATAAAGCGGGCGTGCCTAAGAATGTAATTCATGTTGTTACAGGAGAAGGGGCAAAATCAGGCAATGCTTTAGCTTGTCACCCATTAGTACACAAAATTACATTCACAGGTAGTACAGCAGTAGGCATTTTGACATACAAGAATGCAGCATCTCATTTGGCACATATTTCTTTAGAACTTGGGGGAAATGATGCTTTCATAGTTTTGAAAGATGCAGATCTAGATCTTGCTGTGGAAGAAATGATTTGGGGTCGAATGTATAACAATGGACAAGTATGTTGTGCCTCTAAAAGATTCTTAATTCAAAAAGAAGTTGTGCATACCTTCATTGAAAAAGCTAAAGCAAGATTGTCAAAATTAGTAGTAGGAGATCCTACAAAATCTCATACAGATATAAGCTGTTTGGTTACTCTTGATGCTGCAAAAAAAGTAGAAGCCCAAATCGAAAAAGCAATTAAGCAAGGTGCAAAACTGGTGTATGGAGGAAAGCGAAATGGTGCGATGATCGAGCCTACGATCCTAACAGATATTCCTACAACAGCAGATGTAGCAACCAATGAAGAAATATTTGGACCTGTTGTGAGTATTATTCCTTTTGATACAATAGAAGAAGCTATTCGAATAGCTAATGCATCTCAATATGGACTTTGTGGTTGTGTCTTCACAAAAAATATTGATACGGCATTTTATGTGGTAAAACAGTTAGAATGTGGAGGTACCGTTATTAACGGAGCAAGCTTCTTTAGAAGTTTTGAAATGCCATTTGGTGGGTATAAATTCAGTGGTATTGGAACAGAAGGAGTTTTGAGTACCTTTGCAGAAGTAACAAAAATCAAAACGATTACATTAAAAAATATTTTAAAATAACAACTACTTGATTTGAGAATTCTTAAAAACATAAAAGATGGTAATTTTAAATAAAAATCAGCCGATTTTACGGCTGATTTTTTTGATTTGATTTTTTTATTTTTACAAAATAGGTAGACAAATGCTTGGAATCGTGCTATACTGGCAACGTAAAAAGTATTTGGGCAATTAACTCAGTTGGTAGAGTGCTTCCGTCACATGGAAGAAGTCGCAGGTTCGAGTCCTACATTGCCTACCAGTGTGACAAGGATACTATCCTTGTTTTTTTATTAGGTATGACAAAAAAAATAGAAAAATATGGTCGATGATCTTATGGTACAATTTTGAATCAATAAAAAAAAGCCAGTATCATCATGATGCTGGTTGTTTAGCAATAGCATAAAGCACAATCTCTGTGGGGAATACTCCTCCACCAAAGTTACGTAAATAAAAAGTGTACTCATTGTTAAGAGAATAGATATACTTTGGTATTCTTACATAATCTTGGTAGCCGTGATAGATAGAGATAAGAAGAGTAGGTTTATCTTTTTGTATATGGTTTTGACAACCTTGTAATGCTTTGAATTCATCTCCTTCAATATCCATTTTTAGCAAAGTAATTGCCTGTGGAATATCATCATCTAGTGTTACACAAGGTATGGCATACGGAGAAAATTCTGTGGTTTGATTGGCAGAGGCATCAACTTGACTTGGTAAAAAATAGGCAACACCATTCTCATTAGATACGGCTTTGGGCTTGACAATGATATTGTCAAAATTTTGTGTTTGCTGGACTAATGTGGAGATACTATTTTCTGTGATTTCATAACAGTAAATAGTGGTATAACAATCTTTTCCATATTGTGTAATATACTCCATTGTTGTATCTCCAATGTACGCACCGACATCTACAAAAACATCATCTTTTCTATGAGGTAAGATGTCCAAATCAAAATAATGTGGGTATTTTGTGTTTTGTGTTTTTGGTAGTAAAGCGTAGTCATATAAAAGCCAATTCCTAAGAATAGCAAGCAAAAGATATTTGGAAGAATAATCCTCTAGATGTTGGTATAACCATTGAAAATAAGCAGTGTTTTCTTTTAAAATAGTGGTGCGATTGTGGATTTCTTCCCACTGTTCTTCTTTTGCACAGAGTTTTCCCCAAAAAGAAAATTTGGTAAAATAATTTTCTAGCGATGTTTGAATATCTGGTGGCAAAGATAGATATTGTGATTGAATATATTGAAATAATTGTTGTGTAGATAGACTATCTATAAAGGATAAAGTATGATAAAATGCTTGATCAATTTGGTTCATAGGTGCTCCATGTTTTGTGTTGTATAGTATAATATATTGCATAATTACCTATATTGTGAAATAAACAAAAAAAGAAAGCATAAAATCTTTCTTTTTTTATCATAAAAATTATATGTCATCTATCTAAAAGTGTATGCCAATGATGGTAGCATCATCACTTTCTTTAAACCTTGGATATTGATCATAAGTAGGATCAGCTTGTTGGTGGGTAGTTAATTGATGGTAATAGGCATCTGCATCTTCTTGGTTGTGAATATGATCCCATATTGTAGATGGTGTCACAATACCAAATAAGTCATAGATTTGGGCATATCCATCAGAGAAGATCAAGATATTTTTAATTTTATCTTTTGGGTAAGAAAGCAATGTGCCTTTTTTAATTTTTGTACTATCTTCCCCCAATACATAGTACCCGTGTGGTTGATTTTTTTGTGCAATTCTGCGGTCTAAAATAATGTCATGACCTACTTTCCACGCTTCATAAAATGTGCAATGATGTTTCTTTTTATATTGCATGAATTTTTGGATAATCTTATTATCAAATCGTACTAGATCTTTACGTAAAATTTGTTTGACTTTACCATTAGCAAATTGTATTAAGATCGGGCAATCCCCTAAGGTAAAAAATACGATATGATCTTTTTCTACACGAAATAAAGAGATACAGCAGCTAGGTGTATCTATAATAGTTTTTCCATTGGCATACTGTTGGTATTGTTGAAACACAACTTGTGCACAATTTGTGACAATCTCTACAATAGATTGACTAAGATCACCAAGATGTTCAATTAGGTAGGCTGATGCAATTTTTACTAACCACAAAGCATCGCTTTTTTCTGGTGTAATATGTTCTCCTGATAGTCCTGTAGCACCATCTAATACAAACCCGAAGGTATCACATACATAACAAGCATCTTCATTGTACTCAGGGTGCAAAGTGTTTGAATATTTAAAATAATTTTTTTCCATATTGTTATCTTAAAATTTTTGTCTTATTTTGTCAATTATTTTGATTAAAAACATAAAATAAGATGCAATTTGACTGTGCGAACAAGAGGAAAGACACTTTCCTTTTATATTGACTTTTCATACCTACCATGCTATACTTTTGGTATCTAACACAAAGGAGAAAACTATGCAAACAAAACTTGTCAAATTAAAAGGTGGTGCCAGTTTACTCGTTACCCAAGTGAAAGGAATCGAAGGGATTACGATTACCTTGGAATTTGATGCCGGGGCAGTGAATGATCCCGCAAAAAAATTGGGACTTGCTCACTTTTGTGAACACGCTATTTGCAATTTTTCCACTCGCCATGATACCAGAGAAGAAAAAAGTAAAAAGCGAAAATCTTTACTTTACACCAATGCTTCTACTGGTATGCACTGTATGAGGTTTTATCTAGATACCGTGCGCAGTAGGGTGGAAAAAGATATGTCGTTTTTGATGAGTACATTCGATCATATCTTGTATACAAAAGAAGATTTTGAAAAAGAAAAAGGTGTCATACTAGATGAAATTAAAACAAGAAAAAAGACCAATCCTCGAAAAATGTATTATTTTTTCTTAACACATATTTTAAAAGAAAAAGCAGTAAAGCATGTGACTTCCAGTTTTGCTGGAACAGAACAAACCGTTATGAATATTAAACTAGATGATCTAGAAAAATTTATGAGCAAGTACGTAACACTCAATAATCTTACCATCTATATGGTAGGTAATATTTCTCCTGCTAGGGCAAAAAAATTAGTAGAAAACTATGTATATAAAGTACTTCCAATTTCTACGACATTCGGTATCAAAGAGAAAGATTTGTCTGGTAAGATCTATACAAAATATTTTTGGGTTCCAGCAGAAGAGAAAGGAAAATGTATGTTACATATCCTATATCCTCTACCAGATACCATAGACAAGAAGTTGGAATTAGAAAAAATGATACAAAGACATATTGTATCCAATATATTGCATAAGAAAGCATATACCTTTTTTAGAATTCAAAAAGGTTTGTGTTATGGTGTCCAATGTGGGTGTTTGCGATGGTTTGATCAATATTATTTGGAATTTCTTATGGAAATACAAGAAGAAAATTTGGATACAGTACTAGCGTGTTATCCAGAATTTTTAGCACAATTAGAGAAAGATATTTCACCAGAAGAATTTGCTACCGAAATTGGACTCTACTTTGATTCCTATAACTATGATGTTGATGGGATTCATTCTATTTTAAAAAAGGTACAAAGCAATTTTAAAAACTATGGTTGGTTGTATGGCACAAAGATGATCAAAGAAGATGCAAAAATGATGAAAAATATGACCAAAGAAGATGTGGATCAATGGTATCACCAATGTTTTGTGAAAAAGCCAACGATTACCATCATGTCTAATGATGAAAAATATGAAAAGTTTGATGTAAAAAGTTTTTATAAGAACATACAACAAGCAAAACAAGAAAAAGAAAATAGCATGGAATAAAAAATCACTACAAAAAGAATGGACTTTTCCCATTCTTTTTTCTTTTTCTTTATAATCTTAAAATATGATTTTTTGTATTCTATAGATTGGCAAGTTTTGATGTTTTTTCTAATAAAAATTTTTTAAAAAATATGACTAGAGTATAAGGGAATAAAGTAGGTATGTTCATGTAACAATAAAACAACAAGCAACTATATGCTACATAAATTGACACAAATACAAAAATAATGGAGCTTTATAATTTTTTTTGTAAAAATAGATCAATTTATTTGATTTTTTTATATGAAAAGTTTAAACTAAATTTGACAATTAAATAAAGTGGGGGGGATTATATGGAAGAAACAAAAAAGAATAAAAAGAAAAGATTCATTGTCATTGCTGTTATTTTTGCTTTGTTTGCATTTGTAGGTGTTGGGTATGCATATTTGGCACAAGCATTGAATATTACCGGTACTGCAAAAATTGATTCTGATTTTAAAGTAGAATTCCAAGAAGCAAAAGAAACAACAGGTGCTGATCTTGGATCAGTAGTACTTAGCTCTTCTGGTGGGGAAAGGGGTATCAAGGATACCGTGACTATTACGGTGACATTAGCAAAACCAGGAGATAGTTATGTTGCTACCATTCCAGTAAAAAATACAGGAAAAATTAACGCAAAATATATCTCTTTAGTTCCAGGAGGAAGTAATACACAAGCAACTGGTGATGTTGTTTTAACTTTTGAAGAAGAAGACTTTGAAGCAAATGAAGGATTAGCAGTAAATGATACACACAATTTTATTTTTACATTTACATGGACTAATACCGGTTCAGAACAACAAGTACCAACAACTACCACCTATACCTTTACATATACATTGAATTATCAACAAGCATAATGCAATAGATAGGTTGGAAATATGAAAAAAAGAAAGAAAAAACAATCGTTTAATCTAGCCATAAGTCTTATGGTGATGACAACTATATGTTTATCCTTTATACAGTTTGGTTTTTCTTTTCTAAGTCAACGGATGTTTTTAGGGGGGATTGGAGAAATCAAATCCTCCCTTTCTTCATCTGGAGCAGTAGATATGGTCACTAGTTCCAATGCTGATTTTGTGATCCAAGATTTTTCTAATGATCCCACAACAGATGCTGTGAATTTGGGATACGAAACCATTCTAAGAGGATCTGTCGATGATACACTGAATAATTATCTAAAATTTTCTCCCGATGCGACAGAATTATGGAGAATTGTTGGGTGGACACAGGACGGAATCAAAATTGTAAAAAATGAATTCATATCTGCAGAAAATGAAGAATGTTGGGATATAGACGAAGCCCATTGGGTAGGGCTAGATAGTGATCAAAGTTTTCCTTATCAACAACAAGTTACATCTTTTACCGGGGCATGTACCATGTGTGTGTATCTCAATACCACGTATTATGCTTCTATTACAGATGTATCTAGTATCAATTATATCAATCCTATCTACATCAATCATGAAGTGACTTGGGATATTACACCAATGAATGTACAAAGTGGGACACCAGAATATGTAGGCAATATGCAGTCTGGGTATTTGACTGCAAAAGCAGTGGTATCTCCATCATTTGTTGGTTTGCCAATCGGATTACTCTCTGTCACAGAAAGATGCTTGCTATCAAGTTCTTTTACCACAACGAACGAAAGTATGTTGTACGAATCATTATTTGATGGTTGGATGAATGCCAATGTCGATAACGAAATGACTTTGACCGAAAGAGTACAAGACAGAGATATGGAAACCAACAATACTACCTTTTCTACCAGTCAAGCATTATTTACACAAGATACGAAGATTTCTAATAGTAACAAAGCTTCCAATGGACGTGACTATCGTCCAGCAATGGTATTATATAAAGATGTTCAATTAGCTGACGGGGGAGGAACAGGTGTCGTAGGTTCTATGACCAATCCTTTCATTGTGACAGGAAGGGGGGCGTAATGAAAAATCTATGTATCAAATGTTTTTTCTATGTGCTGGCTATTGTTGGTGTCTTACTTGCAGAAACACTCATAGATACTACCTTTATAGAAGGGTACACCTTTTATCTTCGTCCATTCGTATGGATCGTGATCGCAGTTGTGGGGTATTGCTTTATTGCGAAACCACAGACAATAAAGAACAAATCAGACAAATTTTTATATGTGCTTACCTTTAGTATTATTTTTGTAACATCGTATTATCTATTGGGTGTCGTATTAGGATTTGCTAGATCCCCTTATGCTAGAACATTTTTAGGAATAGTACGCAATCTTTTTGCATTTATTACCCCGATTGTTTGTTATGAAATCATAAGGTATGTGATGGTATCTTCTACCATTTCTAAAATACAAAATGTTCTTAACTTTTTACTGATGTTTGTCTTATATATGGGAATAGACAATATCATGGCTGTGGTATGGGAAGGTATATCTTATGCCTATTTATTAGGTACCATTTTGCCATGTATTATTCAACAATGTTTTCTTTCCTATTTATGTAAGCATTGTGGACTAGCTAGTGTATTGGTGTGGAAATTACCTACTTCTATTTTGTTATATCTATTACCGATTGTCCCAAACCTGAATTGGTTCTTCCAATTATTCTATACTTCCTTAAGTTGCCTTATCTGTTATGTTTTTTTATATTATACGTTTGTCAACACCAAAGCCATCAAAGATGTAAGGGTAAAACGCAAGAAAAAACCCATTATGGGATTGTTTCTAATGTTGCTCATTTTAGGTATGGCAGGGTTTGTTAGTGGAATGTATCCACAAGTACCCGTTGTGATCGTGTCCAATAGCATGAATCCATATTTTTATAGAGGAGATATTGTTGTCATCAATAAAAACGGGGAATATGAAGAAGGATCTGTGATCCAATTTCATATGAATGGTATGAGTGTGGTGCATAGGATCTATAAAAAAAATACAACACCACAAGGGATCAATTACTACACCACCAAAGGAGACAACAATAATGCAGTCGATGATTGGATTGTGTATGAGGACCAAATAGATGGGGTATTAAGTTGTGTCATTCCAAAAATAGGATATGTGACCATTTGGATCAATGAAATGTTAGGAAGGGGGTAGTATGATCAAACAATTTATAGAAAAGTTAAAAAAAGATAAATACAATCGTAACGTAGTCATTTGTTTTATAGTAGCTTTGATCTTGATTAGTATTCCGTTATTATTAGTAGAATTACAACATGCAAAAATTGCAGATGTAGAAACCATCTATGACACCAGATCTACCAAATATGCATCAGATAAAGTAAAACTTGTGGACAATAGTTTGTTTATCAATGATGCGCAAGGATATTATACCAGTGATTTTTATGTGGTGAATTTGTTGCAAGATTTTCATATTGATTTTTACAATACATTGAATTTGAATTCCACCAATCATGAATTATCTTATTTAAAATCTGTAGTGGTTAGTTTAGTGGTAGAAGGAGAAGAAGGGACTATTTTACAGGAAACCTTGTCAGATTATGCACCGGGCTACTACGAACAATCTAGAGGTGAGGTAGCAAGTGATGCAACAGCTTGTGTGCTCAATCAATCAGTAGAACTCAATTATAGTAGATTTACAGATAGGTTTACAGAAATACGAGGAATCTTAACAGGCATTACCTGTACTGCGCAGATTAAAGTCGTGTATACAGCATCTTGTTATGGTCTTTTGAATGATGAACAGTATTCTTATCAGGAAACGATGACATCGTATATTCCTGTCTTATCTTCAGGTGGATTGCTAAGCATTGATCATGTATATCGTAATTCTACCGATTTGCAAAAATTGGAAAACGCCTACCATAGCGAAATCAACTATTTTTGGTTCGTGGTAGCAATTCTATGTGACTTGATAGCTTTAGGATTACTCACTTGTTTAATCATTGCATGGGTGCAATATTTAAAAGAAAATGCAAGACAAAAATATATTCACAAAATTTTAAACGAATATGATGATATATTAGTTTTTACGACACAACCATTACAAGAAGCAAAATATAAGATCACATTGCAGAATTTTGAAGATATGGTAAAAGTAGAGACAGAGTTATCTATGCCGATTGTCTATACTTACCAAGATGAGCAATATGACTTCTATGTTTATGCTGGAGATGTCGTCTATACGTATCAGTATCGTGTTAATGACTAAAACAACTTGCATGATCCTTTGACTACAAAGTTTGATAGATATCAATAGGTCAAGAAAAGTATCTATTGAAAATCAAATCATAATCCCATTGGGAAAATAAAATCTTATAAAAAAGTCTAGCCATATCGCTAGACTTTTTTGTATTGATTAGATCCATGACTATATATTTTAAGCATTTGACAAAAATAATATACATATTGTCATAAAAGCAAGTATTATAGTTACTGTTTGATGATTGAGTAGTAAGAATTTTTATGGTTTTATTCTATGGTCTTGGCATATTCTGCAATCAAAGTTTTTACTTGTAAGAACTTTGATGCATCAAAAACATACTCTTTTCGAGGCTTGACAAAATTTTTAGAACCTCTCTCTTCTTCTTTGTATCTAGGAATAAGCTGCAGATGGTAGTGATTCATTGGACCATCACTCATGGTACATAGATAGACACGTTCACAACCAAAAACTTGTTTTAAGATGAGCATAAATTGTTTTGCAAAACGAATCATTTTGCAGTTGATTTCATCTGGTGCTTCACTCATATCATGATAATGTTGTTGTGTGCTGATCATCATGTGTCCTATTGCTCTTGGATTACCAACGAACAAACATTCTATATCTTGGTCTTCGTAGAGTTTTAACTGTGAGTCATCGCCAAATATTGCTCCATGGTATTTTCTATTAAGGCAAGTAGGACATACACCCATATCTGTCAATTCTTTTGGGGATAATGTAAGTAGTTCTTCTTTTTTCATATTTCATACCCTCCTAAAAACATGGTATACTTGTAATATATCGAAAAAGTAAAAAATTTTCAAGTGATTTATCCTAATTCTATGCTACCTAATAGATCTTTCATAAAAACATACAAAAGGGAAAAAGTATTGCGATCGACCCTTGATAGACTACCTGTAAGAGGGTACCATATACTTACTCCTTGTTTGTGGTTTTGTCATTCCTAAAAATTAAAATAGTAAAAGTAAAAATAAAAAGAATAGTCTTCACTATTCTTTTTTATACGATAAAGTATTTTGCTTAAATTTTTTTGTGATGATCATATCTAAAAATTACAAAGCAAGACGATGTGACGAGTTTGTTATAGCATTTCGTTGTCTTCTTCCAAGATGTGAGGAATTTGTGCAGAAGTAAGTTTTGTGTTTTTACGTTTATATATTTTTTGAATAGCAGTTGCTTTTTCCATTCTACCTAATAGTTCAGCAGGGAATAAGAAATAATCATCTTCGTAGGTGTATAGATAATTATTTTGATTGTAGATAGTAGCGTAAGTATCAATAAAATAATATTTGTCATTTTTTTGATAGGCATTTAAAAAATAAGGTGTGGAACAATTTTCTTTGGTAATAGCCACAATTTGTACACAATTTGGGCATATTTGAAAAAGATAACATAAGTGTTCAAAAGCAAAAGCTAGCTCCATGTTATCTGCTTTTCTTCTCATAAACACATCATATAGAATTTTACCTTGTTGTTTGTTTTGATACTGTAGGGAAGTATGGACTGTATCTGTTGCCTTATGTTCTTTTAAGGTAACATGATGAATCAACCAGTGAAAGCAATAAAGCAATTTTTGTTCATCAGTCATGTTTGAAAAACTAGATGGTAAAATGTTCTTTTTTATTTCATTTTCAATATATTCTTTTATCACAATGCTTTCTCTTCTTTATTTATTATACTCTTATTATACTATATGTTTATCCGTTTGTAAATACCAAACACCCCCTTTTTCTTTGTTTCCTTTCACATGTTAGAGTGTCAATACTCTTATAAAAATTTAAAGATTCATAAAATCCTAAGAAATTATAATAGATTTTCAAATATTTACTATTTTATCTTATCTTAAATCATTTTTCTACCACGCTAAGTTTAAAAAAATTGCCGTCCAAAATTCAAACGACAATCCTTTGGCGGAGAGAGAGGGATTCGAACCCTCGCTACGGTTTCCCGTACTAATGCCTTAGCAGGGCATCCTCTTCGGCCTCTTGAGTATCTCTCCTTAGTTTTATAAAATTGTGGTGACATTCTATCAATACAATATTACTTAGAATGCAATGTTATTCTATCAAAGCTTGGGGGCTTTGTCAATCAATCTTTTTAAAAAAATTGTAGTTTTTCCTACTTTTAAAAATCTTTTCTATGCATTCTGTTACTTTGGAAAGAAATTTTTAAAAGATAGATATGGTATTTGACATTGTATTTTAGTGATAGATCTATATAAAGACAGTATAGATCATATGATAGCATACAAAAAATATGGAGATAAGAATGGTCAGCAGTTTTATTAAAAAGGTAAGAATAGATACAAAAAAACACCCAGGCAGGTGTTTTTTATTTTCAATATGATTTGGTTGTTTTTACTACTGTTTGTCAGTATTATCTTTTAGCCCAATTAACTGCTCATAGGCTTGAGAGACATCATGAACGATGGAATCCCAATGTTTATACAAATGTTGGTATGCTTGCTCGCTTACTTTTTCTAATACTTGAGGATTAGAAAAAACTTCTATTATTTTGTCTGCGATAGCATTGGCATCAGGGGTAGAATGAAAGGCTGTTTGGTTGTCTACGGTCCCTACAGCTGATGGAGATCCTTCCATAAGTAAACTAGGGGTATGAAATGCTGCTGCTTCATATTTTACGAGGCCATCGGTATCGTATGTAGAAGGGAAAACAAATAAATCACTACGTAGGTAATAGGCACCCAGCATGTTTCGATCCATAATTTTGCCTGTAAAGGTAACATGGTCGGCAATGCCAATTTGGGTCACATACTTTTTTAATTTTTCAAGATCTAACCCATTGCCAACATAAAGCATATGGAAATCAAAATTCTTTTCTTTTAAAAGGGCAAGGGCATCGGCAATCAAAAAGATGTTTTTGTTTTCCACAATTCTTCCACAAAACATTAAAACATTTTTCTTGTCTTCTAACTGATGTGTTTGATTGATGGTGTCGACAAGCTGGTCATGTTGTGGCTGGTAGACTAGGTCTGTGCCATTGGGCATAATTCTCGTAATTCCTTTGTAGCCGTAAGATTGTAAAATCTCTACATTGGCATAATTCATCGTCCACACTTCATCACATTGATTAAAGGCATGAACGATATATTTTACGAGTGGTTTGGTAAGGCAATCAAACTTTACATAACGTAAAAAATCTTTTTTAAATTGCGTATGAAAAGTAGCGACAACTGGTATATGATGTTTTTTTGCATATTTAATTCCATATCTACCCATAGGGAAAGGAGAGTGAATATGAACTAAATCAATGCGTAATTGTTTTAAATATTTTTTAAAAGTCTTATCAAACTGTGGAAAAGCATATTGATAATTGATCATTTTCCAATAAAGAGACTTTGATAAAAGTGTCAAATAACTTTTTTCAATGTAATGTTGTTTGGTTCGAGGAGCAATCATCACAACATTATAGGTATCTTGAAGTCTTTCTGCATAATTGGTACTCACATTGATGACACCGTCAAAAGAAGGGTAAAAAGAGTCGCAAAATAATGCAATTGTAGGCTTTCCATTGGTATTATATTCTTGTATTTTTTGAGAAACGTGTTCCCAATACTGTTTTGCTTGTGTATTCATAAAACTCCTATGAGAAAGGGTAGGTGATTGTACCATATACAATCTACCCTTATGTTTTTAATAGTCTTCTACTTGTATTGTACAAATTTTCCAGTAGATTAGCAAATATTATACAAAAAATAACAAAATTTTATAAAAAAACAACAAGGAAAATATTTTCTTGTTGTTTAGTATGAAACAGTATCGAGAATTATGACTGCCTAGTCACACTATCTTCTTTTGAAGTAGATGATGTGGTACGTTGTTGTCTTTCTTTCAAAAATTGTTGTAAAAGGTCAAATCCTTTTGTTGCATTATGGTTTTGCTTGTGGTCTAATGCAGATAAAGCACAATAGAGTAAAGTATCTATCTCAGGCGTATGAATGGTATAGTGACCACGACGAAAAACTTGTTTTTGCATTCTTTTGATTTCATCATGAACAGAGGAAACAATAAATATTTTATTGATATTTTTGTAGAAAATAGGGTTTTGATCACAATAGTTTTTAAAAAAACGATATACTTTTTTGGAGTAGGTACAACATAAAGATTTTGATAATTCGTATTGATGAAACAAAATATCAAAATACTCATCTAGTGAATACTGATTGTTGCGTTGCTGTTCATAGAGTGCAAATAAAGGGTGGAAAGACGAGAAAAATTCATTTTCTTTTTTTAGATACTCTTGCATAGTGTTCTTAATAGTTTGCCAAGTATGACCGCTTTCCTTAAAGAAAGTATAACATGTCACAGCATTTTCCAACATCATAATATCTGTTAGAATATTCGTAGGTAATGTGCCATTATCTATCCATTCTTTCATCTTATTCATAGCAAAAATAGTAGCATGTAATTCATTAGGATCTTGATAGTAAGAGTAAGCACTATATTCATAATTAAGATTGCTCATCATGATGTAATGGAAACAGGATATGGCAGATTGTTCTTCCAAAGCATTGGTAATAGGGGTTTTCATAGAAGTATAATAGTGTTGTGTTTCGTGCAATAAAGATGCCAGCATCGTACAATACCCATATTGACCTATGTAACTATATAAATACCGATTTTTTCGTAAATTGCTTTGTTCTGGTAATAAAATAAAACCGGTATTACTATCAATATCATACTCATAGATCATATTGCTATTTTGATCTACAGATTGTTTTGACAAACATAATAAAAGTCGGCAAGGGGGTATCTTGCTATCTACACAAAGATGATTGTGGATTGCTTGCATGATTCTATGTTTTTCTTTTTCTTTTAAACCGGCATATTGGGGTGACAAAAATAAAGATAAGATGTCTGGCAAAGAATGATGATCCAGTGGTGTCGTTGTACAAAAAGTATTGTTTTCTTCCAATGGGTGATGATAGGTATACAAAAGAGATAATATATCTTGTGTTAAAAAACGATAAGTTATTTCTTGCGTGAGTTGTAACCTTTTTTCAGGATTGTGTGACTGGTTTAAGATTTTTTGCAACTGCAATACAGATAAATGGGCATACTGTGAATAAGACTGATGAATGCCCATGCAAGATAATTTTGCAGTTTTTGAATCATAAAAATGGGTATACATTTTTTGGTAGGTGTTGTCATCTATTCTGTCAAATTTATTTTGGTTTAGATATTGTCGATATTTTTCTAAGTCTAGTTGGTCGTTCATAATGGTACTCCTACTATAATTATAGGGAAGAATTGTCATTTGGTCAATAGGCAATGTGCATAGATTGTGCAAAAATAGCAAGAAAAAAGAAAAAGCAAAAGGGAAAAGAGAAAATGATTTGACAAAAAGAGAAAAATAGTATAAGGTATAAAAGATATTTTGAAGAAGGAAATACAAAAATACTATGAAAGCGATGAAAGAAATATGGGCAGAAGCTTTAAAAACTTTGCGAAATGAAGTGACTGCTGTTAGTTATGATTTGTGGATTACCACACTAGAGCCATTTGATCTAGTAGACAATGTACTATATTTGACAACGACTAGTGAAACAGCGAAAGCAAGAGTACTAAAATTGCACGAAGGTCAAATTTTGCAAGCATTACTTCTTGCAGATCCAGAAATTAAAAACTTTCAAGTCTTTGATCCAACAGAACGGGAAAGGTATCTTAATGCCAAAACAGAAAAAATGGCACAATTACAAGAACAAGCACCAATTTATCGATTTGAACCAAAATATAGTTTTGATACCTTTGTGGTGGGCAATAGCAATAAGTATGTCTATGCTGCTTGTCGTGGGGTGGCAGAAAATCCATTCACAAAAATCAATCCCTTATTTATCTATGGAGGGGTAGGGTTAGGAAAAACACATTTGCTGCACGCTATTGGCAATTACCTCAATCAAACTCGTCCAGAATTAAAAGTTTTGTATGTGACTTGTAATAAATTCGTCAATGATTATATTGAATGTATGGCAAGCAAAGATACGATTGCTGCTATTAGTAGTTTTCGCTCCAAATATTCAAGTGTTGATGTACTCATGGTAGATGATATTCAATTCATTGCGAATAAAACAGGAACACAAGAAGAATTCTTCCATACCTTTAATGATATGTTTCAAAACAACAAACAAATCATTATTACTTCTGATCGTCCACCAAAAGAAATTGCTACCCTAGAAGATAGATTGGTTAGTCGTTTTTCTATGGGGATTATGCAAGATATTCAATCTCCGGATTATGAAACGAGATTTGCAATCCTGCAAAAGAAAGCACAACAAGAAAATTTTGAAGTAGACGAAGAAGTCATCAATCACTTAGCAGAAGTCTGTGATACCAACGTAAGAGAAATGGAAGGGATCTTAAGTAAAATTATTTTTTATGCACAACTTGCTGGAAAATCTAGGGCTACCATGGAAGAAGTCAAAGAAGCATTAAAAGATGTGCCAGATACAACCAGACAAGATATTACAGCTGATCGAATTTTGGATCAAGTATGCAAATATTTTAGTCTTACCAAAGATAGTCTAGTAGGCAAAAAGAAAAACAAAGAAGTGGTAGAACCTAGACAGATTGCCATGTATCTTATCTGTGAATTACTAGATTTGCCTTTGACGTCTATTGGACAATTATTTGGAGGACGAGATCATACCACTGTCATTCATGCGAGAGAAAAAATTACCAATGAAATACGAGAGAACAAACGTATAAAAGTCATGGTCGATGATATTAAAAATATTATTGAAAGAAAATAAACCATAATACAACCATTAACTAATTTTTATATTAGTACTGTTTAAAAAGAGTATGCTTTTAAGATTATCTTACGAGATACTCTTTTTTTATTAAACTAGATACATCTTATAAAAGTATGGAATACACTTGTTTTTAGGGTGTGTATCTATTGGTGTAGTAGTCATAGTTGTACTGTTGTGCTCATTTTCATT
The DNA here is from genome assembly GCA_944332185.1 of uncultured Clostridia bacterium. Taxonomy (GTDB): domain Bacteria; phylum Bacillota; class Clostridia; order Christensenellales; family UBA1242; genus CALVJJ01. The sequence goes on from CALVJJ010000002.1 coordinate 103,802, forward strand.
TTTATGTTTTGTGTGGCAAAAAAAGACAGTTTTTTTGTGTAATGCTATCAATTTGGTTGGAAATGAAGTAAAAAAATAGTATACTAAACTATAAGAATAGTGAGGGAAATATGTATGCAATAGGGACAATGCTTGTGTCTAAAAAAAGACATGCTTGTGGCTCAAATATTTGGCAAGTGGTACGCAACGGCGCAGATTACAAACTAATGTGTCAAAACTGCCAACGTGTAATTTTGGTCAGCAGTGTGCAAGTTGACAAATATTTTAAAGGGAAGTAGTAGGTGAAAACAAAAAATTACCGACAAGCACAACTTTTTGAAAACAACAATGTCTTTGAAAAACCTCATTATTTTGTAATTATGATATCCAATTTGTTCGTGATACTTTGTACGATTGTAGCGATCAGCATGATTGCTTTTCAATTCATATTCGACAGTGCCCCTGTCATTGGTCAAAGTATGTATCCTACCTTTAATACAACAGGAGCAGATCTCGATCGTGTCTATATCAACAATTATGCCAAAGTTACGTATGGAGATGTTGTGGTCCTTTCCATACAAGAGTGGGGATCGCATGAGTCGAAGAATATTATCAAGCGAGTGATTGGATTGGAAGGAGATAGCATAGGTTTTGTCTATGACAAACAACAAGATGTGTACTATGTGACACGGAATGGTGAAAAAATAGAAGAACCATATCTACTCAATTATGCTGGCAATGCTAAAAAATATCAAGAATTCTTACTCATGGGAGAAAATAACGAAAATTTTGATCCAGATACACAAGTGTATACGGTACCCAAAGGAGAAATTTTTGTATTAGGGGACAACAGAAGCAATAGTATTGATAGTGGAGTGAGAGGGTCTTTTTCAATGGAGGAAATTTGGGGTAGAGTAGACTACTGTACACCAAAGGGACTCAACTTCTTTGTATTTTTCTTTGAACAATTTTTTAGTTGTGGCATGATACAATATCAATTATCATAAAGGAGGGACTATGAAAGTAAAAAGAGTGTTCTTAATCATCAATACGATCCTTACCTTTTTATGTGCTTTGCTTGCTTTTGGATACGTGGTAGCAAGTGTGTTTTATATGGATTTGTTTTCTGCAAAAGTGACAGATTGGGTTTTATATATTGCCAATCATTGGTGGGAGCTAGATGTGATACGAGAAGATTTGATTGATGGTGTCATTTTATTCATGATGGCATTCAGTATCATCATGCTTTGTATCAGTGTGTTAAAGTTGACTTTTGCCATCAAACAAATAAAATATTGTCGCATGAGTTATAAAGAATTTTATGCTTCTAGGCATAAGTATGTGGGATTGATTATCTTTCATTTCTTTACCGTAAGTCTTGTCTTGGAACTGCTCAATTTGAGCATTATTCTAACAGCAAAAACAAAAGAAGAAAAGGAAATGGAGAATGATCTAAAATCTGGCAGTGTCAAAGATGTCAAAACTGATGTCTTTCAAGGAACGGGAATTGGATCGAATGCGAATAATTTGATGTTGCATACAGGACCAAAAATCAATCTTAGTTATTATGACCAAAGAGAAGATGAAAAGGCTAGGAATAATGCAATGGATCTATGGAGAAGTGGAGCCATTACCGAAAAGCAATATCAAAAAATAATCAAAAAGTTGGATAAAAAAAGAAAATGAAAAAAACATATCAAAAATGGTTACTGGCTGCCGGTATTGTGGCAGTTGTAGAAGGATTGATACAATTTGGTTTGTTTGCTTGGGTAGAGTGGGGCAATGGAATAGAACAAAGTTTTGTTCAGTATTATTTCATGATGATCCTGCTATCGTATGGCAATCTTTTTACCAATATGGAGATGGTACAACTGCTAAAACAAACCTTGATCTTATCTTGTGTATGCAATATACTCTTAGGATTGTATTTTATCTTTTTAGTGACAAGACAACAGCATCAATATGAAAAACATCAAAAATGGTTAAGTTGGATTGTGATTTTAGCAATTTTAGTAGGAGGATTTTCTTGGATTGCAACAATTCTTTGTATTATTGCGAATATCAAAGAGAGAAAATACCGATTGCCTGTGGACAACTCTATATCTTTAGAGATGAAACAATATCAATTATTGAATGCCCAAAGTTATGCTAAAAAACTAAAAGAATTACGAGATAAAGGGCAGATAAGTCAAGAAGAATTTCTACTAGAAATTCAACATATAACAGAAGTTATGGATCAAATGATAGCAGATATTGCAAAAGAAAAAGGAGAGAAAAAGGATCATGAGTAAAGAATTTGATTGGAAAAGATATGAAGATGAATTGTGGTTAAGACCAGCAAAATCTTGTGCGTATTTAAGCGAAAGATGGAAAAGTTTTGGTAAGAAAAAAATATTGGATCTAGGGTGTGGGTTAGGTAGAAATAGTGTATATTTTGCTAAAAAAGGTTTTGATGTGACAGCTCTAGATATTAGCGAATATGCTATTAGTTATACAAAAAAACAAGCAGAACTAAACCATGTAGATATTCATACCGTGTTGGGTAATTTTTTAGAATTGGACATGGAAGAAAATACTTTTGATTGTATCATCTGTTACAATGTTGTTTTTCAACAAAACACAGAACAATTCAAACAACTTATCGACAAAATCAAAAAAGTATTGAAAAAAGATGGAGAATTGTACATTACCCTCATTAGTAAAGATACTTTGGAATATGTGACAGCCAAGAATGAAAATCGTCAAGATGGGAATACCATTATCAACTATGATGAATATGGGGAAAAGAATTATCATTTTTATGTAGATATATGCGATGTCATTGACTATTTCCATGGATTCAAATTCGTAGACAATCCTGTAGAAAGAACAGTCTATGATTTGGAATGCATTGGTGGATCTTGTGCTATTGATCATGCTTTTGGAAAAGAATTAAAATGTAGAAACAACTTTTTTGAATTGTTAATTAAAAAACTATAAAAAATAAAATTTGGTGTTTAAAAGAATACATCGTAAGTTACGTTGTATTTCGTACATATAGGGAATAAAAAAATCACGAATTTTCGTGATTTTTTTGTTTATCTTTCCATTTGCGTATCTTCTTCTACACCAATGATTTCTGGTACTTTATGTTTTTCTATGAGAGTGGCAAAACATAATTTTGCATTCAATTTTTTCCCAAGATCTTTTTTCAGTATTTCTAGCATTGTGGCATACGTTGGGTTGACTTTACGTTTGGTCAGTGCCATGAATTTTGCCTGTTGATATTCGCTAAGAGTATAGTTCTCATCAGTAGATTTATAAATCAGTCCTGTAATCATTTCATTATAATAGGTAAGAAGTTCTTGTACATAACAATAAGCTTGAACTTTTAAAGAATTGCTTGCTGTGGAAAAGAGTAATTGATTGAGTTGTTCATTTAATTTTTTATATAAAGCTGGATTGATGATTTCGTAGTTTGTGATGACTTTAGAATATGTTTGTGTTTTGCCGAATTCTTCTATCACTTCTTTTATAAAATCATTCATACCTTCCGTAAAAAAGTATTTTTCCACCCATGGCAAATAGTCTTTTTTTGTTTGACTCAATACTGTCAGCATATAGTCAGCAAAAGCTGATGCACATTTTTTGTTGATGGCTTTACGATTCATATAGTAGATCCCAAAAATAGTAGGGTAAAAGATATCTTTTGCTACATGCAATGCATCATGAATGATTTTGAAAGATTGTACCATTTCTTTTTGTTCTTCCAAATTGAGATAGGGAGTGACGTAACGATATTGATTGTTTACATAATATTTAGTTGCTTCACATTGCCAAGTAAGATGTTGATAGTTTTGATACAAGATAAAAAAGTCATCATTGATCACTTCTCGGTATCTTCTAAAATATTCTTTTACTTGGACAGATAAACTTGCTTGTGCTAGAGATAAATCCGGTTTTACTTCTTCATAATTGCGAATAAGATAATCATGTGCATAAATCATATTCATAAGTTGTTTTTTGATCTCTTCCATTTGTTTTAGTGTAGACAAACAAGTAGAGTGCATAGTGGCATCATATTGTAAAGTATTTGAAAGTTGCGCTGTAAAAGTGTTTTGCAAATTCACATATTGTTGTTCCCATGCTTGTAATTGTTGTTGATAACGTTTGATATTATCTGGATCTGCTTCTTTTAAGATATATTGCATTCGATCCATATAAGAAGATACATTCATAACATTCTCCTTTTCCCTTTCTTGCCCATATTATACACCATTTGGAGTGGTCGGTCAATAGGCAATTTTGTGGATCAAGATAAAAAAACTTCAACAATTTATGTTGAAGTTTTATATGATAAAATTAGTCTTCCATTTCGTAATGGTAAGTACTACTTTGTGTAGGTGGCATTTTTTCGCCTTTTTGCATATCAACGGTATATTGATGTGCACCTGTTTCATCTACCACATTATAAGTACCACTTTGTGGTGCATATTCACCTGGTTGTAATTTAATCATATTCATTACCTCCTATATGATCTTACTTTATCTTTTGTAATATTTTTTGTTTTATGCAAAAAAACACTGAACTATTTTTTCCTATTTCGCATATAGTATAGAAGGTTTTTACTAGTAATCCAAAATATTACATAGTCTATATGGTAAATTGTTTGATTTTTTTTATAAAAAGCATTACAATGAATTGCTAATAGAAATAGCAGTTTATGCATAAAAAGAATAAAATACGAAAAGGAGCGTTTTATGTTCTCGTTATTAAGAAAAATGAATCCTATCTATTGGGTATGCATTGTGGTCATTATTGTATCCATATTTTTCCATGTACAAATTGACTTAACCATTCCTGATTATATGGGAGACATAGTCAATGCTGTTATGACAAAACAACCGGTCAGTATGATTGTATCGATTGGCTGGAAAATGTTAGGCTTGTGTCTTATCAGTGTGCTACTTATGGTACTAGAAAATTATTTGGCAACCATGGTAGGTTCTGGTCTTGCTAGACACACAAGACAAAGATTGTTTCAAAAAGTGGAAAGTTTTTCCATGGAGGAAATCAATCAATTCTCTACAGCTAGTCTCATTACTCGTTCTACCAACGATATTCAACAAGTCCAACAAGTTACCATGATGGTGTTGCGTATTGCTATTATGGCACCAATTATGGCGATAGGGGCTATTATCAAGATTATTGGCAAGAGTGGACAATTATCTTTACTGACTATGGTGGCAGTGATTTGTTTGTTGCTAGTACTGACCACTCTGTTTTTACTGGTCAGTCCTAAGTTTACCCGTATTCAAAAATCTAATGATATGCTCAATATGGTAACACGTGAGAATTTGACAGGGTTAAGAGTCATTCGTGCAAACAATGCAGAAGATATTCAGGAAGAAAAGTTTGAACAAGTCAATTCTATGCTCGTAAAACTCAATTTGTTTGTAGGCCGTGCTATGAATCTACTCAATCCTTTTATGAATATTGTCATGAGTGGGTTATCTCTTTCTATTATTTGGTGGGGTGCATCTTTAATGAATGCAAACCTAATAGATTTGGGTAGTGTAACGGCATTTATTAGTTATTCCATGCAAATACTCTCTAGTTTTATGATGCTCACGATTGTATTCATTATGTTTCCAAGAGGTATGGTATCAGCAAAGCGTATCAACGAAGTTTTACATAAAGACACCAAAATTACTGATGGTATTGGACTAGAAAAAGTATACGAATCACACCCAGAATTACAAGGAACATTAGGAGAAGTAGAATTTGATCATGTCTATTTCAAATACCCTAATGCTCAAGAAGCAGTGCTACATGATATTACCTTTACAGCCCATAAAGGAGAAACGATTGCTTTTATTGGTTCGACAGGTAGTGGAAAAAGTACTGTGATCAATTTGATCCCAAGATTTTATGATGTGACAAGTGGAAGTATCAAAGTCGATGGGATCAATGTAAAAGAGTATAAGATTGAAGAACTGAATAACAAAATTGGCTATGTCCCTCAAAAAGGGGTGTTGTTCCGTGGGACGATTGCTAGCAATATTGCCTATGGAAAAGAAGATGCCACAAAAGAAGAAATTGTGGCTGCTGCAAAAGTAGCACAAGCTCATTCTTTTATCGAGCAATTCCCAGAAGGGTATGACCACGAAATTGCCCAAGGAGGCACCAATGTCAGTGGTGGGCAAAAACAAAGATTGTCTATTGCTAGAGCCATTATCAAAAAACCAGAAATTTATATTTTTGATGATAGTTTTTCAGCACTAGATTATAAAACAGATAAAGAACTTAGAAGTCAATTAAAGAATTATACACAAGGTGTGACGACATTCATTGTGGCACAAAGAATCGGTACCATTATGGACGCAGATAAAATCATTGTATTAGATAATGGCAAAATGGTAGGTATGGGTACACATGAAGAATTGTTAAAAAATTGTCAAGTGTATCAGGAAATTGCCTATTCACAATTAAGTAAGGAGGAATTAGATGGCACAGCAAAATAAAAATGCACGACCACATGGCCCAATGGGTGGCATGATGGCTGTACAAAAAGCAAAGAATTTTAAAGCAAGTTCTAAAAAATTATTAAAAGTCCTCCGACCATATTTCCCTGCGATTATCATTGCCTTTTTATTTGCAATCGGTGGTACAGTTCTCAATATTTTATCTCCAAAGTATTTAGGGAATATGACCAATGTCATACAAGATGGCATACAACTTGATAGCAATTACCAATTTTTAGGGTTTGCTGTAGATATGCAAAAGATTGCTAATATTGGAATTATGCTTATCATTTTCTATGTTGTCAGTGCTATCTTTACCTATGTACAAGGGTATATTATGAACGAACTGACACAAAAAATTACCCAATCTTTACGTACCCAAATTAGTCAAAAAATCAATCGTTTACCACTTGCATATTTTGATAATACCAGTATTGGTGACGTCTTAAGTAGAGTGACTAACGATGTAGATACCATTGGTCAGACACTTTCACAAAGTTTAAGTAGTATGATTACAGCTATCACCACCATTATTGGTGTGCCAATTATGATGTTGACTATTAGTCCACTTTTGACACTTGTACCATTGGTATCTATTCCTGTCAGTCTAATTGTGGTTATGCTCATTGTAAAATTTTCACAAAAACACTTTAAGAACCAACAAGAATACTTAGGAGATATCAACGGACTTATTGAAGAAATTTATTCCTCTCACAATATCGTAAGAGTATTTAATGGAGTAGAAAAAGCAACAGAAGATTTTCAAGAAAAAAATCAAAAATTGTATGGTTCAGCATGGAAAAGTCAGTTTTTATCAGGACTAATGATTCCTATGATGAATTTTTTAGGTAATTTGAGTTATGTAGTAGTATGTATTTTTGGTGGACATCTAGCGCTTAACAACAAAATAAAAATTGGTGCGATACAGTCTTTTACCACCTATATTAGACAATTCAACCAACCATTAAGCCAAATTGCAAGTATTGCCAATGTTTTGCAATCGACAGTGGCAGCCAGTGAAAGAGTGTTTGAATTTCTAGAAGAGGAAGAACAACCTACAGAAGAAGAAAAAACAGCAAAATTAACTCATGTCGAAGGGAATGTCCGTTTTGATCACGTTTCGTTTGGGTATCAACCTAATAAGGAAATTATTCATGATTTGAATGTGGATATCAAAGCAGGACAAAAAGTAGCCATTGTTGGACCAACAGGTGCTGGGAAAACAACCATTGTCAATTTGCTCATGCGCTTTTATGAGGCAACAAAAGGCGATATTACCGTCGATGGTGTATCTATCTTTGATATGAAACGAGAAGATTGTAGGAATTTATTTGGCATGGTACTGCAAGATACTTGGTTATTCCATGGTACTATTCGAGAAAACATTGCATTTGGAAGAGAAGATTTGTCTCCAGAAGAAGTAGAAAAAGCTTGTAGTTTTGCTCATATTGATCATTTTATTAGAAGTTTACCTAATGGGTATGATATGGTTTTAGACGAAACAGCGAATATTTCACAAGGACAACGACAGTTACTCACCATTGCACGTGCTATGGTGCAAAACAATCCTATGATGATATTAGATGAAGCCACAAGTTCTGTAGATACACGTACCGAAATCTTAATTCAAAATGCTATGGATAAACTAATGGAAGGCAGAACAAGTTTTGTAATAGCTCATAGATTATCTACCATTAAGAATGCAGATTTGATTCTTGTCATGAAAGATGGTAATGTGGTAGAGATGGGAAAACATGAAGAATTGCTTGCTAAAAAAGGATTTTATCACGATCTATATATGGCACAATTTGATGAACAAAATGCATAAAAAAAGAAAAAAGTCTAAGGGTTTCCTTAGACTTTTTTTATCAATAGTCATTTTAAAAAAGCAGATAGAATCTAGCAAAACCGTACATATCAGCAGTTATACCAGCTAGGCTATAGATTCATAAGATATGATCGTATGCAATATCAATGTGTACTTATCTGTTTCTAGCCAAGGATTATGCTTCATTATACTTTAGAAGATGATTGATTCCTGCCACATCTTCTACCGGTAAGCTAAAACAAATACCTTTTCCTTCTTTATTAAGATTGGCTCCATCAACAATGGCTTGCATAATTTTTTTCTTATTCGTGGCTTTGACAAGAGTCAAAATCATTTCCTTTTCTGGTTGTATTGACACGCCCAAAATCGTGTCTTTTTCATGTACCCCTGTACCTCTTCCGTATACAATCGTGCCGCCACTTGCACCAGCATTTCTTGCAGCTTCTACGACATAATCAGAATATCCTCGATTGACGATTGTCACAATGAGTTCGAATGGAATGGTTTTATTCATTTTCTTTCCTCCATAATGTTAAAATATTACTACTAAGAGCTGTTAGGGGTAAGGTGAAGACCATACCTCTGTTTTTTTCTTCTAATTGCAAAGTTGCTGTGATATGTTCTATGATCTTTTTACTTTCTTTTGCGGGAATGAAAGTAGATATAATGATTTTGTCTACAATACTGAATCCAAAAAAATCAGAGATAGTAGAGGTTGCTGTACCTTTTGCTGTACTGATCATAGAATGAGCAATGTTGTAGGTAGAAAAAATTTGTGTCACTTTTTCTTCGCTATTGGTATCTTCATTGATAATTACAATCAATGCTTTATAAGGACAAGTATTTTTCTTTTTCATATTCCCTCTTTATTCATAGTCGTATTCAATAATAGAAATGGTATCGGTAGGTTGAGATAGCATAGGTGCTTGACGTTTTGTCTTTGCATATTTTGCGATGGCTCCAAGAATTTGGATCACAACAATAGGAGTAGTAGCAATGAGGGCAACTGTTCCAAATGCTCCATACATAATATTCCCCCCATGTGCCGTGGTAATACCTGTAATAAAAGGCAATAGGAAAGTAGCACTCATAGGACCAGAAGCAATACCTCCTGCATCAAAACCAACGGCTGTAAACAACTTGGAATTATAAAAAGATAATCCAAGAGCCACGACATACATAGGGAGTAAGAAGTATAAAATATTGAGTTGGAATACAGCACGAATAACGGCTAAGGTAAGGCTAATTGCTACACCGATAGAAAAACTAGTACGCAATACTTTTTTCGAGATGGTGTTGCCAGAAATATCAGCAACCTGTTCTGTTAAGACATGGACGGCAGGTTCTGCACATACAATAACATAACCCAAAACGAATGCAATAGGGTAGATGATCCAAGAATACTTAGAAAGTGTTAGGTATTCTCCAAGTAAACTGCCTAGTTGGGAAAAACCAACATTGACACCTGTCATAAATAAGACAATCCCTACATACGTATACACCAACCCAATACAAATCTTAATAATTTGTGTTTTTGGCAAATGTATCATAGAAAACTGAAAGATAAAGAAAACAACAATAATAGGAATCATGACAATAGCAATTTCTTGCATAGAATGTAAAAGTTCTAGCAAAAAATCACTAGGAATGGTAGCATACGTAGAGGTAGTGATGGTTGTGGTTGTTTGTGTGATGTTGATAGAAGAAGACAACATTCCTAATAACAAGACAGAAAGGATAGGTCCCATAGAACAAATAGCTACTAGTCCAAAACTATCTTCTTCATTGCTATTGCCTCCACGAATGGCAGAAATACCCAAACAAAAACTCATGATAAAAGGAACAGAGATAGCACCAGTTGTTACACCACTTGCATCAAAAGAGACTGCCCAAAAGTCTTGTGGTACGAATGCTAAAAAGGTAAAGATAAGAACGTAGCCAGCAGTCAAAAGGTAAGCAATAGGAATGCCAAATAAAATGCGAATAGCACCCAAAACAAAGCAAATACCTATTCCAATCCCTACAACACAAATAAATACCCATTTGTTAATGGAAGGAATTTGATTGGCAAGGACAGCTAGATCAGGTTCTGCTATCGTGATGATAAATCCCATGAGTAAACAAGCCAGTAGCAGTAACCATACTTTTTTCTTTTTTGTGAGCGTAGAAGCAATATTCTGTCCAATAGGCATCATAGATTGGTCAGCACCTAAAGAAAAAAGACCAATCCCCAAGAAAAGCAAAAAAGCACTGATGATGAATTTTACGAATAATGGTCCGGGAATATTGCCTAATAGTAGACTAATGGCTAAAACAATCATCACAATAGGGAATACACTAAAAAAAGATTCTTTTAATTTCTTACGTAAGTTGAGTAACATATTTTCTCCATCTATAAAACTAGTTTTATAGTAGAACAAAAACAGTATTTAGTCAAATCTTTTGGTTAGAATACCTAAAAAAACCGTAAAATATCATCTAAAAAGAAAATTTGAAGATGAAAAATGACAATTTTCAAAAAATTATGAAAAATATGGTTGACAAATAAGATCTTTTCATGTAAAATTCTATCGTTAGCCTAAAATATGGTCCCATGGTCAAGCGGTTAAGACACCACCCTTTCACGGTGGTAACAGGGGTTCGATTCCCCTTGGGACTACCAATACGTAGAAGCACCTTTAGGTGCTTTTTATTTTTTTAAAACCAAGGGGAATTTTGTGCTAATGCACAAACACAATTACATTGTGTCGAACCCCTGTACCAGGGAAGGTAGTCGGGAACCCAACCCGACAAATGACGCTACGCTTATTGGCGATTCCCCTTGGGACTACCAATACATGAAAGCACCTTTAGGTGCTTTTTATTTTTTTAAAACCAAGGGGAATCTTGTGCTAACGCGCGAACACAATTTACTTAGTGTACGTTTCTTCCAGACAGCAGAGACTGCCGAACCTACGGTTCTCATCCCTCGTATGATCCATTCAGTGAATAAAAAAACATGGTATCTAGTATACCATGTAAATAATTTGGTAGCGGCGGAGGGATACTTACTCATTAGCTTTCTACTTTTACTCCTTATATCACTCTCGCATTGTTTATACTGTTTACTTAGTGTACGTTTCTTCCAGACAGCAGAGACTGCCGAACCTACGGTTCTCATCCCTCGTATTACCTATTAAGTGAATAAAAAAACATGGTAAAGTAGATACCATGTAAATAATTTGGTAGCGGCGGAGGGATTCGAACCTTCGACCTTTCGGGTATGAACCGAACGCTATAACCAGCTAAGCTACGCCGCCATAATGCTTTTATAGATTACTATAAAATTTTCTAATTGTCAACATATTTTTGACAAAAGTGTATAATTATCTATATGTTTTTTGATAAATTTTTCATACTTTTCTAGGTTGCATATTGACAATAGTAGTATTTGGGTGTATAGTAGTTGTCACAATAGGTAGGTGTATGATGAAAAAATTAACAATATGGGATATTAGAGAATGTGTCAAAAAAACAATACAAGAAATGAGTGACATAAAAACTATTTTAAAAAAATATGAAATAGAAGAATACATTCTTAAAAAGATTGATAAAAATTATAGGTATGCAAAATTTTTGCTTGCAAGAATCAACAATGTCTTTGCCTTATCTTCAGCTAGTTTTTTTGAAGATCAGGAACTTAATGAACGTGCTTCTCTTCCTTTCTTGCCATTATCTCAAGAAAAATTAGATCAATTTTTGCAAGAAATGATTGCTGTCCAACAAAATTGGCATCATGAACAATATTTGATTGTCAATCATGCAAAGACAAAACAACAAAAGCAAGTAGAGTGTACAAGATAAATGAGTATCATAAAAAAAGTCTAGAGTATCTAGACTTTTTTCTTTTATTCAATACTAATTTTGTAAAACTATGCTCTTTTTTGGAATTTTCCATCTTTTTTATGCACGGTAACACTTAAATTTTGTTTTTCTGCCAAGTGTTCTACAATGTCCAAAGCTTCAGCTTTTGTTTTTACTTTTCGAATAACACGTTTTGCACCATCTTTTTTAATATCCCAGCATTTGTCTTCTTGATTGTAGATGACTCTATATTTTGGGATTCTTGCTTTTTTCTCTGTAGTAGATGGGGTATCTTCTACAAGAGTAGCATCTTTTTGTTCATGAGTTGTCGTAGTTTTATTGGTTTCTTCTTTGATAGAAGCAGCAGTATCTTTTTTGGCAGTTTGTTTTTTACAAGATGTAGAATTAGCTTTTTCTTTTACAATACAGCTAGAATCATTGTTTTGATCCATCTTGTTTTCTTCTGTCTTTAAAGTATCTTTGTCTACTTCTGCTGGTGCGACATTTTTCTTTTTTCTACTAAATGGCCACATAATAATCCTCCTTTTTGTATAAATAGTATACTACAGTTTTTGTAAAATTGCAAGTACCCCTATAGCATGTTATTGAGTTGTTGTGGGGTAATTTTGACTTGGTGTATAAGAAGGGGAATACTAACGACTAACCATAGTATGCTGATACCTAGAAGTAGAATCCAAATCGCAAGATACTTACTCAACCAAATCAAAAGCAAAATATGTACCAGTGATAAAATCATACCAAACAAAACATGGAAGAAGACAGCTTTGCTTTGTTTGATAACTTGTATTTCGCTAGTGTAAGATAAATTGTAATATTTTTTTGCACAATACAAAGCGAAAGTTGTAATCACAAAAACCATAGCTACCGTGTACAGTAGTAAGATGCATACTAGATACCAAGGCAGATATGCGACAAGGGATAGACATAAAGTAGCAACTAATCCAATCGGTAAGAATAAGACAAGTTGTAGGACAGTTTTTGCCAATAAAATATATGTTGGTGACAAAGGAATAGATTTTGCAATCCAAAAAGCATTTCCTTCCAAAGAGATACTAATAACCAATGGGCTGTTGAGAGCTAGAGCATAAGTAATAATACCCACGAGAATGATGGATAGCATAGTGGTATCCATAGCTCCTTTGGGAAAAGTAAAGTATACAAAAATTGGAGATAACAATAAAAGAAGTAGTCCCATACAAGAATTGGTAAGATAACTGATAGAAGTAGATAGTCGTAGCCATTCTTTTTTTAATAATGCTTGAAAAGGAGATTTTGAACAAACAGAGTCTGGTACTTTGTTTTTCTTTTTAGTTGTTCGATTGAAATACCCATATAGGTAAGTATAAAAATGACTTACCATATATAATAGAAATACAAAAGGGAATACGCTACTAAGTACGAACCATAGTGTAGCCAAGGAAAGAGGGTGTGTAATACTGTCTACAATCCATTGTGTATAAAAGAGCGTTGTACTTATAGCAGAACTAGAAGACTGTGACATAGTCATATATAGATAGACCAGTAGTCCAATCACAATCGCCATGATAAATACTCGAATGTATTGCACAACAGTGGAATTTTTTCCTATACTTTGAATGCATAAAGATAAGATCATAGCAACACTTGTTGCAAACAAAGGAATACAAAGAATCGTAAGAACAATCATCAAGACAGTACCGATCGTAATGGTAGAATAGATACAATAGGTAATCGCATAAGGTAAAAAGAAAATCAAACTATATCCAAAGTAAATAAGCATCTGTGCTGTGATACGAGATAAACAGACCACATAGGTTGGAATAGGCAGACTAGCAATCATTTCGTAGTCTTTTGCTTTAAACAAATATTGTTGCATACCAAAGAAAGCACCAATAAACACAATGAGTAAAACAGGTAATGCTCCTTGTAACAAAAGAGAAGATATAGGTAAGTTCGCTGCAAGTAGTACATGTGCTTGTGTATAGGCACTAAAACTCATAATTCCAGCAAGGTACACAATGATCATACCCCAAATCATGATCATGGAATAAGCATTTCTTTTTTTGTTACCCATGGTGGAATACATACTATTTTTTAAATTGATTTTGACAAGATTTAAAAAAGTTTTCATATTATTCCTCTTTTAAAAATACATCTTCTAGTGATGCATGGGAAGTAATATCACTCATGGTACCACTCAAGACAATTTCTCCTTGCTTAATAATGGCTACCTTATTGCATATTTTTTCTGCTACATCAAGAACGTGTGTCGAAAAAAATATGATACCACCTTTATCACAAAATGCTTTCATGTATTCTTTGGTGATTTTGCTCGCTTTGGGATCTAATCCCACAAAAGGTTCGTCTAAAATCATCAGTTTTGGGTGACGAATAAAAGCACTGATAAGGACTAATTTTTGTTTCATACCATGAGAATACTCTTTGATTCTACTTGTAAGGTGTTGTTCGATCTCATATTCTTTTGCCATTGTATGAATTTCCTCTTTGACTAGATCGGTTGGAATTTGATAGACAGAGGTAATGAATTCTAAATACTGCATACCTGTCATAAAATCATACACGTCGGGATTGTCTGGCACATAGGCAATCAGTTCTTTGGCTTTGATAGGTTGGGTCGCAATATTTTGATCAAATATGGTAATGGATCCACTTTCAAAATTGAGAATCCCTGCAATGCATTTGATGAGTGTTGTTTTTCCGGCTCCATTGTGCCCAATAAAAGCAAACAAATCTCCATCTTGGACAGTAAGAGTAATATCTTTGAGTACGGGGTGTCCTGCTTGATAAGATTTTTTAACATGACTAATTTGTAACATATATCCTCCTAAAGATAGTTAAGTATACCATACTTATAAAAAATAGACAAGAAAAAATAGACAAGAAAAGGGTAAGTGGTAGGGAAAAGAAAGATTATTCTAAAAGGAAGAGGGAAAAGTTTGACAAAGAAGGACAAAATAGAGTACAATGCAATGAATTGTAAAGACATTATGAATGCGTTGTAAAGCCACAATCATGATGATAATAGATACGTGCTTTTGTAAAAATGGTAGTGTTTTTTGTATAAATAATCAAAATAAAAAGTTAAAACATAAAAAAGTAAGAGCAGAATCCAGGAGGGTGTATGTTACAATTAGAAAATGTTACAAAACAATATGTAGTGGCAGATACCAAAGTCGATGCTTTAAAAGGGATCAGTGTGACCTTTCGTGATAGTGAATTTGTGTCTATATTAGGTCCTAGTGGTTGTGGAAAAACAACACTGCTGAATATTATTGGGGGACTAGATCATTATACAACAGGAGATTTAGTGATTGATGGCATTAGTACGAAGGAATATAAAGATAGAGATTGGGATACCTATCGCAATCATCGAATTGGGTTTGTATTCCAAAGTTATAATCTAATCCCACACCAAACTATTTTAGAAAATGTAGAACTTGCCCTGAATATTGCAGGTGTTGCCAAAGAAGAGAGAGTGAAAAGGTCAAAACAAGCGCTAGATGAAGTAGGACTAAAAGATCAATATCATAAAAGGCCAAATCAATTATCTGGTGGACAATGTCAAAGAGTAGCCATTGCACGTGCCTTAGTCAACGAACCAGAAATTTTACTTGCAGATGAACCAACAGGTGCACTCGATACGACTACTTCTATTCAAATCATGGAACTTATCAAAAAGATTAGTGAACATAGACTCGTCATCATGGTCACACACAATCCAGAATTAGCACAAAAGTATTCCACAAGAATTATTCGTTTGCTTGATGGCAAAATGATGAGTGATAGTAATCCTTTAGAAGAAAAAGAAACAGAAGCAATCCTAAAAGAAAAACAAAACCTAGAGTATCAAGATGACATGGTATCTAACCATGCTACAAAAGGAAAGATAAAACAAGAGAAAAAGAAAGGGAAAAAGACAAAATCCAAGTTGGCTTTTTGGTCT
Organism: uncultured Clostridia bacterium; assembly: GCA_944332185.1. Classification (GTDB taxonomy): domain Bacteria; phylum Bacillota; class Clostridia; order Christensenellales; family UBA1242; genus CALVJJ01. Next base: position 119,920 of record CALVJJ010000002.1, read on the forward strand.
GCTTTCAAATTATCTGCTAGGAATCTAAAATCCAAATTCAAACGAACGCTTATGGTATGTATTGCTGGATCAATTGGAATTATTGGGGTAGCAAGCGTACTCGCAGTCTCTACGGGTGTGCAAAACTATATTGAAAGTATGCAAGATGATATGCTATCGGGCAATCCTATTACCATTGATGAAGAAGCCATGAATCTAGCAGGACTTTTATCTATGGCAAGCAATAGCACAAAACAACAAGCAATTCAACAAAGTATAGAAGATGGAAAAATCAATGTGCAATACTTAATTGAATATTTGGTTAGTTCTAGTGGTGAAGTGACTTCTATGCAAATACATAATGATTTGACACAAGATTACATAGAGTATGTAGATGCTATGCCACAAGCATACTATTCAGCCATTGCAAAATATTATGGAATTGATATTACGAATAATATTTACACATCTGTCAACTTGACTGGGCAACCAGAACAATCTATGTCTTTAAGTGTGATCAAAGATGTGTATCTAGCTATGCTAGAAAAAACAGAATTCAAAGATTATGCTCCTTATATTACGAGTTTGACAGATTCGTTCATGCAGGCACCGAATAATGCAGATTTTATTGCTTCACAATATGATATCATTAGTGATCCAAGTAAAAGTCATATTGCTACCAAAGAAAATGAGATCATGATCGTAGTCAGTAAAGATCAAGAATTGTCTGATATCTTACTTGCTCAACTAGGCTATTATTCTCAAGAAGAATTCTTCAATATTATTTACCGAGTGACCAACAGTGATCGCTATGATGAGAGTCTAGATAAACACCAGTTTGATTTTGATGAATTATTAGGAAAAAGTTTTACATGGTACCCAAACGATACAGTTTTTACAAAATCTAGTCCTTCTACCTCGACATCTTTTACGTATAGTGCTTATGAAAATAGTGCATGGGATACCGGAAAAGAACTCACAGTCACGGCTATTTTGCGACCAAAAGAAAATATTTCTTATGGGTGTCTTACGAGTGGATTCTATTATACCGAAGCTTTGACACAAAGTATTTTAGAAAATAGCTTAACCAGTGAAATTGTGCAATATATTGCCTCTCTTCCAGGACAAATGATCCAAAGTAGTCAGGTGGATCAAAATAGTGTGAGTTACACCTATTCTTATACTTTTGAAGGTACAAGTTATGAAGACCAAATTGGGTATGTGGGACAATTAGATACTATGGGATCTTTCATGGGTCTTAATAGAAAGTCTTTATCTCTTCGTCACGTAGGGGGTGTCTCTTTACCAAACAGTATTCATATTTATCCTGTCGATTTTGCATGGAAAGATCAAGTGACAGCCTACTTAGATGTATGGAATAGTGATCAAGATATTATGCTAGGAGACAAGATCCTTACAAAAGAAGATAGAAATGAAGTGGTATATACAGACAATCTATCCATCATTATTAGTTTGATCCATACTATGATTGATATGGTAACTACTGCATTAGTAGCGTTTACGGCTTTGTCTCTTGTGGTATCTACTGTGATGATTGCTATCATTACGTATGTATCTGTGATCGAGCGAGTCAAGGAAATTGGTGTCATTCGTTCGCTAGGTGGCAGGAAAAAAGATGTATCAAGACTATTTAATGCTGAAACATTCATGATAGGGGGAATTAGTGGACTCATTGGTATTATCATCACCTATATTCTATCTGCTATTTTGAATGTGATTGTTGGTAGTCTAGTAGGAATTTATACGATTGCGCATTTGCCAATCTTGACAGCTTTGATTTTGATCATCATTAGTATTGTCTTGACTTCTATTTCGGGAGTTATTCCTGCAAGAATTGCTGCTAAAAAAGATCCTGTGGATGCTTTAAGAAGTGAATAAATATTGGATAGGAAACATTTGCTAAACATGAAAAAAGAACATACAACAACTTTGGTATGTCCTTTTTTTAAAAAATGACATCATATACCATCTAACATACAAAGAATACTACACCTATAGCATGGATTGAGAGGATAAGATACACTTTATAAAAACATATAAAGTGTTTGACTTTTTAAGATCGTATCCTTATAATGAAAATATAAGGGGGTATAAGCTATGGCAAAAAAAGCAAAAGCAGGTATGAACACCAAACAATTATTGGGGAATATTCTTGCGATCATTGGGACAGTATTACTGATTTTTCCAATGTTCTTAGCATTGTATTCAACAGTAATGAAAGCCGGAGGAGAAGCTTCTGATCCTATCACTTTCAAAATCTTTAATGATTGGAGCGATCTTGAAAGAGCATACTCATTATTTGATAAAACATTTGCTTCTGCACTTGCAACCATTGTGGATATTCTAGCAATCGCATTGCTTGTGATCGCAGCAGTTTATGTTTTACTATTTGTATTGCAACTTGCTGGAGTAGGAAAAATCAATTATAACAAACTTAAAAAATTGTTAGCAGTGATTGGTTTGGTACTGACCATTGCAGTGATCGTACTATACGTGATCTTCTGCATTGTCAATAGTATCAGTATTGATGGTGGATTGTTAGGTACAGTAAAATATAGTTTCCTACCAACAGTGGGTGCTGGCATGTTGTTCATTGGAGGACTTGTATTTAGTGTCAGTGGCATGATTGCAAGTGGTAAAAAGTAAAGAAAAATAAAAAAGTGGCAATTTGCCACTTTTTTTATACTTTTAACAAATTATCGTTCTTGTTCGGGTGAAGAAGATTCTAATTCTTTCATTTTATCTTGATATACTTGAAAAATTTTTGGATAAGAATCAAAAATAGAAGTCATATATTTTTTAAAAATATATAGTTGTGATTTTGTTTTAAAAACTTGGTTTAACATTTTTTTTACTAACATGGGATTGGTTTTTATTTTATTAGACATATAAGGAAACAAAGTACGGTATTCATCAGGACATATATCCATAAAATAAAGATTGAAGGAAATATCTTCGCAAGCTTTGATAATATGATCATTTTGTATTTCTACTCCCGTGCGAACAACGTTGCGTGATGCAAGAATTTGTGTTACTAATTGTACTAATTCATTAGAATACTCTGGGACAAGGTCGGTACTAGGACAAAATAAGGCTTGTGTTAATTTACCAAAAAAATCGTTGGTATAGATCAGTTGTGAATTTTTCTTTAAGTTAAAAATCATAGAACTTAACAGTATATGATTATAGAATTCTCCACATTTTAAAGAAGCATCGATTTTTTCTGGCATAATAGTATTATGTGTTATATAATCAAAAAATACGGCAAAAAGTGTTTGATCTAATTTTTCCTTAGAGATCCCAGTAAAAGATTTTAAGGTGTCATGTTTTAAATGATATTGTTCTTGATAAAAATAAGCAAGCAAATCTTTTTCAAGGTAATCATGAAAATAGGTTAAATTATCTGTTTTTAGATGATCATAAGAGATAATTTCACTAAATAAAACTTCTTTTTGTAGATGTTTTGCTTGAGTCAAGGCAATAGTAAGTAAAGTTTGATAAGCATCTTTTAGAATGACTCTGGTATCAGGACTATATGTAAATCCAAAAGCGTGATAAAATTTAGAGATATTCATGTAAGCATCTAATTGTAGAAGTAATTTTAAAATCTTATTTTCATTAGGTAAAAAACATTTTTTCATCGCAACGTTCATAAATTCTTCTACACCTAAGCCTGAAAAATGTATGGTTTTGCAAGTATCGGCTCCAATTAACTTTTCCAAATTGGACATAATATTGGCACAAAACGAATAGGCTGTCGAGGCAGAAAGAGCAGGACACAAATCTGTGACAAATTGTTCGGTATAATGCTGATTGAGTCCTTCGTTTGCTCCATATCCCAAATTGGAAGATACAATATATGGCCCAATTAAAAACTCTTTTTTATTCGCAAGACCAATGGTAGTATCTTGTGTATGTATTTCAGTACCAATAGCGTGCATCATTTCATGAAGATAAATATTAGCATTATCAATGTAACATGGTAGAATATAAATGGTGTTGGTTGTTTCTTCAAAACAACAACATTTTCCTACTTCTTGTAAATCAAAGTTAAGTTTGTCTACTTTTGCTTTGATACGTTGATGTAAAACGAATGGGGTGTGAAGTATAATGGTATTTTTAATAGAGTTAATAAATTCCTCAAAGGGTTGAGTTCTTTTTATTTGATAAAATTTTAACAGTTTTTGGCTATATTGCATGATGTCTCCTAAATGAAAAGAATAATATTATTGTAACACATTGTTTTCCTAAAAACAATGGTATTTTTTTATTTATACACAACTTACACTGCAAGTATTCCCAAATTCTTGCTAAAAATAGGAAAGAAATACTATAGAAATTTACACATACAACTTATTTTCTAGAAAAAATAAAAAACGCTATTACCACAATATATTGTGTTTATTTTTACAAAAATGTTCTTTTTTATACAATATATTGATTTTTTAAAAACTTGTATCAAAACGCTTTACGTATGCAAAAGGATTTGTTAGTATAAAAGTAAGCCAATGGGAAAAAGGGGGTAAGAAAAAATGATTTGGGTAGAGTTTAAAGGGAAAAAATGGAGAGACAGCATAGATGTACAAGATTTTATACAATGTAACTATACACCATACGATGGGGATGCCTCTTTTTTACAAGGACCAACAGTAAGAACAGTCAAAATGAATGACAAAGTCCAATCACTTTTACAAGAAGAAACAAAACGTGGAGGAGTCTACGATGTAGATACTGTAAGAGTGGCAGGATTGACAGCCTTTCCTGCTGGGTATATTGATAAGGAACACGAGATCATTGTGGGACTGCAAACAGATGCTCCCTTAAAAAGAGCCATCAATCCTTTTGGGGGAATGCGCATGGCAGAACAAGCTTGCCAGGCTTATGGGTATCAAGTAAGCGATATGATTAAAAATCAATTCAAATATCGTACAACACATAATGACGGAGTCTTTCGTGCATATAGTGAAGATATGCTAAAAGCAAGACATACCGGAGTACTGACAGGACTTCCAGATGCTTATGGTAGGGGAAGGTTAATTGGAGACTATAGGCGAGTAGCTCTTTATGGGGTAGATGCACTTATTCACCAAAAAGAAGAAGATAAAAAAGCATTAGGACTTCAGCCTATGCAAGAAGAAACAATTAGACTGAGTGAAGAATTGTTTTTGCAGATTCAAGCCTTAAAAGAATTGAAGGAAATGGCGCAGTCTTATGGTTATGATATTGCAAAACCTGCTCAAAACGCAAAAGAAGCTATTCAATGGTTGTACTTTGGGTATTTGGGTAGTGTGAAAGAACAAAATGGAGCAGCTAATAGTATTGGTCGAATTAGTACTTTTTTAGATATTTATCTAGAACACGATTTGCAAAAAGGGATCATGACCGAAAGTCAAGCACAAGAATTGATCGATGACTTTATTATCAAATTAAGACTCGTTAGACATCTTAGAACTCCAGAATACAATGCCTTATTTGCAGGAGATCCTACTTGGGTCACCATGAGTGAAGCAGGGGTGAGTGAAAGTGGAAAACACATGGTAACAAAAAATAGTTATCGTGTTTTACAATCTTTATACAATTTGGGACCAAGTAGTGAGCCAAATATTACCATTTTGTGGAGTCAAAAGTTGCCAGAACCTTACAAACGTTTTTGTGCACAAGTCAGTATTGACACAGATAGTATTCAATATGAAAATGATGATATCATGCGTCCAAAATTTGGAGATGATTATGCCATGTCTTGTTGTGTCAGTGCTATGAAAGAAGGAAAACAAATGCAATATTTTGGAGCAAGATGTAATTTGCCAAAAGTGTTGCTGATGAGTCTTAATGGTGGCAAAGATGAACTGACGGGTATGCAAGTTGGACCAGAAGGAGAGATTTTTGAAGAAGGTGTTTTGGATTATGAGAAAGTATATGCTGCTTATCAAAAATACAGTGCATGGATGGCTAACTTATATGTCAACACTTTGAATGTCATTCATTATATGCATGATACCTACGCGTATGAGGCAGAAACCATGGCTTTGCATGATACAAATGTGGAAAGATTGATGGCTTTTGGTGCATCAGGAATTAGTGTACTTGCTGATTCTTTTAGTGCAATAAAATATGCCAAAGTGGAAGCCATTAAAGATGAAAGAGGACTAATTACAGATTTTAAAATCACAGGACAATACCCAATGTATGGCAACGATGATGATCGTGTGGATAGTATGGTACAGCAACTGGTAAAAGATTTTTATCATGATCTTACCAAAACAAAAACCTATCGTCATGCAAAACATACCCTTTCTTTACTAACGATCACCTCTAATGTCGTCTATGGAAAAAAGACAGGCAATACACCAGATGGTAGAAAACAAGGACAACCATTTGCACCAGGCGCCAATCCAATGCATGGGAGAGATCATTCAGGGGCTTTGGCAAGTCTTAACAGTGTAGCAAAAATAGATTATGATTTTTGTGAAGATGGAATTAGCAATACTTTTAGTGTGGTGCCTTCAATTTTAGGGAATACCAAAGAAAAACGCATTACAACTTTGGTACAACTGCTTGATGGATATTTTGTGCAAAAAGCACATCATTTGAATGTGAATGTCTTAAATAGAGAATTACTGATTGATGCCATGGATCACCCTGAAAAATATCCTAATCTAACCATTCGTGTCAGTGGGTATGCTGTGAAGTTTAACAAACTAACTAAAGAGCAACAGCTAGAAGTCATTTCTCGTACTTTCCATGAAAAAATCTAAAAGGGGATAGTCTATGACAAAAGAAAAAACAGGAATCATTAACTCCTTTGAAAGTTTTGCTACGCTTGATGGAGATGGGATTCGTTTTGAAATCTTCTTTGCTGGTTGTCCTTTGCGATGTGTCTGTTGTCACAATCCAGAAATGTGGGAACAAAAAGGACAAGCGTATACCACTACACAACTTTTAAAAATGATTAAACGATACCAACCTTATTTTCAGCAACGTGGTGGTGTCACATGGAGTGGGGGAGAACCATTGTTGCAAGCTGAATTTTTGCTCGAACTAGGACAACACTTAAAACAAGAACATATTCATATTGCACTAGATACCTCGGGGTGTATCACGAATGATCGTGTGGAAAAGGTGCTAGATCTATGTGATCTTGTTTTACTAGACCTTAAACAAAATACCGAAGAAAAATATAGACAATATGCCAAAGGAAGCCTAGCGCAAACCATCAAGTTTTTAAATCTTTGTCAACAAAAAAAGAAAAAAGTGTGGATACGTACAGTGATTATTCCACATATCAATGACACGCTAAAAGATATAAGAGCTTTTGCCAACTTGGTAAAAGAATATTCTTGTATAGAACAATATGATCTATTACCATTTCATACCATGGGTTTTTCAAAATATGAAACCTATCATATACCCAATCCTTTACAGGAAGAAAAAGATTTGCCAATAGAAGCAATGGAACCACTAAAACAGGAATTAAAAACTCTTTTACCGAATGTAAAAGTTGAATAATAATGTCTATAAAAAGAGTACTAACTTGGTGTTAGTACTTTATTTTGGTGCATCGTAAGGGAGACCTACCAGTAGTAATATACTAGTAGAAAGTGTTTTGCACTCGCAAAAGTGAATAGGGAAGGACTTGGTGCACGTGTCTTCCGGACAGCAGAGACTGCCGAACCCCATGGGGTTCTCCTCCCTATCAAGATAGAATAAACAAAATAAAAAGTACTAACTTGGTGTTAGTACTTTATTTTGGTGCATCGTAAGGGAGACCTACCAGTAGTAATATACTAGTAGAAAG
>CALVJJ010000003.1 GCA_944332185.1 uncultured Clostridia bacterium
CCATATTGACACTACTAATTTTGATGTGTTACAATATGGAGTAGGAAAAGGAGAAAGAATGGTGAGAAAGGTATATGTGGATAATGCAGCCACAACCATGGTAAGTGGAGAAGTATTTAATGCAATGGTGCCATATTTTACACAAATTTATGGCAACGGGAATAGTCTTCATTCTTTTGGTCGTTTGGCTAGTGCTGGAATGGATCATGCAAGAGATGTTCTTGCTAAAGCATTACATTGTCATAACAACGAAGTGTTTTTTACTTGTGGTGGAACAGAAGCAAATAACTGGGCAATTCGAGGCATTGCTTATGCCAACAAGCATAAAGGAAAACACATTATTGTCAGTGCTATTGAACATCATAGCATCATAGAAACATGTGCCGATCTGGAAAGAGAAGGTTTTGAAGTTACGTATTTGCCAGTAGATGATACGGGCATGGTATCTTTAGTGGATCTTATGAGAGTGATTAGACAAGATACCATTTTGGTGTCCATCATGGCTGTGAATAATGAAGTAGGTACAATGCAAAATGTAAGAGCTATTGGGGAAACATTAAAAGATTATCCTGCCTATTTTCATTGTGATGCTGTCCAAGCATTCGGGGTAATGCCATTCGATGTAGATTTGCTTTGTATTGATGCCCTTACTTTATCTTCTCATAAAATTCACGGACCAAAGGGCTGTGGAGCTTTGTATGTGAGAAAAGGTGTTCCAATTAAAAAATTCATGTATGGTGGCGAACAAGAATTAGGAAAACGTGGAGGCACAAGCAATGTTCCTGCCATAGTTGGATTCGGTAAAGCAGTCGAAATTATAGAAAGAGATAGAGCACTTGTTGTTAAAAGATTGGAAGAAATTCGTGATTATTTTAAAAGACGTTTGCAATTTGAAGTGCAAGATATACATTTTAATGGTAATGATATGCAATATTCTCCAGCGATTGTGAATGTGAGTTTTGAATATGTAGAAGGGGAAAGTATTTTGATGTTACTTGACCAAAAAGGAATTGCTGTTTCTACTGGATCTGCTTGTGCGAGTGGAGCATTAGAAAAATCTCATGTATTAAAAGCTATGCACCTATCTCCAGAACTGATCAATGGGGCTGTAAGATTTTCTTTTGATTCAGATATGACAAGAGATGATATTGATTATGTTGTGATGGCTGTTGCTGAAGTAGTAGATAATTTACGAAAAATGAGTCCTCTTACCAAGAAAAGGAAAAGGAGTAGATAGTATGTACAACAAAAAAGTTATGGATATATTTCTACATCCCAAGAATGTGGGAGAAATCAAGGGGACAAAAGCAGTAGGTACAGTAGGCAACCAAACTTGTGGAGATATCATGAAAATTTATCTTGACATAAATAAAAATGATGTCATAGTAGATGCAAAATTCAAAACATTTGGCTGTGCGGCTGCAATCGTGAGTTCTTCTGTAGCGACAGAGATGATCAAAGGAAAAACTGTACAAGAAGCTTTGGCATTGGACAATCAAACAATTATTGATTATCTAGGTGGGCTTCCTAGTCAAAAAATACACTGTAGTGTACTTGCAAAAGAAGCTATTGAAGATGCCATCAACCATTATCGAAAATATCAAGCAAAAGTAGAAAAAAAGAATAAAAAATAGAATAAAAAATGTCTTCCTATCCATACTAAAGGTAATAGGAGGAAGATATGAAAGATTCTTTAATTATTGGATTGACACTTGGTTTTTTGGCAGGTGCTGTTCTTGTAACCAAAAATGAAAAAGCAAGAGAGATGGTAGAAGATGGTGCAAAAGCCATGGAAGAAAAAATTGACCAAGGCAAAAAAGCTGTCAAAAAACAAATGGAAAAAATGAAATAATACATAAAAACGGTAGTGCAAGAACGCAACTACCTTTTTTTAAAGAAAATTTTTAGAACCATAGAAAAATAATTGAAAAAAATATTAGGGTATGATATGATAATGTTATGACGACAGAATATTATAGAATAATGGGTATCGACTATGGTGATGTTCGCATGGGAATAGCTTTTTCTGACTTATCAAGGACGATTGCTACAGGATACGAAACATACGTACGAAAAAGTTTAGAGCAAGATATAACACATTTGAAAGGTCTGATTCAAGAAAAATCTGTCAAAAAAATAGTGATGGGATTGCCGTTGAATATGGACGGATCACAAGGTATTAGAGTGCAGGCGACCTATGATTTTGCGAGCAAACTTAAAGAAAGCATCAACATACCGATCGAGTATGTAGATGAAAGATTAACCAGTGTCGAAGCTGAAAAATTTTTGATAGACCAAGATGTTTCTAGAAAAAAAAGAAAACAAGTCATTGATAAAATGTCGGCTGTTTTGATTTTGCAAGAGTATTTAGATCAAAAAGGGGAATAAAAATGGAAAAAATGGAAGTAGAAAAAAGCGCTATTGAACAAATTTTTGATGAAAACAATACAGAAAATGTCTTTTTAAGAGATGAAAACAATGGGAAAAAAGTGAGGGAATTTGAACAAATTGCCAATATTCCTTTTAATGGAAAAATATATGTCATCTTAAAAGAAGTGGGCAATCCAGAATTAGCAGACAATGAAGTTGGTGTATTTGTCTTGGAAGTGATCGATGGTGAGGATTGTTTGATTGGCGTTGATGATGAAAAAATTGTCAGTTCAGTTTTTCAAGAGTATTTTAAATTGTTAGAAGAATAAAATGTCCATAATAACAATATCAAAAAACATAGATCCTATCAAAAAAGGACTATGTTTTTTTATTTTTTATAATTGTCGAAAATTGTCTAAAATTGTAACTTTACAAAAGAGGGAAAGGTAGATGGTAAGAAAATATGTAAGTATGATTGGTATGGTGATCTGTTTGTGTGTAGCAGGCTTATTTGGTGGGTGTGCTTTTTCACAAGAAGGAGTCATCAAAGAAAAAATTGTTGTAACGTGTATAGATGATGAAGTTACTTATCTAGAACTAGAAAAAGGTAGCTACTGTGCTGCAATCGATATCCCAGAAAAAGAAGGGTATTATTTTTTTGGTTGGTATTTTGATGAAGATTTTACAGATGAATGTTTAGTGAGTACAAGACTGACAAAAGATATTACACTCTATCCAAAATGGGAAAAATTGCATTACTTTGTTCATTATGTATCTGGTGATGGGTACAAAATTATTGCAAAAGATGGAGAATATATTGATTATGGTGATACTTGTACGTTTTCTGTAGAGGTCATGGAACAATTTGATGCAACGAATATGAAAGTCTATGCCAACGATACTTTGTTGCTTCCTGATCATCAAGGAGAATATCATATTCAAAATGTCCAACAACAACTAACCATTCGTGTAGAAGGGGTAGTCCCTTACAATTATTATACAGTGTATCTTCCTACAGATCATGTAGGGTATACCATCACCAGTCTGACTGATACCATAGTACAAGAAGGGAAAAGTTATCAATTCCGTATTAGTCTATCTGATGCATATAGTATGAGCAATGTGCTTGTGCAAGCTAATCAAACAGTGATCGAAGCAAACAATGGAGTCTATACCATTGAAAATATTCAAGAAGATGTATATCTTACGATCAGTAATATCAAGAAGAATAAGTACACAGTATCTTTTTCTTCTAGTGATTATACCGTTGCTACAACACAAAAAGTAGTTGAACATGGAGAAAACTATTCATTTTCTTTGCTATTTGATGAAAAATATGATTTGCAAAACCTTGAAGTGTCACTTGATGGCAAGATCATTACCCCAGATGCATATGGAGTGTACACGATTACCAATGTAACGCAAAATCTTATGATTGTGGTAAAAGGATATAAAATCAAACAATTACAAGTAACATTTGACACAGGATATGGCTATACGATTGTTTTAGATCAGGCATCTTATTTTTATGGAAGTACAGTATCTTTTGTTGTTAATGTTGAGAATGCTTATGATAGTTCCAATATGATTGTGAAAGCAAATCATACCATTCTAACCAAGCAAAATGGACAATATAGTATTGTGAATTTAACAGAAAATGTACATCTTTCAGTCAGTGGAATAACCAAAAAGCAATATACCATCACAGCTACCCAAAAAGAAGGGTATAGTATTCAAATCAGTCAACCTGTTGTGGAATATGGAGATAGTGTAGAATTTGTGATTTTGATTGAAGAAGGTTATGATAGTGCACAAGCACAAGTGGTTATCAATGACTTGGCTTATCCATTATCTACTCATAAAATAGATCATGTTTTCCAAAATACCATCATTGAAATAACTGGCTTACGTAAAAAGACATTTTCTGTTACACCTATCCAGCATGATGGTGTAGAATTCCTATTGGATTCAACAACTGTTTTCTATGGAGAGAATATTTATGTTACGATCAATATTGATCCAGACTATGATACAACTCATGCAAAACTGTTAGTGAATCATATAGAATATAGTCTAGATACAACAGAACTTGATAATATTACAGAAGATCTTATCCTAGAAGTAATTGGACTTGTTAAGAAAAAGTTTTCTATCAATATTTTGCCTTCTGTAGGTGCAAATCTTACAATATCTACTGCAGAAGTTACCATTCACGATTCTGTCCTGATTAAGGTAGAAGTGTTAAAAGGGTATGATGACCAGAATTTGATCTTGAATTGTAATGGAAAAGATGTTTTGTTAGAGGGAAAAGAGTATAAAATACTAGATGTAACAGAGAACATGACAGTATTCCTACATGATCTAGAAAAACAAACTTTCCAAGTTCATGTAGAAAATGCAGAGCATCTTTCTTTATCTTGGATACCTGAAGAAGTAGAGTATGGGGCAAGTATTAGATTTTGTATCAATGCAGAAATAGGGTACGATATATCTTCTATGCAAGTACTTGTGAATGATAAGGAACTACTGCCTATTGATGGGTATTATTCTTTAGATACCATCACTGAAGATATGTCCATTGTGATTCTGGGTGTCAAAAAATTGACTTACTTTGTTCAAGTACTATCTAGTGAAGGAGCATTGGTGACAGTCAGTACAGATAAGGTAGAATATGATGGAACAGTACTTTTATCTATTGCTATTGATCCAGACTATGATACATCTTATGCAAAATTAGTGGTCAATACTATAGAATATTCTTTAGATACTACACAACTAGATCATGTAAAAGAAGATATCACGATCAATGTAATTGGACTTATCAAAAAACAATATACCATTACTGTTTTATCTTCTATTGGTGCTACGTTACATACCAATAACACACAAGTGTTGATACACGATAGTGTATCTTTGACAATCACTATACTAGAAGGATATGACGATCAAGAAATAGTCCTATATTGTAATGGAAAAGAGATTGTTCTTGATGAATTGGAATACGAAATTCTTGATGTGACAGAAGATATCACTTTATCTTTAAAAGATCTTAAAAAGAAAACATTTTCTATAAAAATTGTAGGGGAAGATCATGTAACCTTATCTTCTATACCAGATAGTGTAGAATATGGTGATTGTCTCTCTTTTACGGTGTCAGCACAAGATGGGTATGATTCTGCTTCTTTACAAGTATTCGTCAATGGTCTTGCTATAGAAAAAGGAGAAGATGAATATTACACGATTGATTCTATTACAGAGAATCTCACAATTACGTTTGCTATTGCAAAATATGAAACTTATGATATTGTAGTAGAAGAAGTAGAAGGCGTACACTATTCTTTGAGTGCTACGAGTGTAGAGTATGGAAAAGATGTAACTATGACTGTGACTATACAAGAAGGATATGATGATACAGATATGCAAGTATATGCTAATGGAATGCTTCTTGCTAGTCAAAATCATACCTATCTTATAAGCAACATTACAAGCGACATAACTATTGTCATTACAAATGTGAAAAAATTGCAATATACCATGGTACTGCAAAATGGCACAGGGTATACGATACAAGCGTTATCTAGTTTGGTGGTAGACTATCATGGATCTTTTGCTTTTAAAGTGACGCTAGAAGAAGGGTATGAGATAGATAGTGTTACGTACAATGGTAGTATTTTGACAAGCAATACACAAGGAATTTATCAAAAAGATGACATTGAAGAAGATGCAATCATTGTCGTTACTGTACATCAACTGACTCAAAACACTGTATTAAATATTGATGGTATTGTGGTAGAATTTGAAGGAATCCATCTTACGTATGAGAATTATCAAAATTATTTTTACCTAGATGGTATTTCTATAACATTTACGCCAGAAGCCTTGGATCTATATTGGGTAGTAGTTGATGGACAAGTTATTGATGAATATACCAATACGTGCGAAATATATGGAGACACAATAAAAATTGAATTCATTCAAAAATAATTTTTATATTATGCTTGCTTTTTATTCATTATTATGCTAAACTACTCTTGCGAAAAAAATTACACACCTGTATTATATTTGTTTGCTGTTGCCAAATTTGGTGGCAAACGGAGTGAGAAAGGTACAGGGAGGAATAAAAACAAGGAGGAAAAAATGGCTGTAATTTCAATGAAGCAACTATTAGAGGCTGGTGTTCATTTTGGTCACAAAACCAGAAATTGGAACCCTAAAATGGCCCCATACATTTTCACTTCAAGAAATGATATGAGTAAAAATGATATTCATATTATCAATCTTGAAAATACTGTTGGCCTAGTAGAAAGTGCATATGCTTATGTTCGTGACATGGCAAAAGAGGGCAAAATTATTTTGTTTGTTGGTACTAAAAAACAAGCACAACAAACCATTGCTGATGAAGCAAAAAGATGTGGTATGTACTACATCAATTCTAGATGGTTAGGTGGTACACTTACCAACTATCGTACAATCAAAACCAGAATTGAAAGATTGAACAAAATTAATCAAATGGAAGCTGTAGGCGAATTCAATCTTCTTCCTAAAAAAGAAGTTATTAGTCTAAAAGCTGAAAGAGACAAACTTGAAAAGAATCTTGGTGGTATCAAAGATATGCCAAGAATCCCAGATGTACTATTCATCGTAGATCCTAAAAAAGAACACATTGCTGTAAAAGAAGCAAGAGCTCTTAACATTCCTATTGTTGCTCTTGTGGATACCAACTGTGATCCAGATCTAATTGATTATGTTATTTCTGGTAATGATGATGCAATTCGTTCTATTAGTCTAATCACTTCTACGATTGCTAATGCAGTCATCGAAGCTAAAGAAGGTGTCGTACTTTCTCATGTTGATGAAGATGAAGAACCAGTTTCTCAAGAAGAAGCAATTACCGAACAACCAGTAGCAACTGAAGAAGAAAAATAAGGGAAAAGAGGGGATATTTATGTTTACAGCACAAGATATTGTAACTTTAAGAAAACGTACCAATGCAGGTATGCTTGATTGCAAAAAAGCTTTGACAGCTACAGATGGTGATCTAGACAAAGCAGCTGAATGGTTACGTGAAAAAGGAATAGCTGCTGCAGCTAAAAAAGCAGATAGAATTGCTGCAGAAGGTAAAATTTTCTTCTACGATCACATGAATGGTAAGATTGGTGTGATGCTAGAAATCAACTGCGAAACAGACTTCGTTGCTCGTAACGAACAATTCAATGAACTAGGAAAGAATGTAGCAATGCATATTGCTGCGACAAAACCAAGTTATGTTAGAATCGAAGATGTACCAGCAAGTGTGATTGAACATGAAAAAGAAATTTTAAGAATACAAGCTCTAAATGAAGGAAAACCAGAACATTTGGTAGAAAAAATGGTAGAAGGACGTATTAAAAAATTTTATAAAGAAAACGTACTTATGGAACAAGAATATGTCAAAGATCCTGAAAAAACCATTACAACTTTGGTGAACGAAGCGACTTCAACTATTGGAGAAAAAATTTCTATTAGAAGATTTACTCGTTATGAAATGGGTGAAGGTCTAGAAAAACGTCAAGATGATTTTGTTGCTGAAGTCATGAACCAATCTAAAGGAAACAAATAAGTAGAAAAAATTGTGCTAAATTAGCACAATTTTTTTATTGGTTGTGCTAGATAGTTGCAATAAAAATTTGTTTTTGATATGATAGTCGTATAATAGTGTGAATCAAAAAGGAAAGGTGAAATATGTACACAGAAGAAATTCAATTATATTTTGATGCTTACAAAGAAGGTATGCAAAAATCTATCGATCACTTAGCAGACGAATATATTCAAATTCGAGCAGGACGTGCGAACCCAAAAATTGTAGAAAGAGTCATGGTTGACTATTATGGGACGATGACGCCACTCAATCAAATGAGTACCATTAGTGTCCCAGAACCAAGAATGGTAACAGTATCTTTATGGGATATCAGTCAATTAAGGAATGTTACAAAAGCTATTATGGAAGCCAATCTTGGTGTAACTCCAAGTGATGATGGAAGAGTCATTCGATTGGTTTTCCCAATGCTGACAGAAGAAAGAAGAAAGGAAATTGCAAAAGAAGTAGCAAAACTTGCTGAAACAACTAAAATTGCTTGTCGTAATGAAAGAAGAGATATTTTAGATGAATTGAAAAAACTAAAAAAAGATAATGCAATCAGTGAAGATGAAATGGCTAATTTGGAAAAAGAAGTACAAAAATTAGTTGATGAAAAAATTGCACAAATTGAAAAAATGCAACAAGAAAAAGAAAAAGATGTAATGAGTTTGTAGGGAAATATGAAAATCAATAAAAAATTAAATTTAGAAAAATTGCCAACGCACATTGCTTTTATTATTGATGGGAATGGCCGTTGGGCAAAAAAAAGAGAATTGCCTAGATCTATGGGGCATAAAGCAGGTATGCAAACAGTGATGACAACTGTGCAACATGCTTTTGATTTGGGTATTAAAGTAGTTAGTATATATGCATTTTCTACCGAAAATTGGAATAGACCAAAAAAAGAAGTAGACTACTTATTTGAACTATTTGAACAGTATATCAAAACAGATATGCAAAAATTATATGATCAAAATGTGAAATTGATGGTTATGGGAGATTATACAAAATTCCCAAAAAGTTTAGCAGATAGTATTGCCAAAGCCATCGAAGATACAAAAGACCATACTGGACCAATTCTCAATTTGGGATTGAATTATGGCTCGCAAGATGAAATAGTAAGAGCAGTCAATCATATCATTCAAGATGGACAACAATCTGTTACAAAGGAAATATTTACCTCATATCTATACACAAAAGATCTGCCACCACTTGACTTTATTATTCGTACCAGTGGGGAGTTAAGATTAAGTAATTTTATGCTCTGGCAAGCAGCATATAGTGAGTTTTTGTTCCCAAAATTGCATTGGCCAGATTTTAAAGAAAAACAATTAGAAAAAGCATTGATTGCATTCCAAAAACGAAATCGTAGATTTGGTGCAATAAAAGAGAGTAAATAATGGGGAAAAGAGTAGCAACAGGTTTTGTGATTGCCTGTGTTTTAGTGATAGCATTTGTTTCGAGAATGCTCACACCATACGTGTTTGATATTTTAATCGGCTTTTTAGCTTGTGGTGCCTTACTAGAAATGGCAAGGGTGTTAGAAAGAACAAGAAGACACCCTTATTTTGAAGCTATTGGTTTGTATCCAGCAGTTATGTATCTAGTTCTTTATTTTGCTATGGAAAGTTCGTATTCATTCTGGTGGTTGTTACTGTATATCGTAGCCGTAGCCGTAGCTTTGTGTATGGTGAGTATGATTGTTTCCTTGATCTTTATCAAGATCACGAGAGAAGAAATGGAAAAATATGGCTTGCAAGACAAGAATATTTTTGTGTTTATTTGTCAAAAAGCATGGACAACTTTTCAAGTTTTAATGTATCCAGGATTTATGTTTGGTCTATTATTTATTATCAATCATTTACCATATATGGCTATTCCAGTCGTGGAAAGTGATACGCTATATGATTATTTCTTATTAGTGAGTATTTTTGCTATTACGACCACAACGGACACACTAGCAATGCTCACTGGTATGCTATGCAAGGGACCAAAACTTTGTCCACGTATTAGTCCTAAAAAGACCATTAGTGGTGCCATCGGTGGTCTTATTGGTGGTATTTTATCTTGTCTTATCACATATATATGTTTTAATATCAATCCTACTTTCCATGCTTTTGTGGAAAGTATCCATTTTCCAATTTGGGCAGCAGTGCTTCTAGGATTTGGAGGATCTATCTTTTGTCAAGTGGGAGATTTAGTTGCAAGTTGGTTTAAAAGACGCGCAAGAGTCAAAGATTATGGTACTATTTTCCCAGGACATGGTGGAGTCATGGATAGAGTTGATGGTTTGATTTTTACAACCATTATTGTGTTCTTTGTGGGATTGATCATCATTTAAAGGAGAATCTATGAGTTTATTAGGAAGTGTAGCTAGTGTGTTTACCAATGTTGGTTACATTTTACTAGCTATCTTTATACTTATGTTCATGGTTATGATTCATGAATTTGGTCATTATCTTGCAGGGAAAGCATTAAAATTCAAAATCAATGAATTCAGTATTGGTTTTGGAAAATCTTTGTTTTCTAGAACGAAAAAGAATGGAGAAAAATTCTCTATTCGATTGATTCCATTAGGTGGCTATTGTGCGTTTGATGGAGAAGATGAAGATAGTGGAGATAGTGACACTGCTTTTAACAAACAAGCTCCATGGAAACGATTGATCGTGCTAGCCGCAGGAGCAACATTTAATTTTATTAGTGCTATTTTCTTTTCCTTTATCTTGCTAGCTAGTGTAGGCAACGGAACAAGGGTTGTTACGAATATTACGTATCCTACAGAGTATAATCAAACTATTCAAGTAGGAGATGTCATCACTGCTGTGAACGGACAAAAAATAGGTTGGATTAGTGGAGATATTAGTACTTTGACAGCTCCTTATCAAGCAGGAGAAGATATTGTCCTAACCATTCTAAGAGATGGGAAAAAACAAACTGTGACTGTTCAGAAAAGTCTCATTACTACCACAGATGAAAGTGGTGAAGAAGTAGAAGTCCTTGCTATCGGTATTCAAAGTAATGAACTTGCCAAAGTTGGTATTGGTCAGGCAATAGTAGAAAGCGTACCTTTTACATGGGAAATAGCGACCGAAACCATAAAATCCTTTGGACAGTTAATTACAGGTCAGTTGTCTATTCAAAACATTGGTGGGCCAGTCACAACGATTGATATGATTTCTAGTTACGCACAACAATCTTGGGCATTACTTCTCTTGTTGCTACCACTGATTGCAGTGGGTTTAGCAGTATTTAATATTTTGCCAATACCTGCTTTAGATGGTGCAAGAATGGTATTTGTCTTATGGGAATGGATTACAAAAAAACCTGTGGATCGTAATGTAGAAGGGTGGATTCATACAGTAGGACTGATTGCATTATTCGCATTCGTCATTGTGGTAGATATTATTCATTTTATTTAGTGTAGTAGGAGAACGAATGAAAAAACTTTTAGAGTATATTCATCAAATAAAAGAAGGCGCTTACAAAAATACAAAATTTGTAAGCGTTATTTATCATACAAAAGAAGATGGTTTAGAATGTAAGATGGTGTATGAAGGATCTATGAATCAACAAGATAAGCAAGAGATAACACAAGCCATCAAAAGGTATTTACAAAGAGATATTCCCGTGGTTTTAAAATTAAAAAAATCTATTTTAGATGTTGATGTTATCAAGATGCTAGTAAGACAATATTTGAAAGAGCATTATGCCAGTCTTTATGAGAATTTTGATGAATCTAAAATAGAGGCAAGTATTGACGATCAGGTAACGGTAACGATTGGATTTTTGCCTGTTTTTAATCAATTTATTGAGAATACAGACTTTAAAAAATCTTTAAAGGAATACTTGGAGAATCAATTTTTCAAATCTTTTATCATAGAAACATACCAATATCAAGGAGATAATTCCTTACAGTTATCTTTACAAAAATTAGAAAAAAAGATGGAAGATGATATTTTGGCAATGGATATTTTTCATGAAAAGAGAACCATAGAAGTTTTAGATGTAGAAAAACTAGTTGGAGAAACGATTGATCAACAACCTATTGCCATTGCTGACCAAAGTGTAGGGGATACGGATACTGTAATTTGTGGCGTAGTGCAATATTATCAAAAGAAGATGTACACACCTAAAAAAGCAACTAGTACCGAAGAAAAAGCATTTTTTAGTTTTCAATTAAAAGATGAAACCGGCAGTATGAGATGTGTTATCTTCCCAACAAAAACTACATTTGCACAATTAGAAACAATAGAAGATGGTATGCAAGTTGTTGTCATGGGGAAAATTGATGAATTTAACGGAGCAACAAGTATGCGTGTAAAACAAATTTCCACATGTCATATCGTGCCAAGCAAAAAAGCAAATGAAACAGAATCTTTTATAGAAAAACCGTGTCCTGAAAAATATATGCATGTATCGCCAGAACCATATATAGTAACCAAACAATCTAATTTATTTGATCTTGATGTCAAGAACGTTTGTCCATATCTACAAGGGAAAACATTTGTTGTATTTGACTTGGAAACAACAGGATTGGATTATCAAACTAATGCTATTACCGAAATTGGTGCTATTAAAATTGTTGATGGCAAAATTGTAGAAACATTTAGCACTTTAGTCAATCCTAAACAAGAAATTAGTGAAGAAATTACAAAGTTAACCAAAATCACCAATGCTATGGTAAAAGACAAACATACGATTGAAGATATCATTGGTGATTTTTACAAATTTTGTGATCATAGTATCCTTGTAGGGCATAATATTGATTTTGACTTTAAATTTGTATACAAAGCAGGGAGAGAAAACGGGTATTTGTTTAATCACAAACAAGTGGATACTTTGTTTTTAGCAAGACAACAGTTGCGTAGTTTGAAAAATCATAAATTAGGCACAGTGGCTGATTATCTTGGTGTAAAACTAGAAAATGCACACCGAGCCGTAAATGACGCCCTGGCAACTGCTGAAGTATTTTTAATTTTGGCTGAAAATATCCAATAAAAGTGTAAAAAAGTCTTGTTTTTTATATGGATATGTGATATACTACATATGTTAGTTATGATGCTGTAAAGAGTGGGACAAGGTTTTCCGCTCTTTAATTTTTAAGAGCATAGAAGGAGTTTGTATGGCAAACAAAAGAGTGGTAGATATTGCAAGTGATATTTGCAAGCCCATTGTTGAACATTTGGGGTACCAGCTAATTGATATAGAATATCAAAAAATGCATGATGGTTATCATCTTATCGTAACGATTGATAAAGATGGTGGCATAGATATTCAAGATTGTGTGGCTGTGCATCATGCAATCGATGAACCTTTAGACCTAGCAGATCCTACAAAAGGAAGTTCCTATCATCTAGATGTATCTTCCTGTGGACTAGATAGACCACTTAAAAAAGATGTAGACTATCAAAGGAATTTAGGTAAAGAAATTAAAGTAAAATTCTTTAAACCTTTCCAGGGAAAGAAAGAAATAGAAGGGACTTTGGTATCTTTTACACCTGATGATTTTGTCTTACAAACAGAACAAGATACGATGACAATACAAAAAAATATGGTTGCTTTGGCAGAACCAGTGATCAAATTTTAAAGGAGAAAATATATGGTTAATAAAGATTTTTTCAAAGCATTGAGAGAGTTGGAAGAACAAAAAGGTATTGATAAAGAATTTTTTAAACAAGCTTTGGAAGCTGCACTTACAAGTGCCTACAAAAAACATTATGGAGAGGCAAAAAGTGCTGAAGTAAAATTGAATGAAGAAAAAAATACAATCAAAATTTATTCTTACAAGACAGTTGTAGAAGAGGTAGAAGATCCAGACAAGGAAATGTCTCTCCTTGAAGCAAAAACAATCAAAAAGAGTTATAAAGTAGGCGATATTGTTCCTCATGAAGAAACACCAAAAGATTTTGGAAGAATTGCTGCACAAACTGCAAAACAAGTCGTGATGCAAAAATTAAGAGAAGCAGAACGTAACAAAATCATGGACGAGATAAATACCAAACAAGATGAGA
Organism: uncultured Clostridia bacterium; assembly: GCA_944332185.1. Classification (GTDB taxonomy): domain Bacteria; phylum Bacillota; class Clostridia; order Christensenellales; family UBA1242; genus CALVJJ01. Next base: position 13,999 of record CALVJJ010000003.1, read on the forward strand.
TTTTAACTGCGATCGTTAGACGTATTGAAGGGGACAATGTATATTGTGATCTAGGAATTACTGATGTAGAGGGTATTTTGTCAGGAAAAGATAAGATTCCAGGCGAAAATTATGTCATCAATAGTCGTATCAAGGTCTATGTGAAGAACATCAAAGAAGGTTACAATATGCCTTATGTACAATTAAGTCGTACCAATGCGAACTTTGTAAAAAGACTCATGGAAATAGAGATACCAGAAATTAGCACGGGCGAAGTGGAGATCAAATCTATTGTTCGTGAAGCAGGATACAGAACAAAAGTGGCAGTTTATACCAAGAATGTGAATCTAGATCCTATTGGAGCTTGTATTGGGAATAAAGGACAAAGAATCAATCATATTATCAGTGAAATAAACGGAGAAAAGATTGATCTTATTCCATGGAGTGCAACACCAGCAGAATTTATTGCCAATGCTCTTAGTCCAGCAACCGTATTGTATGTAACTGTCAATGAATTAGATAAAACAAGTCTTGCAGTAGTGCCTGATGACAAACTTTCTCTTGCTATTGGAAAAAATGGACAAAATGTTCGTTTAGCCGTTAGACTGACCAACTGGAAAATTGATGTAAAACCACAAAGTGCTATGCAAGAAAAAGAAGAAAAAGTGGAAGAAACTTCCAACTTTGATGATTTGTTTAGTAATGATAATGTATTTGCTGATTTAGATGAGGAATAATTATGATAAAAAAACCAATGCGTATGTGCATTGCTTGTAGAGAACGAAAAACCAAAGATCAATTATTGCGTTTTGTTAGTCATGATCATCAAATTGTACTGGATAATCAAAAACAACTTGATGGACGAGGATTTTATCTATGCAACAAAATAGAATGCGTGGATCTAATGAAAAAAAAGAAAATACTGAATAAAGTATTGTCTAGAATGGTGACAGAACAAGAGTATGAAGCAATGAAGGAGTATGTACATGAAAAAAAGTGATGCATATATTGGATTTGCTGTAAAAAAAGGTAGTGTCATCTATGGATTTGACGCACTACTTGAAAAGACAGAGAAAGTCAAATTGATCTTAATTGATCAAACAACCAATCCTAAGATTGTAGAAAAATTAAAAAAACTGAAAGAGTATATTCCTTGTAAAATGGCAAAATTGAAAGAAAATACTCTCATTGATATTTTAAAAACAACGAATACAAAAGTATTGTCTATTACAGATAGCAATCTTGCAAAAACCATTTATCAAACCTGTGATGACATTGAGCCAATAATAGAAAAATAAAATGATTAGAAAGAGGTAAGATTTCTTTGGAAAATAAAAACATAAAACAAAATAAAAATATGATGACTTTTGACAACTTAAAACAAATAAATGTGATTTTACAACAAGGTGGAGCACGTGGTATTCTATCCAAAACAAAAAGTGCAAAATCTGAACTAGATGCCTATGCAAAACGATTGCTTGAACAATTCAGACAATTAGGGAAACCTGTTGTGGATCACGTAGCAATTACAAAATTAAAAGAAGAAAAAACTGCAACTAAACCAATGACTCCACAGCCAAAACGAACACAAGAGCAAAATAGGAATAGTAATTTTAAAACGCAGAATGCAACGGGATCAAAAGATACTCGCAACAATTTGTCAAAAGAGCAATCTAAACAAAGAGGAAATCAAAATACAAGAAATGATAGAACGAAAGACCAACAAAAATATGTTGGTGGTTTTTCGCGTCCTGAAAAATTAGAAATCTTACAAACCAAACAAGAAAGAGTGGTCGGTAATAAAAACAAAACCCATAAAGTTACTGATGATTATGATAAAAAAGTCAATGTCAAGAAAGAAAAATTTAGATTTGATTTTAGCATTGATGAAGAAGATATGGACGAAAGTGGCAGAATGGGAAGGGTGCGTACCAAGGTTAAGAAACAACCAAAACAAGAAAAACCTGTAGAAAAAACAGTTATTGACAACGCTACCATTACTACCAATAATCTTACTGTAAAAATTTTATCTGAAAAAATTGGAAAACCTGCAACAGAAATTATTAAAAAATTCATGTTGTTAGGTATGATGCTCAATATCAATAGTCCTATTGATTTTGAAACAGCAGAACTTGTAGCTAGTGAATTTGGGATTACGCTACATTATGCTGTAGAACAAACAACAGAAGAAAAAGTCAAAGAGATGTTTAGTTCTATGGATTGTAGCAAAGAAAAACGTCCACCAATCGTCACAGTTATGGGTCACGTAGATCATGGTAAAACATCATTACTTGATTATATTAGGAAGACCAATGTGATCTCTAGTGAAGCCGGCGGAATTACCCAACATATAGGGGCATATTCTATTGAAGTCAATCGTAATAAAATTACATTCATTGATACCCCTGGACACGCAGCCTTTACAGCAATGCGTCAACGTGGGGCACAAGTTACAGATTTGGCAATCTTGGTTGTTGCTGCAGATGATGGAATTATGCCTCAAACTATAGAAGCTATTCATCATATTAAAGATGCCAAAGTTCCTATGATCGTAGCTATTAACAAAGTAGATAAGCCAGAAGCAAATATTGAAAGAATCAAACAACAATTAACAGAATATGATGTCTTGCCAGAAGAATGGGGTGGTGATGTCATCTGTGAACCTATTAGTGCCAAGACCGGATATGGTATTGACAAACTTCTAGATGATATTTTGCTTGTTGCTGATATGGAAGAATTGAAAGCTAATCCTGATGTACCAGCATTAGGTACAGTCCTTGAAAGTAAAGTGGACAAAGGTAGAGGTATTGTTGCTACCATTATCATAAAAAATGGTACATTGCATATTGGAGATTATATTGTTTGTGGAACAAGTCATGGAAAAGTAAGAGCCATGATGGATCATACAGGAAAAAATATAGCTAAGGCAACTCCAAGTACAGCTGTATCAGTACTGGGACTTGATTCTGTTCCAGATGCAGGAGAGATGGCATACTGTCTAGATGAAAAGACAGCAAAAGATTTGGTGCTAGAGAGAATCAATGCACAAAAAGTAGAAAAGACAAAATCAACCAATGGAGTCAATCTAGAAGACTTCTTAAGTACACCAAAAGACCAAGTGTTACGTTCTTACAATATTGTCATTAAAGCTGATGTGCAGGGCTCTGCTGAAGCATTAGAAAGTACACTAGGTGCTATCAAAAATGATGAAGTCAAAGTGGTATGTGTTGCTAGTTCTGTAGGACTAATCCACGAGAGTGATGTGCTTCTTGCAAAAGCAAGTAATGCCATTATTATTGGGTTTAATGTCAAACCTGATCCAAAAGCAAAACAATTAGCTGAAAGAAATGGTGTGGAAATCAAATTCTACAAAATTATCTATGAAGCGGTAGAAGAATTACAATCTACCATTGATAAAATGATGACACCAAAATATGAAGAAAAAGTTATTGGTCATGTAGAAGTAAGACATATCTTCAAAATTAGTTCTGTCGGTGTGATTGCTGGATCTTATGTTCTTGATGGAGAAGTCAATCGAAATAGTAAAGTAAGAGTATATCGTGGCAAAGATTTGATTACTACAACAGATATTGCAAGCCTACAACAAGGAAAAGACAATGTCAAAACCATGAAAGCAGGCTTTGAATGTGGTATCAAATTAAAAGATTTTGAAGAAGTCAAAGAAGGCGATCAATTAGAAATATTCGAACTTGTCGAAATAAAAAAATAAGGAGACCGGTATGAGTGGTAGAATTTTAAAAATCAATGCAGAGTTGCAAAAAGCAATTAGTGAAGTGCTAACTTATGAAATTAAAAATCCTTTAATTACGGGCATTATCACGGTTACTAGAGTAGAAACAACACAAGATTTGGATTATGCAAAAGTATATGTTAGTATCTATACCAAAGATGATGTACAAGATGTATTTGATCAAATTCTTCACTCTGCTCGTTTTATTCGAAAACAAGTAGCTGGCAAATTGAATTTAAGAAAAATGCCATATCTTAATTTTATACTAGATGATGGGATAGAATATACAAATAAAATTGAAGATATGTTAGAAAAAATAAGTCAAGAAAGAAAGGAAAACAACGAATGATTGCTGAAATGCAAAATACATTACAATATCTAAAACAATCGAATGCAGTGGCTATTTTTACACACATGAAACCAGATGGAGATTGTTTGGGATCTGCTTTGGCATTAAAACTGATACTTGAAAAATATGGGAAAAAAGTAGATGTATATGGTGATGCAACGATTAGTGATAATTATTGCTTTTTGCCACAGATAGAAACATTGAATCACCCAACAATGCAACAGTATGATTTGTGTGTAGCACTAGATTGTAGTGATAGGAATCGATTAGGAAATTGGTGGAGTATATTTGAAAAAGGTGAAAAAACATTAAAAATTGATCACCATGAAACCAATGACCAATTTGCGCAAGTTAATTTTGTAGAACGGAAAGGTAGTACAGCAGAAATTTTATATTCGCTAATACAAGCTTTATCTTGGGACATAGATAGTCAAATAGCTACCTGTCTATATGCAGGGATAGCTTCAGATACTGGCTGTTTTATGTATTCTTCTACCACAAAACAGACACATGAAATTGCTTGTCATTTGATGTCTTATCCTATTGATTTTATGAAGATTCATTATTATTTGTTTCAACGAAGAACAAAAGAACAAATTATGCTTACAGGCATGGCTTTAAAAAATATAGAATTTTTATTAGATGAAAAAGTTGCATTTTGTGGGATCAAATTAAAAGAATTTGAAAAACTGGGTGCAGATACTCATGATACACTAGGGATTGTCTCTATGATGGCTAACATTGATGGGTGCAAAATTGCCATTTTGATGTCTGAAGAAAAACAAAACACGTTTTTAATTAGTTTTCGTACAGATGGCAGTGTTGATGTCAGTAAAGTAGCTGAAAAATTTGGTGGTGGTGGACATAAAATGGCTTCTGGGTGCAAAATTTATGGAACGTATGATACAGTGAAAGAAAAACTAATGACTGTATGTAAGGATTTTGTATGTTAGGATTTTTAAATATCAACAAACCAAGCGGAGTATCCAGTGCGCAAGTCGTAGGACAATTAAAGAAAAAATTTCATATTGCGAAAATTGGACACATGGGAACACTAGATCCCATGGCAAGTGGGGTATTACCGATAGCAATAGGAAAAGCAACTAGACTTTTTGATTATTTTTTAAAAAAACAAAAAACATACATAGCTGAATTTGAGTTTGGGTACCAAACAGATACGCTAGATGCTGAAGGAACGGTGACACAAACATCATTAACAATCCCTACCAAAGAACAAATACAAAAGGTCTTACATACATTGCTAGGAGATGTTTTGCAAATGCCTCCACAGTATAGCGCAAAGAATGTTCATGGTACAAGAGCTTATGTTCTAGCTAGACAAGGCAAAACGGTAAATTTAACACCTAAAAAAATACATATTGATCGCTTGAAATTACTACAACAAAAAACAAGATCAAAATTTGAATTTTTGATTGTTTGTTCTAGTGGAACTTATATTAGAAGTATTGGTAGAGATTTAGCAGAAAAATTAAATAGTTGTGCGACCATGACAGCACTCAAAAGAATTCAAAGTGGCTATTTTCACATAGAAAATGCACACACGGTAGAGGAGATTGATGATCTATCTAATTGTATCATTAGTCCTATGCAAGTATTTTCACAATATCCAGTTTTACAGGTAAGTCAGGACACTGTTAGAGCCATTACACAAGGGAAAATAGTTGAACTGGAACAAGCAGATGGCAAGTATTGGATTTGCTATCAAGAACGTGTTGTGGGATTGGCCAAGATACAGCAGAAAAAAGTAAAAATGAACGTATATTTATGGGAGGAAGAAAAATGGTAAGATTTGGGCCATCAGGGAATGATGATACATTTTATCAAGAAGGTTTTAAAAAGTCTGTAGAAGCGCCAAAATGGCTGGCAGACAAAGGTCTTTCTGCCTATGAATATTCTTTAGCAAAAGGTGTCAATCTAAAAGATGATACAGCTATTGCTATCGGGGAAGAAGCAAAAAAATATGATATTGCAATAAGCATACATGCGCCATACTACATCAATTTTGCCAATCCTAGTGAAGAAATGGCAGAAAAAAGTTATGGGTATGTTTTGGCTAGTCTAAGAGTACTAAAACTAATGCAAGGGAATCATCTTGTTGTGCATACGGCAACAGATGGAAAATTGTCTAGACAAGAAGCTTTGGAACTTGTGAAAAAACGGTTGCCTATTTTAGTGAGTAAAATACAAGAAGCAGGATATGATGATTTGTACATTTGTTTAGAAACCATGGGAAAACAAGCTCAAATCGGGACCTATGAAGAAATTATTGACCTATGTACCATCTATGATCATTTTATGCCAACATTTGATTTTGGACATATCAATGCTTTGACACAAGGATCTTTAAAAACCATGGAAGATTTTGAAAAGATTGTATTACGATCTTTTGAAAAATTGGGTGAATATCGCACGAAAAATATGCATGTACATTTTTCTAAAATTGAATATGGTCCAAAAGGAGAGATCAAACATTTGACCTTTGAAGATACTATGTATGGTCCAGAGTTTGAACCATTTGCCAAAGTGATAAAAAAATATCATTTGACACCAACAATTATTTGTGAAAGCAAAGGAACAATGGCTTTAGATGCCGTCAAAATGAAAAACATTTATGAAAAGGAGATAAACAATGATAGCAGCAAGTGAATTAAGAAGAGGAATGACTTTTAGTTATGAAGGAGAAATCTGGGTATGTTTGGATTTCCAACATAACAAAACTGGCCGTGGTGGTGCAGTAGAAAGAATTAAAATGAAAAATATTATTACTGGTAATGTTAGAGAAACCACGTTCTTGCCAACGGAAAAATTACCAAAAGCACATATTGAGAAAAAAGATATGCAATATATTTATAATGATGGCGATTTGTACTATTTTATGGACACAGAAACATACGAACAAATTCCACTCAATAAATCTAATGTAGAAGATGCTATTCCATATTTGATTGATGGCACCATTTGTACCATACATTTTTATCAAGGCAATGCTTTTAGGGTAGAACCACCAATTTTTGTGAACATGAAAATTACATTCTGTGAACCAGCAGTAGCAGGAGATACAGCTAGAAGTGCACTAAAACCTGCAACACTAGAAACAGGTTTGGTGATTCAAGTACCTTTATTTGTTAATGAAGGAGAAACGGTAAAAGTAGATACTCGTACTGGAGAATATGTAGAAAGAGTTTAACTTTTGTCATAAGCACACTCAATATATCGAAATATGTAAAAAAAGAGAAAACTATGACCTGGTTTTGCTCTTTTTTTTTATTTTGCGTGCTTTTCTTTTTTTTCTTCTCATATAGTATTGCAAAGAGGTAGTATGATGTTTGAAAAAATATTCCCAGCAAATTATATAATGGCGCTAAGCAAAGTCAATCTTTCTATGCTCAATGAAATACGTTTAAGGGTAGAGCAACCCATCGTGATCATGGCAAAAGGCGAAAGTTGTTACCTAGGTCCTCATGGTGCTACATTAGATAAAAATGATGCGTTGGTAGTAGGTAAAAAAGAATTGGAAGATATAGTATTGCGTTCGGCAGATTATTCCATGTATGCGATTAACGATCAGTTGATTCGAGGATATTTGTCTTTGGAAGGTGGGGTAAGAATGGGCATCTGTGGGGAAGTGGTCACAGAGCAAGGTAGCATCAAAACAGTCAAAAATATTACATCTGTCAATATTCGAATTCCTCATTGTGTCAAGAATTGTAGTCTGCCTGTTTATCCCGTACTCATGAAAAATGGGTGCGTAGAAAATACCTTGATATTATCAAGCCCCGGTTGTGGGAAAACAACTTTACTGCGAGATCTAGCCATGCAATTAGGACAAAGACAACCATTTGTGAATTTGTTGATCTGTGATGAAAGATGTGAAATTACTGGTATGAGTGAAGGAAATAGCATATTACATATTGGTTCAAATTGCGATATAATTGCCAACTGTTCTAAAAAATATGCTTTTGAAAATGGTATTCGTAGTATGAAACCTGATGTCATTATGACAGACGAAATCAATTTAGATGATGATATAGAGGCAATTAAAAACGCATTAACAAGTGGAGTCAAAGTAATTGCTACCATTCATGCAAAAGATATTTATGATCTAAAGAAAAAAGAAAAATTTCAGGATATTGTAAAAGATAAAATGTTTTCAAGATATGTGGTTCTGTCCAATCGAAATGGTGTGGGGACATGTGAAGGCGTATATAATGAAAACCTTGCATGTATTTATGTATGATCAAGTATCTTATTTTATTTGGTATCTTATGTAGTTCTACAAGTATTGGTTGGTATATTCGAAAAATTATGATAGAAAGACAAGCCTATTTTGAAGATTTGGTAAAATTTTGTGAAGCATTAAAACAAAATATTGGTAGTAAAAAAGATAAAATAAGTATTTTTGTGATGAAATATCAAGATAGTTATCATCAGGCATTTCGTCAAGATATTCAGTCATTTTTTCTAGAACATCATAGTCTACAATTTGAATATTTGCAAGAAAAAGAAAAAAAAGAAATTATGGACTTTTTTACAAGGTTAGGGAGTTTGCCAATGCATGAAGAAATTGCCAATATTACTTCCTTTGAACTAGTGTTTCAACAAATGGCATTATCAGCAAAAACAATGTATGAAAAATACGGAAATTTGGTTGTAAAACTAAGTTCCTTAGCGGGGGCTATTATTTGTATTATACTTTTATAAAGTAGGTGAGTATGGGGATCGAGATAATCTTTAAAATTGCCGCCATTGGAATTTTGACAGCAGTTATCAATCAAGTGTTAAAATATGCAGGCAAAGATGAAATTGCTACCTTTGTGACATTGGCGGGTTTAATTATTGTATTAGTGATGATCATTAACATGATAAGTGAATTGTTTGTGACGGTAAAAAATTTGTTTATGTTATAGATGAGGTGTGCATGGATGTCGTAAAAATTGTTGGTATGGGACTCATCATTAGTTTATGTGTGATTCTCATAAAACAGGTAAAACCAGAATTGTCTTTTGCTGTATTGGTGGCTGGTTCCATCATTATGATTTCCATGATCTTTGAATATTTTACCAATGTTTTTGGAGTATTAGATACCATCATCAATGCTACTGGTATTGATCAAGAATTATTCCAAATTGTTTTAAAAATTATTGGGATTGGATACATTATCGAATTTGGAGCAGGGCTTTGTAATGATACAGGGAATACTTCTATCGGAGAAAAAATGTTGCTTGCTGGTAAAATATTGATTTTAGTAATTTCTTTGCCTATCGTAACATCTTTATTCGATATCGTAATAGGGTTAATACCATGAAAAAATTTAGTATACTCATCTGTCTTTTGCTCCTAAGTTATATGATGATCACAGATCAAGCTAGATCACGGTACATATTTGCAGAAGACAATTTGGATCAAATAGAACAAGAACTTACAGATAGTACGAATGAGAATCTAGATAAAATTGATTTTAGTAGTTTGGAAAATATTGTGTCTTCTTTAGAAGATGGATATAGTATTTTTGGTTCTAGTTCTTTTAAAGACAAAGTGCAACAGATTATCAATGGTGAATATTTTGATCAATATGATACCTTGTTTGGAGCTATATTTGATCTAATTAGTGATGGGGTGGTAAGTATTGTACCAACCATTATGATGATCGTTGCTCTTGCTGTTTTGTCTACGATTGTGTCCTCGATGCGATCAAGCAGTCAAAAATCTATGGGATCGGTGATTGATTTTGTTTGTTATGGAGCAATGGTCATTATTGTAATGGGTGTGATGAAGAATATGCTGACAATGACCAAGACAACGCTAGATATTATGCAAAGTCAAATACAAGCGTTGCTTCCTATACTTTTGACATTGCTTACTGCTGTTGGTGGTTTTGTATCAGCGTCTATTTATAAACCGATTGTAGTCTTATTAACCAGTGGTATGATGTTACTATTTGAAAAAGTCATGTTACCCATCGTAGTTCTTACTTTTGTATTTACTGTCATCGGGCACTTAAATCCTAATATCAAATTAAAAAAATTTGGAGATTTTTTAAGTAGTTTATTCAAATGGATTTTAGGGACAGTTTTTACACTATTTTCTGGCTTTTTAACTGTTCAAGGTATCAGTGCTGGGAAATATGATGGAATTAGTATTAAAGCCACAAAATTCGCTGTAAAAAGTTATATTCCTTTAATTGGTGGGTATTTAAGTGATGGATTGGATTTTATGGTGCTAAGTAGTGTTCTCATCAAAAATGCCATAGGTCTTTCAGGTTTGCTTTTAATGGTAATTACCATCTTATCTCCTATTATTCAACTGATTATTGTAAAATTAGGATTTCAACTGGCAGCTAGCATTATAGAACCATTAGGTAATTCACAAATGACTTCCTTTATCTCTAGTTGTGCAAAATTATTGATCTATCCTATTGTATTGATTTTAGGTATGGCATTCATGTATATCTTAACCATATCTCTTATGATGTGTACTGCCAATGTTTTAGGATAAGAGGTGACTATGACAGCATGGATATTGAGTATTGTCGGGATTGTTTTTGTGGGTATTATCTTTGATATGATTAGCCCAGAAGGAAAGTTGTCGACATTTATTAAAAGTATATTTGCCATTATTACTTTATTTGTTATTGTGAGTCCTATTCCAAAATTATTGCAAAAAAAATGGAATTGGGATTGGAATTTTGAATGGTCAGATGAATATTTACAATCTGTGACTACGGGTAAAGTACTGTATTATCAAGATCAAATCCGTCAAAATCTTGAAAACATGGGGTATCAACAGGTAGATGTGCTAATAGAATGGAATCAAGAAAATTCGACACAAAACATGGAAAAAATCTATATAGATTTTACAAAATACGTTCTAAATGGTGGGGACAAGCATAAGATAGAGTATGAGAAGATAGAAGAAATGATTGTAAAATTGATCAATATTGAAAAGGAGAATATTATTTTTTATGGTTGAAATTAGTTCTATCCAACAACAAAAAATTACGGCAAATAACAAAGCTTCTCCTCCAAAGACAAAATGGAAAAATATAAATTTTCAAACAGTAAAAAAATATAAAAAAATAATCATTCCGTTACTGTTGTTGATGGTGTTGGGTTGTTTGTATTTATACATTACATCTTTTCAAGTTGTTAGTACCAACAATCAATCTTCTGAACTTTCTTACACTTCTGCTGTTGCTTATCAAAAAGATCTAGAATCCCGATTGAAAAATATATTAAGCACGATAAAGGGAGCAGGAAAAGTAGAAGTAATGGTCACGATAGATGGCAGTCCAGAATTAAAATTCGCTACTACAGTAGAAGAAAAAACAACCACAACCACTTCTGCTGGAGGTAGTGAAAACAAAACAGTGACCGTCATCACTGATCCAATTATTTTGAATGTCAATGGTAAAGAACAACCCTTAATCTTAATGGAAATTTTACCAAAAGTAAAAGGGGTTGTGGTAGTGGCAACGGGTGCAAATGATACAAAAATAAAATTACAAATGATAGAAGCAGTACAAGCCTTATTAGATGTGGCAAGTGATAAAATTGATATATTAGAAGGTGAATAGGAGGGAAATCATCATGTTGTCAAAAAAGAAAAAAATTATTATTGTATCTTGTTTTACAGTTTTACTTGTGGGAGCAGGGATCTTAAACTTAATCTTGAATAATACATTATTATCCGATACAGATAATACAACGACAGTTACAAATGCAAACTTTTTCTCAACTTATAGATTGGATAGAACAGACACAAGAAATCAAGAAATGTTGTATCTAGATGCAATTATTGCTAGTGATAGTGCTAGTAGTGAAGCAAAAGCGACTGCAGAACAGAAAAAACAAGAGTTGATTGCTACAATGGAAACAGAACTTGCTTTGGAAGGACTTATTAAAGCAAAGGGTTTTAATGATGCAGTGGTATCAACCTCTAGTAGTGCTATCAATGTAATCGTAAAAAGCGCAGAACTTACCACAGATGAAGTTGCACAAATCGTAGATATTATTCAAACTCAAACAGAATATAACATTGATAATATAAAAATAATACCTGTTGAATAATTTATTTTTAAGTGATATTTATTGATTTTTAAGATTTTGTATGGTATACTTATGGTGAATTACATAAGGGGTATTACAATGTATCAAAATAATAATTTGAATCCAGATGGTGGTTCTACTATACTTGATAAAAACATTATATTATCAGTTGTAAGTCTTGCGACAAAGGAAATTGCTGGAGTATGTGAACTTGCAGACAACTTTGCTTCTTCCATCAAAAGGTTGATTTCTAGCAATTACGGCAATGGAGCAAAAATTAGTATAGTAAACGATAAAATATGTGTCGATGTATATATTACCGTTTTTTATGGATATAATGTGTCTGACATAGCATATAAAGTACAAGAGAATGTGAAGAATAGTATTTCTTCTATGGTAGATATCGAAATCGATAAAGTCAATATTCATGTAATGGGTGTTGTTTTTGATAAAGAAGAAGTAACAGAATAATACACAATGGCTCTCTAGTAAAGTAGAGGGCCTTATGTTGTTTTAAGGAGAGACTATGGAAAAACCTACAAATAGTAGAATCGCAACAAGAGAAATGATTTTCAAACTCATTTTTGAGACTTGTTTTCATGAACCGCAAGATAGTGTTATGTATGAAGAATTTTTACAAAACAACGAATGTAATGAAGAAGATTTGGAGTTCTTAAAAACTATTTATGTAGGGGTATTAGAACGAAAGAAAGAATTGGATAGTTTGATAGAATCAAAACTAAAAAATTATACATTGTCTAGACTTATGAAAGTAGATTATTCTATACTACTGATGAGTATCTATGAATTAAAATTCTATCAAAAAACATCTGCAAAAGTTGTCATCAATGAAGCGGTAAAACTTGCAAAAAAATACTCCGATGAAAAAAGTTATGCATTTATCAATGGTGTTTTAAGAGAAATTGTAAAGGAGTAATATGGCTGAAACATACATTTCAATATCACAATTTTCTAACTATATAAAAAATATTTTTGATGCAGAAATTATGCTTCATCATATTTTTTTATATGGAGAGGTAAGTTCCTATAATGTATCCAATCATATTGCTTATTTTACCCTTAAGGATCAAGATGCGTTATTAAACTGTGTTATGTTTAATGCATCAGCTTATCCTAAGCCCAATATTGGGGATATGGTATTAGTACAAGGAAGTCCTAATTATTACATCAAAGGTGGCAGATTTAGTTTTCAAGTCTCTCATATAGAACCGTATGGGAAAGGAAAATTATATGAAGATTTTTTACAACTAAAAGAGAAATTGGAAAAATTAGGGTATTTTGACCCAAAACATAAAAAAGCTATTCCTCAAAATATCAAAAGAATTGGTGTTGTCACGAGCAAAGAAGGTGCTGTGATTCAAGATATTATCAATATCACAACGAGAAGGAATCCTATGATAGATATTGTGTTGTATCCTGTGAAAGTACAAGGAATAGGTGCCGAACAAGAAATAGCAGAAGGGATTCATTATTTTTCCAATTTTGGTGGAGTAGACTGTGTTGTAGTTGCTAGAGGTGGTGGAAGTGCAGAAGATTTGCAAGCATATAATACAGAAACGGTTGCACATGCTGTTTATAATTGTACACTACCGATTATCAGTGCAGTAGGTCATGAAACAGATGTGACAATTTGCGATTTTTGCAGTGATTTAAGAGTTCCAACACCATCAGCTGCAGCAGAAGTTTTAGCATGGGATTGGTATTCTACACATGATACAATTATCGCAATGCAAGATGAAATGATAGAAAGTATGACACAAAGAATAACCAATTTGGAAACATCTCTTATGAATGCTATGAAACAAATGACAACAAAAATGAACTATGAAATAGAAAAAAGTAAAAATGCATTAGTATTATCTTGGCAAAAGCTAGTCAACAACATAGAAAAAAAGATTGATACAAAAGAGCATGGCTTGACAGTTGTCAAAACCCATCTTGATAATCTAAATCCTACAAAAATGATGAAAAAAGGATATGTAAAACTAGAAAAAGATGGTAAAATTGTAAAAAGTATAAAAGAGACGAGTAAAGGAGATGTAGTCTCTACTGTCTTCATAGATGGAAAATTGAATATGCGAGTAGAATAAAGGTGAAATATGGGGTTAGATGAGAAAATAAAACAATTAGAGGAATGTGTATCAAAATTAGAAGATGATTCCGTGACCATTGAAGAAGCAATGTCTTTGTTTGAAAAGGGAAGTCAAATATCCAAAGATTGTCTAGAGCAATTAACACAAGCAAAAGGCAAAATATACATTATTAAAAAAGATGTAGAACAATTTAGAGAAGAATTAACAACAAAGGAAATGAAATAAATGAAAGTATCAAAAATGTTTTTTAAAACGTATAGAGAAGCACCAGCAGATGCAGAACTTACAAGTCATAAGTTGCTAGTGAGAGCTGGATATATTAAAAAACAATCAGCCGGGATTTATATTTATATGCCATTAGGGTTGCGTGTTTTAAAGAAAATAGAAAATATTGTTCGTGAAGAAATGGATAAAATTGGTTGCGTAGAACTCTCTATGCCAAAACTTATGACAGAAGATGTGTATGCATTACGAATTGAAACATTTGGGAATAGTATGTTTAGACTCAAAGATCGTAATGGAAAACCAATGTGTCTAGGTCCTACACATGAAGAAGCTTTTACGCTTGCTGTGAAAGATAATATTACGAGTTACAAACAATTACCTATTACATTATATCAAATTGGTGAAAAATTCCGCGATGAGGTAAGACCAAGATTTGGATTACAAAGAGCCAAAGAATTCATTATGAAAGATGCTTATAGTTATCATGTTGATCAAGCATCATTAGATGAAGTCTATGAAGATATGAAACAAGCATATTGTAGAATTTTTGATCGACTAGGGTTGGATTATGTGCCGGTATTTGCTGATAACGGTGCCATGGGTGGTTCTGGAAGTCAGGAATTTATGGTGAAAAGCACTGTAGGGGAAGATGAGATTGCATATTGCCCACATTGTAATTATGCTGCTAACGTAGAAAAAGCAGAAGTTGTTGTACAATCTTGTATGGACAAAGTGAAAGAATTGCCAATGGAAAAAGTTCATACGCCTAATATGAAAACAATACAACAACTTGTCGAATATTTTGGTAAAGAAGAAAAAGATTTTCTAAAAGCTGTCGTATACAATGCAGATGGTAAAATCGTTGTTGCACTATGCCGAGGCGATAGAGAAATTGAAGAAGTAAAACTAGCAAATTATTTGGGCGTGAATGCAGATTCTTTAGCAATGGCAACACATGAACAAATTCAATCTATTGGTAGTGTAGCTGGTTTTGTAGGAGCTAATACTCAATTAAAAAATGTGCTCGTAGTAGCTGATCAAGAAGTGAAAAATATGCACAACTTTATCATGGGAGCCAATGAATTTGATTATCATTATGAAAATGTCAATCTAAAAGATTTGGTAGTAAAAGAGTATATTGATTTAAGAAAAATCGTCAAAGGAGATGTTTGTCCACATTGCCATACAGGAAAAATAGAAATTATTCGCGGCATAGAAGTAGGGCATATATTCAAACTAGGTACAAGATATACAAAAGCCTTAGATTGCAAATTCTTAGATGAAAATGGTAAGAGTCAGGTTATGCAAATGGGTTGCTATGGTATTGGTGTGTCTAGAGCTCTATCGGCTTGTGTGGAACAACATAATGATGAAAAAGGTATTATATGGCCAGAAAGTATTGCACCTTATCAAGTTTTGGTGGTAGTGGCCAATTATAAAGAACAAGTGCAAAATGATGTAGCAGAACAAATATATAATGCATTACAAAAGAAAAACGTGGAAGTATTACTAGATGATAGAAAAGAAAGTGCAGGGATAAAATTCAAAGATGCAGAACTAATTGGTGTGCCAAATATTGTAATTGTTGGTAGAAAAGCACCAGACGGTATTGTAGAATATGAGAATCGTATCACTGGACAAAAAGAGGAATATGTTTGGCAAGATATTGTCAATAGATTCTAAATTTTAGGAAGATAATCTAGAAAAAACAGCCATAGTTTATGGTTGTTTTTTCTATGTTATAGGGAAGAAAAAGCGAGAAATATAGCCATTTTTTACTTGTTATGCATAATTATAAAAAATCTTTTTGCATAAATATTCAAAAACTACTTGCATAATTATAACCGTTAGTGTATAATTATGGTACAACTAAAAAATAAAAATACATTTACGATATGAGGAACAAATATGGCTAGAAATTCGCGTCAAGCAAAGGTACTAGAACTAATATCTCAAAAAGAGATTGAGACACAAGAAGATTTGGTTGCAGAACTTAAAAATGCGGGATATGAAGTAACACAAGCGACCATTAGTCGTGATATTAAAGAATTAGCTTTAATAAAGATTGCGACAGAGAATGGTAAATACAAATATGCGACAATTTCCACAGGCAGTGCTACTGCATCAACGAAAGTTTCTGGTTTATTCAAACAATGTGTAGTTAGCATTAAAAAAGCCATGAATCTGGTTGTGGTCAAGACTCTAAAGGGAACAGCTCAAATGGCTGCTACATATCTAGATCAAATGTCTATTAGCGAAGTATTGGGAATTACCTTTGGAACAGATGCTGTTATGTTGGTGACAGCTGATATCGAAGATGCGTACGTCGTACAAAATAAATTATTAGAACTTATCAAATAACTATCTTTCATGATGGTTATTTTTTTATTTTATAGAACAAATGTTTTGTAAATGCTAGAAAATATGCTATAATAATCTTGATACTATAGTAGGGGAAAATATGCTAGTAAATTTAAAAATAAAAAATATTGCACTCATTAGCGAAGCAAATGTTGATTTTAAAAAAGGTTTTACAGTGATCACAGGTGAGACAGGGGCTGGGAAAAGTTTGCTGATTGATTCGTTGAATTTTGTATTAGGGCAAAGGGCAGACAAAACACTGATCAAACATGGTCAGCCTTATGCTCGTGTAGATGCTGTTTTTGAAGTTGATGTGTTTCATGAGAAAATCCAAGAATTTTTTCATATATTAGGTATTGAAGCAGAAGATACAGTGAGAATATCTAGATCTATGAGTTTAGAGGGTAAAAATGAATGCCGTATCAACGGAGAACAAGTCACAGTTGGTATGTTAAAAACTCTAACCAGCGAACTTGTAGATATCTATGGGCAACATGACAATCAGTATTTGCTGGATACAAAAAATCATTTGTTTTTACTAGATCAATTTGATGAAGAACAATTACAAACGGCAAAACAGCAATTACGAGATCAGTTGGCACAGTTAAAAGATATTCAAGAACAAATCAAAACTCTTGGTGGACTTGATGAAGATAGAGAAAAAAATCTAGAACTGCTGGCTTTCAATATTGAGGAAATTGAAAGTGCAAACCTAGTTGTTGGACAAGAAGAAGAGTTGGAAAATGAACGCAACAAAATGCGTAATAGCGAGAAAATGTATGAAACTTTACGCAATGTGTACGAACAACTCAACCAAGGAAATTCGTTGGAAAATGTGATAAAATCGATGGTGTATCAAGTACAATCGGTAGAGCAATATGATACAACATTACAACAAATGAAAGAAACACTTGAAAATATTCGTTATGAATTCATGGATTGGCAAGAGGAGTTTTTAGACTATTACCAAAAATTAGACTATTCAGAAGATGCTCTTAATGATATAGAAGAACGACTAGAAGTGATCAAAGATCTTAAAAGAAAATATGGATTATCTGTAGAGGGCATTTTAGAGTATTTGCAAACTTTACGTCAAAAAAGAGAAATGCTATTACATAGTGAAGAAAAGTTACAAGAATGTCTTGTGCGTAAAAAACAAATTTTGCAAAACATATATCAATCATGTTGTCAACTTACAAAAGTGAGACAACTCATTGCGCAAGTAGTCGAACAAGCTATCATGATGGAATTAAAAGATTTGGGTATGTACAATGCACAATTTAAGGTCAATTTTGATAATCAGTATACCATAGATACTATCGAGAAGGAGGTCACATCTACAGGGGCTGATCATATAGAGTTTTTATTTAGTGCCAATCTTGGGGAACCTTTAAAACCATTATCTAAAATTATATCTGGCGGAGAAATGAGTCGTTTCATGCTTGCTATAAAATGTGTATTAAACGCTCAAGATTATATGAAAACTTTGATATTTGACGAAATTGATGCTGGAATTGGTGGTAAAGTAGGGGGAATGGTAGGAGAAAAATTGTACAAATTAAGTTTAAAAAATCAAGTGCTTTGCATTACACATTTGTCCTCCATTGCATGTTTTGCTGATAAACACATGAAAATAGAAAAATCCAGTGACGACCATAATACTTATACTAATCTTATCGTATTAAATGAGGAAGAAAAAATTAAAGAAATCATGAGAATGAATGGGTCATTTGATCAGTCTAATTATGGATATTTGCATGCTGTAGAAATGGTAAAAGATGCAAACAAAATCAAAGAAAATCTAAAATTTACCAAATAGATGAAATATGTATAAAAAACAAATATCATAGTAAACTACTCCTAGAAATAGGAGTTTTTTTATGTTTACAAAAAAACGATGGTTATGGGGAGTTTGGATCATTGCTAGCGGTATATTCTTATGGATCAGTATGGCGATCCCATATTCTTTATTGTCTATCTATGATGAAGATATTATTGTAACGACAAAAGAATTTCAAGACTATTTAAAACCTATTGGTTTTGTCTATCCTACTATTACGACAGTAGTTGCGATAGATGAACAAAAAGATCAAGAAATTCAACAATATACAGTGGATTACAAATTATTTAATTTGTTTAATATATTATCCTTGAAAGTTGATGTTGTAGAAGATAGGCAAGTGTATGCTGGAGGGAATGCTGTTGGGTTTGTGTTAGATACAAAAGGTGTGATTTTGGTAGGGAGTAATGGGATTATTACCAAAGATGGACTTGTAGATACCTTAAAAGATTCTCAGTTGCGTATTGGAGATGTTATTACAAAATTAAATGCTATTGAAGTCAACTCTATGGAAGATATTGCTACGGTATTACAAGTGCATTTAGATGGTAAAGCAATAGATGTAGAATACAAAAGAAATGGTCAAATACATTATACAACCATACAACCTGTACTTGATGAATTAACAAAACAATACAAATTAGGACTTTGGGTTAAAGATAATGCAGTCGGAGTTGGAACTCTTACCTATGTCAAACAAAATCTGGAATATGGAGCATTGGGACATGCTATTACAGATGTCAATACCACTCAACCTATTGAGGTAATAGGTGGACAATTATATTTGGCTAACGTTGTAGGCGTCAAAAAGGGGGTAGAAGGCGTTCCGGGAGAATTGATGGGGTTATTTATCCAAGGTAAAGATGCTATTGGGAATATTGACAAAAATACCAATTATGGGGTATATGGTAATATTTTAGAGAATAGTAGTTTTCTAGAAAAGAAGGCTCTTATACCTTTAGGAAGTCGTAGCCAAGCCAAACCCGGTAAGGCAAAAATTCTAACTTGTATCGATGGAGAAAATATTGAAGCCTTTGATGTGGAAATTATAAAAACTAATTATCAAGCAAGTGCAACAGAAAAAAGCATGATTATTAAGGTCACGGACAAGGAATTACTAGAACGCACAGGAGGGATTGTGCAAGGTATGAGTGGAAGTCCAATTATTCAAGAAGGAAAATTGATTGGAGCTGTAACACATGTGTTTGTCAGTGATCCTACCAAAGGATTTGGGTTATATATTGATTGGATGCTATCAGCTTAAAAAAGAACATTTTTGTTCTTTTTTTTATTTTTTTAGTAGTGCTTGACAACAAATTCGACAATGGTCGACAGTGAGGCAAAGGAATTATCATGTTTTTAAATGGTTTTTTTTGTAAATTTTCGTAGGTTTTGGTATGATTATATTGTATTTTAAATAAGGAGTGGAAAATGAGTAGTGAACTAAAATGTTTGGCAAGTCAAGCAAAAAGAAGATTAAAAAATGCGGCTGAAAGTTCTTCAGGAAAATACACACGGATCAATCATATTGACAAATCGACCTATTTTTATAAAAATATGGCTATGTTACATAGAAAAGTAGGTGATGTCGAATTTGTGATGATTGACGATAAAGAAGATGAAAATTTTATACGAAAGGTAGAAAAAGTTGTATTAGAAGATAACTTACTCAATCCAATGAGTAAACTAATTGATCAAAAAATTTTTAGTACATTATCTGCAACAGAGCAACAGATGTATTTGTTAAAACTATTTGATCGATATAATAAGGTACGAGAAAAAATTGTAAAAGAAAACATGCAAACTATTTTGTAAAAAATAATTTGTAAAAAAAGAAAAAATATGTTAAAAATGATTTTTTTATTTTAAAATTTGTGAAATAAAGGGGGGAATAAATTGTTTTTAACATAATTTTTAAAAATTTTATATTTTTTTACAAAAATACTTGATTTTTGTAAAATATATTAGTATACTGATACTAGAAATAAAACAAAAAAGGGAAAAACTATGCCGACGAATGAACAAAATATCACAAGAAATGCTATTTTTTATTCTCAACACAATGTTATGTTATACAACGACTTAAAAAGACAATGTAATGCAGAAAAGATCAATGTTATGATTGCAGACAATCTGGGGACTTTGATGAATATTGTATATGGGGTGGATTTTTCTATCATCTTTATTGATGCAAAAACAAAGAAGTTAGATGAAGATTTTTTAAGTTTGTTAAGTCGTTGTGATAGAGTGTGTCAAGGGCTATCTATTATTATTGATGGTAAAGAAAACTATGAACATATAGCGCCTACCATTTTTTCTATGACTGCTAGTGAGGTAATGTGTAAGATTCCAGATATCAAGAGAAGTGTAAAATTATTGGAATCTGCTACTTACAAAAACAATCATCATAGAGAACAAGAAGTGAAAGATGGGGATATTACGAATATGCTCGTAGAATACGGTTTTGATATAAAACTAGATGGTTTCAAATACATAAAGTCAGTTATTATGTTGTTTTTAACGAATTTTGAAATAGCTACGCCTTTAAGCAGAAGTGCATATCCAATTGTAGCATCTATCTATAATACAAAACCTGAAAATGTCGAACGTAACATTCGTAATGCCATTAAAGTTGCAACAAAATCTGAAAAATTCCAACAAAAATTAAAAAATGTTTTAAGTTCCAATCCTACTAATTTACAAGTTATCAATTATTTTGTAGCAATACAAAGGGGGAAAACTGTCATTTAGACGTTCTTTGTTTAAAATGAGAGCAATAAAAAATTGCTCTTTTTTTATTTTTTGTGTGAAAAATTACTTTTTACGAATATATATACTATATATAGTGTATTTAAGAGTGGAGTAGTATGAATGCAAATTATCAAAGAGTTCAATTAAAAGGGAAAAGTTGGCTAGGCAAATTCTTTAGATTCTATCGTGGTTGGTTACTTTTTTTTGGAATACTCGCACTACTTGCATTCGTAACAGGTATTTTAACAGTATCTAAAGTAAGTGATGACCTTGAATTAGACAAATTACCAAGCAAAGCCATCATTGTGCTATTTGAAGATCCCAAAAATAATTGGGGATATTTTATACAACAATTATTATCTTTTTTTTATATTATTGCCATTGTATTATTGTGCAACTTTCACCCTTGTATGATATGGGTGGATATCTTAATTGTCTTATATCACTTTTATTGTTTTGGGTTTTGTTTTTTAGGAATTATTCTCCTATATAGTGTTGCAGGTTTTTTTAATTTACTTCTTTTTATATTGCCATTTTTTCTACTTTATAGTTTTATTATTTTATTACTTGTTTGTATATGTGTAAAAAGGTGTATTTTAAAAAGAAAATATGGAAGTGTTTGTTCTCCTACATTTTCCTATAAAGAATTGCAAGCGATGGTATGGGTATTGGTAGTCAGTTTGTTGCTTATTTTATTATTGCAAACATTACTTATTCCTATTATTTCTATTACAATCATTGTATAGAATACATATTTTTTCATAACTTGCACACTTTATTAAAAAAGGTGGTGTATTATGAAAAAAATAACGATTTTATTTTTACTATGTTGTTTTGTGGTCTTAAGTTGTCTACACTCTACTACACAAATTGAAGCTATCATGAATCAATCACTAGATATAAAAAGTTCAAGTTATATTCTAGTGGATATGGATAGTCAGACAATTTTACTTTCTCATAATGAACATGAAAAATTGCCAGTAGCTAGTATTTGTAAATTGATGACCACATTGCTAACAATGGAAAAACTGGAAAATGGAGAAATTCATTTAGAAGATATGATTACTGCAAGTCCCTATGCTTGTAGTATGGAAGGGTCTCAAGCATTTTTAGATGCAGGAAGCCAGTATTCTGTAGAAGACTTGTTAAAGAGTGTGATTGTTGCTAGTGCAAATGATAGTAGTGTAGTGTTGGCAGAATTGATTGCAGGTACAGAACAAAATTTTACAAAACTCATGAATGAAAAAGCTTTATCATTAGGTATGAATGATACGGTATATGTGAATGCAAATGGACTGCCTGCCATGGGGCAACATAGTACAGCTTATGATACAGCAATCTTATTAAAGGAAGTATCAAAGTACGATTTGTACCATAAATACTGTCAAATTTGGATGGATCAACTCGTACATCCTAGTGGCAGAGTCACAGAATTAGTCAATACCAATCGTTTAATTAAATATTATGATAAATGTATTTCTGGAAAAACAGGATTTACAGATGAAGCAGGATATTGCTTGGCAAGTCATGCAAAATATAATAATTTAAATCTTATTGCAGTTGTTTTACAGTGTGATTCTATGGCAGATAGATTCAATGAAAGTGTCAAGTTATTTGATTATGGATTTGCCAATTATGAAACAAAACTGATTGTAGATGCAAGCCAAATGTTAGAGGAAAATTTTGACGTTAAAAGATCTAGTCAATCCTTACAAATTAGACCAATAGAAAATTATTATTTACTATCTAAAAAAGGAGAAGATCCATCATACACTATTGAATATGAGATAAAACCAATGAAAGCACCTATATATGAAAATGATGTTTGTGGAAAATTGCTAGTTATAAAAGATGGTGTGGTAATAAAGGAAATTAGTCTTGTTGCTTCTCATACTGTTTTAGAAAGAACATATACAGAATCTATGGAAGAAATTATCAAAGAATGGAGTATAAAGTAAGAATTTCTTACTTTATATTTTTTTGTATAATTTTTTAATCATTACAAAAAATAAAAATATGAATATAGTTTTTATTAGTATAGCCATTAGCATTGTTATGATCAATATTGCACTTACTTTACAAATTTCTTTACGTTATGATTTATTAAAAAATTTAGGAAAAGTGCAATTACGATTATTTGGAATTCTTTTGTTTAGTGTGCCGTTTACTTTTGTGGATAAATATTTGGAATTTACTACAAAGAAAAAAGTGGTGAAAATAAAAATTGACTTAGCTGATAAAAACATTATCTTTTTTGAAAAACTAGGAAAAAGAATTTTAGCAAAAATATATTTGGATTGGCTTACCGTAAAATTGATTTTTTGTCAAGACAATCCCATGAGAGTGTCTGTTTTGGGAGGGGTGTGCAATATTCTTTTACAGATCATGGGACAAAAAATTCAAATGAAACATAAAGATGCTACTATTTCAACACAAACAGATTTTGGATTTCGACATAATTATATTCAAATATATTTTGATACTAAAATTATGATTAGTCTTTTTGATATATTATCATCGGTTTTGATAACAATAATTAAAATGTGGGGTGCAGATCATGCAGAAAAACAAAAACAACACCAAAAATAATGAATTTCAGGAAAACGTATCAAAAATTATTGATGATACCATGAAAAATTTAAAAAATATCGTTGATGTGAATACAATACTGGGTTCACCCATTACAACACCAGATGGGACGATTGTAATACCTGTATCAAAGATCATGGTAGGCTTTGTATCTGGGGGTGGAGAATTTTCAGTTCCTAATACAAAAGTGGCTACACCGAATTTTCCTTTTGCAGGTGGATCAGGTTCTGGTTTTACGGTTGTACCATTAGGTTTTTTAGTGGGAATGCAAGGTCAATATAGATTTGTATCCACAAGTAATGAATCTTATAATGATTTTTTAAATTTAACCAATTCTTTACTAAGTACCATTATGGAGGAAATAAAAAAATCATGAAACAATTTTTAAAATTCTTTAGTGTTGCATTATTTATTTGTTGTTTTAGTTTGCTTACATGGAATAGTCCAATCTATGCAGATACAGAAGAAAAAAATGTAGATGTATTAGCTCCTAGCAAAGCCATGGCTGTCATGGAAGGAAATACCTATCAATTACTTTATGGAAGTGCAGAAAATATGAAATTACCTATGGCAAGTACCACTAAAATTACTACTTGTATTGTAGCTATAGAAAATGCAAAGGATCTCAATGAAATGGTCAAAATTAATGATCATGCTGTGGATATTGAAGGAACAAGTATTTACTTAAAAAAAGGAGAAGAAATGCCTTTAAAAGATCTTTTACTTGGTCTTATGTTGGCTAGTGGTAATGATGCTAGCGTTGCAATAGCTTATCATATTGGAGGAACGGAAGAAAACTTTGTACGTATGATGAATGACTATGTACAATCTATTGGGGCGACCAATACCCATTACGATAATCCTCATGGTTTAGATAGTGACATGCATTACACGACAGCAAAAGATTTGGCACTTATTACAAGTCATGCGTTGCAAAATGATATATTTCGAGAAATTGTTTCCACAAAATTTGCTACCATTCAAGGTAATGATGAAGTGAAAGCAAGATACTTAAAAAATAAAAATAGAATTTTATTTGAAGATGAAGACTGTATCGGGGTAAAAACTGGATTTACGGATAATGCTGGAAGATGTTTAGTGAATGCTTGTGATAAAAACGGAATGAGAATTGTAAGCGTAGTACTGAATTGTGGACCTATGTTTGAAGAATGTACTAGACTTACCAATTTGGCAATCCAAGAGTATGAAATGGTGGATTTTATTCAGCCATACACTTATGTTGGCTCTGTTGCAATTACAAGTGGAGATAAAGAAAACATGAATCTAGTGACAATAGATGGTTTTAGATTGCCGGTAAAAAAGACTGAAAAAGATTTGTATGAAGTCAAAGTAGATATTCCTACTGTACTAAATGCTCCAGTCGAAAAAAATCAAGTGGTAGGCAGTATATCTGTGTATTATAAAGGGGAAAGCATATATACAGGGGAAGTCTATACAATAGATGAATCAAAAAATTTAGATTTTCGATATACATTAGACAATATTCTACAAAGGTGGTATAATTAACTCATAGAAAGGAAATGTATATGAGAATCAATAAATATCTAGCTAATTGTGGATATGGAAGCAGACGTAAAGTAGAAGAGTTGATCTTATCTGGTAGGGTGTATGTCAATGGTGTACGTATTGAAGATTTGGGACACACCATACAAGAAGGGGTTGATAAAGTACAAGTAGATCAAAAACAAGCTACATTAGAAGACAGAAAAGTATATTACATGATGCATAAACCTCAAGGGTATTTATGTACTGTAAAAGATGATAGGGGAAGGCCAACTGTCTTACAGCTTGTGAAAGGGATTAAAGAAAGAATATATCCAGTAGGAAGATTAGATTTTAACACAACAGGACTCCTAATTTTAACGAATGATGGGGAATTAACCTATCAATTAACACACCCAACCAAGCATATTTCAAAAACTTATGATGTCAAAACCAAATATCCTTTACGAGTTGAGCAAAAAAGATTATTTCAAAAAGGTGTCAATATTGGAGATTATGTTACAAGGCCAGCTATTGTCGAACAATCACAACAGGTGGCAGACAAGTTCTTTACTAGAATTACCATATTTGAAGGGAAAAATAGACAAATTAGAAGAATGTTTGAGGTTATTGGTTTACAAATTCTAGAATTAAAAAGAATTGCTATTGGACACTTGGAATTGGGAGATTTGCCTGTAGGGAAAATGAGAAAATTAACAGAAAAAGAATTAGAGTTATTAAAAAAGAGCAGGTAAGCAACCTGCTTTTTTCTAGTAGTATTTTATAGATAATGGTTGGATAAAATGAATCAAAATGGTATAATACAGTCAAAGAGAGGGAATATGAAAAAAATTACAATAGCTATTGATGGACCAAGTGGAAGTGGAAAAAGTACCGTTGCTAATATGGTTGCACAAAAATTGGGTATTTTATATCTTAATACTGGAGCGCTCTATAGAGCTATAGGGATCAAAGCATATAGACTAGGATTGACCGTGAATCAAGTTCATGAAATAGAAAAATATTTACAGGATATCACGATTGATGTTCGGTATCATAATGGCAACCAATACACCTATCTAAACGGAAAAGATGTGACACAATATTTGAAAGGCGAGATTGCTGATACGTACTCAGCTGCAGTTTCAGATTGTTTGCCAGTTAGAGAAAAAATTTTAGAAATTCAAAGAAAAATAGCAACACAAATGAGTGTTGTTATGGAAGGGAGAGATATAGGAAGTGTAGTGCTACCTAATGCTCCGTACAAATTTTTCATCACTGCTTCCTTAGCTATTAGAGCGAAAAGAAGATTTTTGGAATACCAGTCTAAAGGCATACAAATGACATTACAAGAGGTAGAGGAAGGGCTAAAAGAAAGAGATGAAAAAGATGAACATAGAAAACATTCACCTTTGATCATTCCTAAAGATGCAATAATCATTCATACTGATGAAAAATCTGTAGAAGAAATAGTACATGAAATCATTTTATATGTGAGAGGTAAGTAGATATGTTGTTTTATATTGTTTATATTCTATTATGGATTCCTTTACATCTTATTTTTCCAACGAAAATTATAGGAAAAAAGAATTTACCTAAAAAAGGCAAAATGATTTTTTCAGCCAATCATCAAACAGTCAATGATGTTTTAATTGTGGGTATTCATTTACCTAGAAAATTTAAGTATATGGGAAAAGGTCCATTATTTAAAAACAGATTTATTGGTTGGTTCCTAACAAAAATGGGGGCATATCCAGTTCATCATGGGCAAAACGATATCGCTAGTGTAAAAAAGACATTAAAATTTTTAAAGGAAGATCGCGCTGTATGTATTTTCCCAGAAGGGTCAAGACTAACTTCCGATGAAAAAAATCAACTACAAAACGGTGTTGTAATGTTTTCTTTAAAATCAAAAGCACCTATTGTGCCTGCAATGTTTATGAAAAAAACTTTAGCATTTAGGAAAAATACGTTGATGATCGGAAAACCTTTAAAACTTTATGATCAAGCAGAGTTCCAAAATATAAAGTTAGATAAGGCTACTTTGGAAAAAGCAAGTAATATTTTAAGGGAAGCTATTTATTCTTTAAAGCGTAAATATATTGAAATGCTGCAAGATAAAGTATATCAAAAGTATCAAAGAAAAATTATCAAGTTAGAAAGAAAAAAAGCAAAAGTATATACTTTTGCAAAAAATATAAATAGTATAACTTCTCTTGATAGTAAAATACATACTATAGAAACAATAAAAAATCAAAAAATAGCAAAAATACAATAAAAAAAAGTAAATGCTTCTACCATTTACTTTTCTTATATAAAACAAAAAAGGGGGATTTGGTGTTGTCTTTTGACAGACAACGAAGATATAATACAATATTAAAAAAAATATGTCAACAAAAAATTCAATATTTTTTAAAAAATTTTAAAAATTTTTAAAGTAAGATTATTGGCTTTTTATGTATGCATCAATTACGTATCAAAAAGCACTTAATAAGGAATATATTCCTAGTAAAAAATTGCTAACCAATACATGGATAGCAATTTTTTTATGTGTAAAGTTTTGTATTTAGCAATTCAATCAAAAAGATGAGTAAAGGGAAGAGAAGTAGAAAAAATGTATTCTAATCTTTTGTGTAAAATAAAAAATATATAAAATAAAAACAAAAAAACGACTATAGTAGTCGTTTCTTTGGTGGGCAGGGATGGATTCGAACCATCGAAGACGTAGTCGACGGATTTACAGTCCGTTGCATTTGACCGCTCTGCAACCTACCCATAAAAATGGAGCTGGCAATAGGAATCGAACCTACAACCTGCTGATTACAAATCAGCTGCTCTGCCAGTTGAGCTATGCCAGCAAAAGTTAATAATATATGGTGCCTAGAGGCGGAATCGAACCACCGACACGAGGATTTTCAGTCCTCTGCTCTACCGACTGAGCTATCTAGGCAAACATATAATGGCGACCTGGAAGGGACTCGAACCCTCGGCCTCTAGCGTGACAGGCTAGCGTTATAACCAACTTAACTACCAGGCCATATTATATATGTTTGGTGGGCATTCAGGGACTCGAACCCCGGACCGACCGGTTATGAGCCGGTTGCTCTAACCAACTGAGCTAAATGCCCTTATCAGCATTGTGATATATTTGGTCGGGGCGAAGGGACTCGAACCCCCGGCCTCATGATCCCAAATCATGCGCGCTAGCCAAACTGCGCTACGCCCCGATATGTCCTCGAATGCTGACAATAGAATTTTACTATATAGTTAGGGGAATGTCAAGAAAAAATACGAAAAATTTTTACTTTTTTTCTAAGTTTTTATTTTTAAGATGGTTTGGACAAAAATCGACCTATTTTGAGTATTTATCTTAATTTTGGTATATGTTCTTGTGGTTATAATATAGGTAGCAATAAGGGAATAAGGAGGAAAGTATGACAATAAAACACAGAATTGAAAATCATGTATTATATATCATTTTATCGGGGGAACTAGATGAGTGTACATCTAATTTTGTAAGACAAAAATTAGACCAAATTTTAGAAGATAAAAACTATCAACAAGTAATATTTGATTTTTCTGAATTGGAATTTATGGATAGTACAGGAATTGGGGTTTTGATTGGTAGATACAAAAAATTAAAACAACATAAAATACCTATTTTTATCTATAATCCCAGTTCTCAAGTAGAAAAAATATTTAAAATGAGTGGCTTATATGAAATTATGCCACGCATAGCATAAGGAGAAAATATGAACTATTATAATGAAATGAATTTACATATTTTAGCTGTTAGTGAAAATGAAAGTTTTGCAAGGGCAGTAGTAGGGGCTTTTTGTTTGCCCCTCAAACCAAGTTTAGAAGATATTGCAGATATAAAAACTGCAGTGAGTGAAGCTGTAACGAATAGTGTTGTGCATGCCTATCCAAATAAAAAAGGCTATATCGATATTTATGTTGCGATCAAAGATTGCACCATTGCTATTGAGATAAAAGATTATGGGGTTGGTATTGTAGATGTGCAAAAAGCAAAACAACCATTCTTTACATCACTAAAAAATAGTGAACGAAGTGGTATGGGATTCACGGTTATGGAAGGTTTTATGGATCAGGTAACTGTTGATTCAATTCCGGGACAGGGAACAACGGTAAGAATGCAAAAAACAATTACCAATTTAAAAACTGCTTTTGGGGGCTAGAATGCGAAGTCAAGAAGAAATTGCACAGCTCATTAAAAAAGCTCAAAACGGTGATGCAACAAGTAAAAATATCTTGGTTACAGAAAATGCACCACTAATTAAAAGTGTTATTAAAAATTTTAAAAATAGAGGTATAGAATATGATGATCTTTACCAGCTAGGTTGTATGGGTTTTTTAAAAGCAATCCAAAATTTTAACGAAAGTTTTCAAGTGAAATTTTCTACTTATAGTGTACCTATGATTGCGGGGGAGATCAAAAGATTTTTACGAGATAATGGAATTATAAAAATCAGTAGAAGTACAAAATCTTTACATATTGCAATCAATCGTTTTGTGGACCAGTATATGAATGAATATGAACATAGTCCTGCTATTGATGTTATTGCACAGCATTTTAATATTACAGAGCAAGAAGTTGTTTTTGCTATGGAAAGTGGAAGAGCACCAATTTCTTTAAACAGTATTGTGGGTGATGATGAAGGTAAAGATCTTACTTTAATGGATAGAGTTGCAAGTGAAGATTCTATAGAGAAAGGAATGGATAAAGTGGCATTGCTTAATATTATTAAAAATCTAGCTCCAAGAGATAAAAAAATTATTTTTTTAAGATACTTTAGAGATAAGACGCAAAGTGAAATTGCAAGTGAATTGGGGGTGTCTCAAGTGCAGGTAAGTAGATTAGAAAGTAAAATCTTAAAAAACATTAAAGAACAACTTATTCAATAAATATACAAAAATAAGTATACATATACACCCAATAAATATCACAAACTATAAATAAAGAGGGGTATGTATGGAATATGAAAAATTAGATAATGGCATTACTGTTATTGTCGATAATAATCAAGAATCACTAAGCACAGCTTGTGTATTTCAATTTTTTGTTGGAGCAAAAGATGAACAGAATCATCGTGGTGTAGCTCATTTTTTAGAACATATTCTTTTTGCAGGCACTACGTCGAAAAGTAAAGAAGAAATAAGAAAGTTGTTCCAAGATAATGGTTGTTATTTTAATGCAAGTACGAATTTGTTAAAAACAAAATTTTATATAAAAACAATCAATGAATACTTTTTTAATGCCTTTAAAATACTAGCAGATGTTATATCTAATCCACTTTTTGACAATAACATGATAGAAACTGAAAAAAAGATTATAAAAGATGAAATATTAAAAAACAATGAAAATGATATAAATTTTTATGTAGAACAACAACGAACTAGAATTTTTAGGAACACCCATCTTGAAAAATATGTGTTGGGAACAATAGAAGATATTGATAAAATTACTAAAGAAATACTACAAGATTTTTATTATAAGAATTATGTCACTGGCAATTTAGTAATTGCTTTTTCCGGTAAAATTACAAAAACACAAGCTCTAGCATTAGTGCAACACTATATTCATTTGCCTATGCAACATAGGGAAAATCACAACATTGAAAATGTTTTAGTTACAAAGGATTTAACCCTTATACCAAAAGAAACACAACAAGCTACAGTGTGTATATTTATGCAAGGATATGGTGCTTACAATGATTCTTATTTTGCTTATCAATTAATAGTAGCAATTATTGGTGGGAATATATATAGTAGATTGTTTCAAAAAATAAGAGAAGAAATGGGACTAGTTTACCATATTCAGACATTTACAGAAAATTATTTAACTTTTGGTCTTTGGGGAATTTCTTTTTCTTGTGAAATTGGCAACGTAAAAAAAGTACTGATGGCAATATCTCAGACACTTAAAGAAATAATTGATAAAAAACTGATCACAGATCAAGAATTGGAACAGGCAAAAAAGGATTATAAAGTATCCCTTATAACAGGGTTGGAAACTTCATCTTCTAGAGCAAACTTTTTAGCTACTCAGTTTTGGAATAAAAATTATCTAACTAACATTTATCAAAATGTGGAAATGATAGAAAAAGTAAGTATACATCAAATTAGACAAGTATCCCAAAAATTACTTAAAGCAATACAAATGAATGTTTTAATTGTTGGGGGAGACTTTCAAAAAGAAGAATTTGATTTTTTATAAAGCAAAGATATAGACTCTTTGCTTTTTATTTTTTTATTATATACTTAAAAAATATAGCTAAATCTATTCAAAATGGTTTTCTTATCTAAAATATTTGTGTTATAATTTATTTAAGAATATATATTTATCATATTATCATATCGAGGTTGCTATGCCTATTTATACAAAGCGAACTATGAATAAAAAGTATACAAAAAAACAAATTCTCGGAATCTGTTTTTCTATATTATTTTCTTTATTACTTGTCAATTTTTTATTCAATATTGTGACACAAATCAATCACTTTTTTTTAGGATTCCTAGGTCTTAACTATGTCTTAGTGCTTATAACCATGATTGTTATTGGTATGATGATGGTTTTAGAAAAAAAAGGAAGAAAAGAATACAAAATTGAAGTTGGTATTGGCATTGCTATTTTTATGCTTATTTTGGCTTTATTGCATTTGGCAACAGTGTCAAGTATTCCTTTTGATGGATTTTTAAATACCATGAAAGCTATATATGACTATCAATATTCCATGGGGGGAATTTTGTTTTCCACTATTTTATATCCACTTATTGCTTTTACTCATAAAATTGCGACAATGGTATTTTTATTCATTCCCACTATTATTTTAGTAGCAATCTTGGTTTATAGAATTTATTTGCGACTTACCGGCTCCTTAGGTGTGATAAAAAAGACACAAGAAAAAGCAATTATGCCTGAAAAACTTGTGCAACAAGAAATTCAATCGTTTGAGCAAGAAAAAGAAGAAACACAAAAAGAAAAAAGTCAAAAAATTGATGATACCATATTTATTAGTGATGAAAGTCTAGAAAAAGAAACTGAAATTGCTAATGAAAAAAATCATGCAAAAGAAATATTGGGATTAACGCCAAAGCAAGCCAATTTACAACAAGACACGAGTCAAGTAGAACAATTAAAAATAGATACTTTAGAAGAATCAGAAGGGAAAAGACCAAAGAAAATTGTTCATAAAGGAGATATTTGGCATGATGATTTACCAAACTCTTATACTAAAAATAAGGTATTATCAGAAAACGATAGAAAAAATCTTGCATTTTTACGTTCTATTCAAGGTAAGTCTATGCAAGATTTAAAAGAACAAGAAAAACAACTAGATATTTATGATGATCATGTAACAAAAAATAATTATAAAAATTTTGTAAAGCCAAAATTTGAAAATCCAGAAATCAAATACGATGCATTTCATCAAAACGATTTTAAAATTGATCAAGATGCACAATCTTTAAAACCATCGAATACGTTTGGACAACAAGATCCAGAAAAATGGTCATTCCCAGCGGGAAATAAGGAAGATAATACTACATCAAATACCACAGAAAACAATTATAAAGTAAGCAATGTTTTAGGTGGTTACAATCAAATGTTTTTTAATGGGACTAAAGATAAACAAACACAAAAAAATGAAGAAAAAACATCAAAATCCGATTTGGATTTTACAAAAAAACCGGTTGCTGAAGTGCAAAAATCAAAACCTAAAAAACCATATCATTATGTAGCACCACCCATTGACTTATTAAACAAAGTAGAGTCTTCTCCTGATGATTACAGTGAAGATTTTGAAGAAAAAGCAAATATGCTAGAACAAACATTGGCAAGTTTTGATATCAATGCAAAAGTTGTGTCCATCACCCATGGTCCTGCATTCTCTAGATTTGAATTACAAATGCCACCAGGGGTACCAGTGAGAAGGGTAAGTGGATTTGTGGACGATATGGCAATGGCTCTAGAAAGTCATGGTAATATTCGTATGGAGATTCCAATCAAAGGACGTAATACTTTTGGTGTGGAAGTACCAAATAAAAAGATTGAAAAGGTTCCTTTAAGAGATATAATTGATAGTGAACAGTTCCGTTCTATAAAATCGCCGACAGCTTTTGCATTAGGAAAAGATATTACAGGCGAACCACAAGTGACAAGAATTGACAAGTTAAAACATGTTTTGATTGCTGGTTCTACAGGTAGTGGTAAAAGTGTATGCATGAACTCACTTCTTCTTAGTATTTTGTATAAAGCATCACCAGAAGATGTTCGATTGATTATCATTGATCCTAAGAGAGTGGAATTCACTCCTTACAATGGTATTCCACATTTGCTTATACCAAATGTTATATGCGAAGTAGATAAGGCTGTCATGGCTCTTAATTGGGCGATTGGAGAGATGGAAAGAAGGTTCCAATTATTTTCAAAAGAATTTGTGAGAGATCTTGGAGAATACAACCAAACAGAAGGGGTAAGAAGTGGTGTCAATCAAAAACTTCCTTATATTCTAATTATCGTTGATGAATTGGCAGATTTGATGTTACAGAACAAAAAAGAAATAGAAGAGTCCTTGAATCGATTACTTGCAAAAAGTAGAGCTGCTGGTATTCACTTAATTCTTGCAACACAAAGACCTAGTGTTGATGTTATTACAGGAACATTAAAGAATAATTTACCAGCAAAAATTGCATTCAAAGTAAGTTCTATGCCAGATAGTAAAACAATCATTGGAACAGGTGGAGCTGAAAAATTACTAGGCAGAGGAGATATGCTCTTTGTCCCAGAAGACAACCCTGACGGACACAGAATTCAAGGCGCTTTGGTAGAAAATAGCGAAATCGGTGCTGTCGTTAATTTTGTGAAAGAACACAATGAAGCAGATTTTGATGAAGCGATTGAAGAAGCAATGTTTAATAAAAATGCTGCTAGTGGCACAGCTGGACCACGAGAAACAGAATATGATCCATTGTTTAAAGATGCTTGTAGGAATACTATTATTGCAAATTCTATTTCTATTAGTAAAATTCAAAGACTATTTGGAATTGGGTACCCAAGAGCTGCAAAAATTGTAGATCAAATGATAGCTGCTGGATTTATATCTGATAGAGATAGTAATAACAAGTACACTATATTTATTACACAACAAGAGTTTGAAGAAAAATTTGGAGAAGATTTATGATAAATATTGATCAACTAAAGAAAAAGAAAGTGGCATTTATTTCGCTTGGCTGTGATAAAAATCGGGTAGATCTAGAAAAAATGATTGCCGATATTCAAGCATTTGGATTTTGTATTACTCAAAATCAAGAAGAAGCCAATATTCTAGTTATTAACACTTGTGCATTTTTACAAACTGCTAGAGAAGAAAGTATTGATACAATTTTAGAAGCTTTACCTTTAAAAAATGGAAATCTAGAAAAAATTGTTGTAACAGGGTGTTTACCTCAGTACAAATTGCAAGAAGTGAAAGAAGCAATTCCAGAGATAGATATTTTATTGACTTTGGACCAAAATGAAAAAATAGTAGATAAAATTGTAGAAAGTTATCAACTAAAAAATCCTTCCTTTTTATCTATACAAGACCGTGTGGTAACGACACCAAAGCATTATGCATATTTAAAAATTGCAGAAGGTTGTAACAATTTTTGTGCTTATTGTACCATTCCATATATTCGTGGAAGATATCAAAGTGAACCAATAGAAAAATTGGTAGCAGAAACAAAAAAACTAGTAAAAAATGGGGCAAGAGAGATTATTCTTGTGGCACAAGATGTAACCAAATATGGTCAAGATTTGTACGGTGAGAAAAAATTGGTTACGTTGTTACAAGAATTATCTAAAATTAAAGATTTAAAATGGATACGTCTGCTTTACTGTTATCCAGAACTAGTAACAGATGAACTTATGAAAGAAATGACTGAAAATCCAAAAATATGTCATTACATTGATCTGCCATTACAACACGTCAATGATGAAATTCTAAAGGCAATGAATAGGCACAATACAAAAGCACAATGTGAACTGACTATTCAAAAATTAAGAGAAGCTATACCTGATATTGCAATTAGAACAACATTTATTATTGGGTTGCCAGGAGAAAATAATAAAAAATTCCAGGAATTGATGGAATTTGTACGCAATCAAAAATTAGATAATGTAGGCTTTTTTGCCTATAGTAGAGAAGAAGGAACAAGAGCATATAGTATGAAAAAACAAGTATGGTCTTGGATAAAACAAAAAAGACTAAAAAAGATTAGTCTACTTCAAGAAATGATTGCTTATGATCATAACGAAGCTTCTATTGGTAAAACTATGGAAGTAGTTGTAGATGATATTGTAGGAGATATGGCTATTTGTCGAAATGAGCAAATGGCGCCACTTGTTGATGGTGTGATCTATGTTCCAAAATCCACTATGCAAATTGGTCAATTTTATCAAATAAAAATTACAAAAGTATTTGGATCTTATGATCTAGAAGGAGAATTAGTATGAATTTACCAAACAAATTAACATTATTAAGAGTAATATTAGTGCCAGTGTTTTTATTCTTTTATTTGGCAACCTTTTTGCCATCTTATACAAAAATCATTGCATTAGCAATATTTGTAATTGCTGAATTGACAGATTTTTTAGATGGTTATATTGCAAGAAAATATAATATGGTTACGGATTTTGGAAAATTTTTAGATCCTATAGCTGACAAAATTTTAAGTGTAGCCGGTGTTTTAGTATTAGTGGTAGACCAAATTATACCAGCACCTTTTGGGGTAATTTTTGCTTTTCTAATGATATTTAGAGATTTTATTATGAGTGGACTTCGTTTGCTAGGAGCAAATAAAAATGTAGTCATTATGGCAGACAAATTGGGTAAAATCAAAACAATCTTTTTGTTTATTACGCTTATATTAGGGTTACTGATCAGTTATCTAGTAAGTTTGTCCATTAGTGCAAGTGTTATCAATGGCTTGTATTTGGCATTCTATATTTTATTAGGTATTACAGCAATTTTAATTGTGCTTAGTTGTGTCAATTATTTATTTAATAACAGAAATTTGATCACGACAAAATAGTATTGGAACAAAAGAGAGGGGAAAAATCATGAAAGTGTCTTGTCTATGTATTAGCAATGACTTATTACTTGGAAAACGCCAAGACAACATTACTGCAATTCTTGCAAAGAAATTGTTGGAAAATGGTATTACATTTTCTCGCGTATATACGATTCACAACAATCCAGAGTCTATTAGAGAAGCTTTGAGTCAATTACAGGATAAAATTATCTTTATCATTGGGGACAACAATTCTGTAAAAAATGCACACATCAAAAAGGCAATCGCTGAAATTTGTGGTGTAGATATGGCAGAAAGCAATATTGCAAATTTGGCTGTAAAAAATTATTTTAAAAAAATGAATTTGCCTATTACTTATGATAGTGAAAATGAAGTATTTCTACCAAGAAATAGTAGGTGTTTAGTCAATCAAAATAGTGTGTTACAGGGATTTGCTATTTATAAAGGAGAGCAGTTACTGATTTTTATTCCTGATGATGTATACAGTATTTATTCTTATTTGGATACATCTGTTTTGCCAATGCTATTTGATAAGTTTAATGTATTTTACGAAAATATTACTTTAAAAACATTCGGCATTTGTGAAAGAGACATTCTTTCTCTTTTAGGGGATTTGTTAAAAAATAAATATAAAATCAATGTTACAACTTACCCTAATGGGTTAGAAACTACGATTGTCATACGATACAATAAAGGATTAGATCAAAGTATTATTTCTGATTTTATGCAAAAAATATATGCGAAACTTGCAAAATTTATATATGCGACAGAAGATATGTCACTATTTGCAACAGTGTTTAATTTGCTAAAACTAAATAAAAAGAAAATTGCTATTGCTGAAAGTATTACTGGGGGAACCATTGTGAGTTCCTTAATACAAGAAAATGCAGGGATTAGTGAATATTTGATTGAAGGAATTGTTGCTTATTCTAATAATTCCAAAACCAATCGTTTAAAAGTGGGAGAGAATATCTTGAATACCTATACTGCTGTGAGTGTTGAAGTAGCTTACGAGATGGCTGCAGGACTCTTAGAGACAAGTGGGGCAGATATTGTTGTCACAACTACGGGGTATGCATCAAAAGATGAAGGGCATGATGCTTATGCATACATTGCTGTAGGAGATATGGACGGCATTCATGTGTATAAAAATGTGTTTTCAGGAAGTCGTGAAGAAGTCATTGATAGTGTTACGAAAACTAGTATGTTTTATTTAATTAAAAAATTGAAGCAAAATGATTTGCTTTTTAATCACACTATGGTATAATACTATAAAACAAATGTTCGATGAGGTATAAATTATGGACGAAAGCAAAAAGAAATTATTAGACCAAGCTATTTTGCAAATTGAAAAACAATTTGGAAAAGGTTCTATTATGAAATTAGGAGATGAATCAGCCAAAACAACCATTGATGTTATTCCAACTGGTTGTTTAACACTTGATGTTGCATTAGGGATTGGAGGTATTCCTAGAGGTAGAATTATTGAGATCTATGGACCAGAAAGCAGTGGTAAAACAACTGTTGCTCTACACATGGTGGCTGAAGCACAAAAAAGAGGAGGAACTGCTGCATTCATTGATGCAGAACATGCACTGGATCCTTCTTATGCAAAAGCGTTGGGTGTCAATACAGATGAATTATTGATTTCCCAGCCAGATACTGGAGAGCAAGCATTAGAAATATGTAAAACATTGGTAGCAAGTGGGGCAGTAGATATTGTGATTGTAGACTCAGTGGCTGCTCTTACTCCAAAAGCAGAAATTGATGGAGAAATGGGTGATAGTCATGTAGGTTTACAAGCAAGACTTATGAGTCAAGCTTTAAGAACATTGACTCCTGTAACCAATAAAAGTAAAACGATCATTGTATTTATTAACCAATTAAGAGAAAAGATTGGAGTAATGTTTGGGAATCCAGAAACCACAACTGGTGGGAAGGCATTAAAATTCTATTCTAGTATCCGTCTTGATGTACGAAAAGTAGATACAATTAAAGATGGTGACAATGTAATTGGAAATAAAACCAAAATTAAAGTTGTCAAAAACAAGATGGCTCCACCATTTAAAGTTGCTGAATTTGAAATCATGTATGGGAAAGGAATTAGTAAAGAAGGT
Source organism: uncultured Clostridia bacterium (assembly GCA_944332185.1). GTDB lineage: Bacteria > Bacillota > Clostridia > Christensenellales > UBA1242 > CALVJJ01. The sequence continues at coordinate 52,738 of CALVJJ010000003.1, forward strand.
TGTTTAATTGATTTGGCAGTAGCGAATGATATTATTCAAAAAAGTGGTGCTTGGTATGCTTATAAAGGAGAAAAAATTGGGCAAGGTAAAGAAAATACAAAAGCATATTTAGCCAATAATCCAGATGTATATGATGAGATTGAAACACAAATTCGAGAAATCTTATCTGCAAAATAATGGGTATATAGTACTCATTGCAAATTGATAAAAGTCTTATCTACTTAGATAAGATTTTTTATTGTTTGGTAAGTGCTAATAGAAATTGAACATGTACCATATAGTAAAAAGAAAAAAGATATAAAAAATCTAAAATTCTTTATGTACTCGTTCATGATATATAATGGTATATTCTGTATAAAAAATGATATGAAAAAAGAACATACGATAAAAGTATGCTCTTTTTTATTTGCATATCATAGGAAAATTATACCTTATTGAAATAGAAAAGATATATCATCTACTGTTGTTTCTTTTTGTAATAGGGAATCTAATACTTTTTCTTTTTTAGCCGTTTTAATCGTGGTAGGGGAAGAAGTTTTAATAATTTGATCCCCACATTTTACGACGATATAATATGTATATTTTTGATTGTAATCTAGCTGGTAATCTACAAAATGTATTGGTTCATTTTTATCTTGATATTTTTCTATGATTTTATCTTCTCCACTAGGACTAATACGATGTATTTCATAATCAAAATTTTGAATAGCATCAAAAGTAATATTGGTAGCATGATTTTGATGATTGATAGATAAAGAAGTAAGACAAGTATGAAGATAATCTTGATCCAAAATAAGATGTTGAGAACTTGCTCCTACTAAGATTTCCTTTGTGTATCTATCAGGCATATAGCTAGGTGCTTTCCATAATTGCTGATTGTTGTCATAGGCAACTCTATCAATTTTGACTGATTGTACACTATCTGGAATGGAAAATGGTTCTGGTTTTTCATCTTTATAATGTTCTTTGAAAGTATCTGCAATCAGTTGTGTGGCCATGGTACCACCATTATTATTGTGTGGCAAGATATATTCTTTTTGATTAGAGTAATTACCATACCATACACCCATAGTAAGATCACTAGTATATGCAATACTAATTGCATCACTATTGTCATTAGTATGAGGAATAGCAACAGTACCAGTTTTCCCAGCAATATCAAAATCAAGAGTAGACAGTCTTTTACTAGTACCTGTTTTTACACCTTCGATTAACATATCTGTCATAAGATAAGAGGTATCTTCGGAAAATACTGGAATTGGGGATTCCTTGTTTTCATAAAGCAAAACGCCAGCACTAGAGCGAATACTACGAATAAAATGACTTTTTGTGTAGTTGCCTTGATTCGTATAGGGAATATATGCATTGGTCAAATCTTTCAAAGTAACACCTGTGGTGAATCCTCCTAGAGCAATGGCATATCCTTGATCTAGAGCATCAAATGTAATCCCTGTTTTTTCGGCATAATTTTTACATTTTTCAATACCTATGCGTTGCATAATTTTGACAGCTGGTACATTTAAGCTTTTTGCCACGCTATATTTTGCTGTCACATATCCGTGTTCTACGTTTCCTAAATTGTGAGGAGTGTATCCATCAATGGTAATATTTTCATCTAAAATAAGACTATCAGGTGTGATGATTCCTTCTTCTAATGCTGGAGAATAGACTAGAATTGGTTTGATTGCACTGCCGGGTTGTCTTTTAAAATTAACGAGATCATAAGTAGATTTTCCAGCATACGCTACAACGCCAGCTGTATGATTATCAATGATAATACCAAGACCATCAGCAATATTACCGTAAGTATTTTGAATATCATAGTCTTCACTAGAAATTTTTTCTGCTAAATTTTTTTGTAGGGCATCATGATAATAGGTGTAAATTTGATACCCACCAACAGCAATTTCTTTTTCTGTTTTGCCTAAGAGTTGACTTGCTTCTTGTAAAGTGGCACGGTAATATAAGTTTGCATATTGCTCACTATGTTGATCGGTAGCAAGCGTAACTGTTTCTTGTTTTGCTTGAGTATACTGCTCTTTGGTAATATGTCCATCTTCTAACATTTCTTGTAACACTACATCTCTTCTTGCAATACTTTCTTCATAATGATACCTTGGAGAATAAGTGGCAGGGGACTTAATCATACCAGCAAGTAGGGCACTTTCGCTTAGTGTTAAATCTTCCACATCTTTGCCAAAATATGTTTGACTAGCTTTACTAATTCCATAGGAATTTTCTCCAAAATAAATAACATTCAAATACATTTCTAAAATTTCATCTTTTGTAAATTGTTCTTCCAATTTTTTAGTCAAAATCATTTCTTTTAACTTTCTATCAATCGTTTTTTCATTGGTTAGATGTGTATTCTTAATGAGTTGCTGGCTAATGGTACTTGCTCCTTCTACAAAAGCACCTTGTTTTATATTATTCAGCATGGCTTTGGCGATTCGTTTATAGTTGAGTCCATGATGCTTATAAAAACTTTTATCTTCTATCGCAATAAAAGCATTTTGTGTCAATTTTGGAATAGAAGATAAAGGGACAATATTTTTATTCGTTGCATTTAATGGGGCTATTTCTTCATTGTTGGAGTCATACATTTTAATCTGTGAATTCATGTAGATTAAGTTTTCTTTTGAAAAGGTTACAGAGTTTTTCACAGTATAAAAATATATCATAAAACTACCAATGGCAAGAATGGTAATTACAGAAAAAATAATAAGTAATATTAAAAATATTTTTTTTGTCTTTTTCATGTCGTACTATCTCCAACTATAGTATTGGAAATATAAGGTAAGTTATGAACATTTTTATGGTATGGAAAAATTTAACATTTCTCTTGATGAATTTCCTACGAAAATCGACAAATATCTTGTAAAACATCAATTTTTATAGTATACTTATACTGAGAAATATCGTGGGAATTATCTTATTCTCATTTTGTAGCGAAAAATAGATAGAGGTTAGTATGACAAAAAATTATTTTATCAAAACGTATGGCTGTCAAATGAATATTCATGAGAGTGAAAAATTGGCTGGTATGCTACAATCGTTAGGGTATACTAGTTGTGACAAAGAAGAAGATGCAGATGTTATTGTTTTTAATACTTGTTGCATACGAGATGGGGCTGAAACAAAAATTTTTGGGAATATTGGAGCTTTAAAAAACTTAAAGAAAAAGAATAAAAATTTGATCATTGCTGTTTGTGGGTGTATGACACAACAAAAAGAAAGAGTAGCACAGATCAAAGAAAAGTATCCTTATGTGAATATTGTTTTTGGTACACATAATTTGAATGAATTTAAAGAATATATGCAACAATACCTTAGTAGTCACAAAAATGTGTATGAAGTTTGGGATCAAGAAAAGGCTATTGATGAAGATGTAGAAATGTATCGAACCAGTGGTTGGAATGCATGGGTCAACATTATGTATGGGTGTAATAATTTTTGCTCTTATTGTATAGTTCCTTATGTGAGAGGTAGAGAAAGAAGCAGAAATATGTTAGATATTCACAAAGAAGTCGAGCATTTGGTGCAACAAGGGTACAAAATCATTACCTTACTTGGTCAAAATGTGAATAGTTATGGGAATGATATTGATGATAAAAATATCACATTTGCTAATTTACTTAAAGATCTTTGTACTATTCCAGGAGATTTTAGAATCAAATTCATGTCTTCGCACCCAAAAGATCTAACAGATGAAGTGATTGATGTCATTGCGACTAATAAAAAAATGAGTAAAGCTGTGCATTTGCCGGTACAGTCTGGTAGCAATGCTATTTTAAAAGCAATGAATCGTAAATATACCATTGAACATTATTTGGAATTAGTAGACAAATTGCGTCATAAAATTCCAAATTGTAGAATTACTACTGACATTATTGTAGGTTTTCCAGGAGAAACAGAAGAAGATTTTGCTATGACTTATGATCTTGTAAAAAAAGTAAGATATAGTGGAGTTTTTGCTTTTATGTATTCACCAAGAAAAGGAACAGTGGCTGCTTCTATGGACCATCAAATCCCCCAAGAAGAAAAAAATAGAAGAGTCAATAAGTTGCTTGCTTTATCCAAACAAATTATCAAAGAACAAGCAGAAGAATTTTTACATACAAGACAAGAAGTTTTAGTGGATCATAAAACAGAGCAAGGTGAATTTGTTGGTATTTTAGATTGTGGGAAAGATGTCATTTTAAATGGACAAAATTATACACTTGGACAGTATCAAAATATTATGATTACGGATAAGAAAAACAATCAATTATATGGTTGTGCTGAATAAAGGAGTTTTACATGGGTTTATCACCAATGATGCAACAATACATGCAGACAAAAGAAAAATATAAAAATGCTTTGCTATTCTATAGATTAGGCGATTTTTATGAAATGTTTTTTGATGATGCAGTGATTGCAAGTAGAGTTTTAGAGTTGACATTGACTGGAAGAGATTGTGGTCTAGAAGAAAGAGCACCAATGTGTGGTGTGCCATATCATGCAGTCGATACCTATATTGCAAAACTAATTCAAGCAGGATATAGTGTGGCTATTTGTGAACAACTAACAGAACCAACAAAAGGGAAGATGGTAGAACGTGATGTGGTTCGTGTTATAACTCCCGGTACAGTAATGGAAAATAATATTCTGGAAGAAAAGAAAAATAATTTTATTGCTGCATTATGTTATCGCCAAGGTGGATTTGGAATTGCATTTTGTGATATCTCTACAGGAGAAACTTATGCTAACCAATATGAAGGGGAAGAATATTTTACCAAATTGAATGATATTTTGGTGACTATGAAACCTAGTGAAATACTAGCCAATGAAAAAGCAAAAGAAATAGAAAAAGATTTGCCAATTATTAAGTTACAGGCAATTCCTGCTTTTTCCTATGGATTTGACGACTATTTTGATTTTGACAAAGCTTATGCATCACTAAAGACACAATATAGCAGTCAATTAAAAGGTTCTGGTATAACAGATAAAAAAGATATTATTATGGCTTTTGGTACTTTGCTTCAATATCTATTTGACACGCAAAAAAGAAGTCTAAATCACTTAAAACCAATTGAAATTTTGCATAATGAAGAATATGTGAATTTGGATATGAATACCAGAAGAAACCTAGAGTTATTAGAAAATTCTAAAGACCATAAAAAACATGGATCGTTACTATGGTTGTTAGATAAGACACAGACAGCCATGGGGGGAAGATGTTTAAGAAGTTGGGTAGATAGACCACTTTATAATTACACGCTAATTCAAAGAAGATTACAAGCTGTCAAAGAATTGGTAAATAACGTATATGCTAGACAAACCATGACTGAAATCTTAAGATCAGTATACGATATTGAAAGATTGGTAGGAAAGGTTAGTTATGGATCTATTAACCCAAGGGACTGTGAAGCTTTGGGAAAATCATTATCCAATTTGCCAAAAATCAAAGAATATCTTGCAGGATTCAAATCAACATTATTAAAAAATATCTATGAAAATATTTTTAATTTTGATGATATTACGTCCATGCTTACTTCTGCCATTGTAGATAATCCACCAATGGTTTTAAAAGAAGGTGGATTCATTCGTAAAGGGTATAATGCGCAAATGGATAAATTGACAGAACTTGCTGAAAATGGTGTAAAACTCATTGTAGCTTTGGAAAGTAAAGAAAAAGAAGAAACCGGTATTAAAAACTTAAAAATAGCCTATAACAAAGTGTTTGGGTATTATGTGGAAATTCCAAAGAGTCAACAAGATTTAGTTCCATATAGATATGTAAGAAAGCAAACTACTGTGAATTCTGAAAGATATATTTTTGAAGAATTAAAAGTCCTGGAAGATAATATGTTACATGCAAAAGAAGATAAATTGCAGTTGGAACTAGAACTATTCAACCAAATTAAAGATGTGCTGAAACAAAACATTACTCCTTTACAAACAACAGCAAAAAATATTGCTATGTTAGATGCATTGCTTTCACTCGCAAACGTTGCAGTAGAAAGAAATTATGTCATGCCAAAAGTAGAAGAAAAATCAAAAGTCATCGAAATTATAGATGGAAGACACCCAGTAGTCGAGGCATTGTCTAAAGAAGAACAGTTTGTGCCAAATGATACCCATCTTGATGATGGAGACAATCGAACTATGATTATTACTGGACCAAATATGGCTGGTAAAAGTACATATATGAGACAAGTAGCATTGATTACACTCATGGCACATATTGGTAGTTTTGTACCAGCAAAAAGTGCTACCATTTGTCTAACTGACAGAATCTTTACGCGAATTGGAGCAAGTGATGATTTGGCTGCTGGGCAAAGCACTTTTATGGTAGAGATGGTAGAAGTCAGCAACATTATAAAAAATGCCACCAACAACAGTTTAATTATCTTAGATGAAGTTGGTAGAGGCACCAGTACTTTTGATGGACTAAGTATTGCACAAAGTGTGATGGAATACTTAGCAACTCATTTAAGAGCAAAAACATTGTTTGCAACACATTATCATGAATTAACAGAGTTGGAAGGCAAATTAGAAGGTGTAAAGAATTATAAAGTCAGTGTCAAAGAATACAACAACTCTATTATTTTCTTACGAAAAATTGTCCGTGGAGGAGCAAACCGAAGCTTTGGAATTGAAGTAGCAGGTCTTGCTGGATTACCAAAAGAATTATTGGATCGTAGTAGAGAAATTTTACATGAACTAGAAGAAAAATCTTTATTAAATTTTGCTGATAAACAAGCAAAAGATACACAATTACAACAAGCAAAAGATGCAAAACTTGCGAATCAACTTTTGTTACAAATCAAAGATATAGATATAAATTACTTGACTCCAATAGGGACATTTGAAATTGTGTGTGATCTAGTACAAAAAACAAAATAAAGGAGATAATATGGCAAGAATCAATATTTTGGATAAATCTATTTTTTCAAAAATAGCAGCAGGGGAAGTTGTAGAAAGACCAAGTAGTGTCATTAAAGAAATGGTGGAAAATAGTATCGATGCAAAAGCTACACAAATTACCATTGAGATTAAAGAAGGTGGTATTCAACTCATTAAAGTGGTAGATAATGGAATAGGGATCGATAAAGAAGATTTTCACAAAGCTTTTTTACCTCATGCTACCAGTAAAATTTGTCGTGTAGAAGATCTATCATCTATCGCAACATTAGGTTTTAGAGGAGAAGCTCTTAGTAGTATTGCAGCTGTAAGCAAGGTTACCTTAGTGTCTAAAACACCCGATGCACCGATTGGGTATACCATGTCCATCGAAGATGGAGAAGTGCAGTATGAACATGAAATGGGCTGTCCTCAAGGGACTACAATTAGTGCAAGTGATTTGTTTTACTGTGTGCCTGCAAGAAAAAAATTTTTGAAAAAACCAAAGCTAGAAGAAGCTGAATGCACGAATATCGTTAGTAGACTAATCCTTGCCAATCCTAATATTGCTATCAAATATATTGCTGATGATAAAACGATCTTTCAATCAACTGGTACAGGTCTAAAAGATGCAATTTTTTGTGTGTATGGAAAAACTTTTGTGGACCAAATGGAAGAAATTGAGTATGACGATGGTCAACTACAAATTTATGGATTTATTTCAAAACCTAATTTTATAAAAGCCAATAGAACATATCAAACACTGATCATCAATGGAAGATATGTTTTAAATAGTCAAATTTCTGCTGCTGTTTATAAAGCCTATGAAGGGTTTTTGATGAAAGGGGGGTTTCCTGTCTTTATTATTCAAATGCATATTCCATTAGATAAAATTGATGTGAATGTTCACCCTAACAAATTAGAAGTAAAGTTTGATGATAGTTCGCATATTTTCGGTATTATTTTAAAAGTGGTAGCTGAAAAATTGCATCACATGAATCATGTACAAAAGATAGAAGAAAATCAAAGAAAGTTGATAGAAGTTTTTGGCACAAATGATACCGTTTATGAATCAAAACCTTTTGTTGAAAAAATAGAAAGGGAAATCCCAAGTTCTACCAAAACATCAATAAAAGAAGTTAGTATTCTTAATGATCGAATGAATTCTGTTGCAAGAATGGGGCAAGGATATACGACTGTAGATACTTTCTCACTCGATAATCATGATGTACAAAATAACAATATCACGGAAAAATATGAACAAACAGAAACGCAAGCTCAAGATCGTGTGATTGCTGACAAGATGAATACGATTAGCAAATTATTTGATGATGGAGAAAACAAACTAAGAAGTGACAATGGATATTTTGCTGATCTAACAAAAAAAATTATAGAGCAAGAACAATTACAAAGTGACAAACAAGAAAAACAAGAGCAAATTACCAATCTAAATATACCAGATTATAAACAAATTGGCATTGTATTTAATACTTTTATTTTAATAGAAAAAGGGGATCATTTGCTTGTCATTGATCAACATGCTGGACATGAAAGATTATTATATGATCAACTCAAACAACAATATAATGACAGCGAAATTATGATTCAAGATTTGCTTGTTCCTTATGTTATGGAACTCAATCCTATAGAATATGCTTTCTTATTAGAACATAAAAACGCTTTTGAAAAAATAGGAATAGTGCTTGATTCTTTTGGAGATCATGCGATCAAGATATCTAGTGTACCATTGATCTTGAAAAATATAGATTTTGTAGAGTATATGAATACAATTTTAAAAGATACACAAAATTTATCTATTAAAAAAAGTGATATGCTAGAAGATTATTTGGCAAGAACTGCTTGTAGAAGCGCCGTGAAAGCGAATGATATCTTATCGAAGGAAGAAGTAGATATTCTTATAAAAATGTTAGGGCATGAAGATCAAGTCTTATTGTGTCCACATGGAAGACCAATCGTTGTGGATATAGATAAGAAGGAGATGGAAAAATGGTTCAAACGAATAGTTTAACTCCATATAATTCCATTATGATTTTAGGGCCGACAGCAAGTGGGAAAACTGCTATTTCTTTACAAGTAGCAAAAAAACTCAATGGCGAAATTATTAGTGCAGATAGTATGCAATTTTATAAAGGATTGGATATTGGAACTGCAAAAGCAACTAAAGAAGAACAGAATACAATCAAGCATCATTGTATTGATATGCTAGATTGGAATGACACCTATAATGTGGCAAACTTTAGAATAGATGTAGAACAAATTTGTAAAGATCTGTCTAAAAAAGGGAAAACGCCAGTGATTGTTGGTGGATCTGGATTTTATGTAAAGACACTACTAGATCCAGAGTTTCAAGACATTGATCTTGATTACACAAAAGAAAAAGAAAAACTGTCAGACTTGTTGGAAAAGAAATATTCTGATCATCAACTATACGAAATGCTACAAGAAAAAGATGCACAGTTAGCGAGTTCTATTCACTCTAACAATAAAAAAAGAGTGTTAAATTACTTAATCAAACTTATCTTACAAGAAAAAGAGAAAAAAAGTGTGTATCATAGCCAATTTACTTTAAAACCTTGTATTATTGTGTTATGTCCTGAAAGATCTGTTTTATATGAAAGAATCAATACACGAGTTGACCAAATGATGCAAGAAGGATTGCTTCAAGAAGCAAAAATGGTATATGATACTGTAACAAATCCTCATGCACAATGCTTGGGGGCTATTGGGTATAAAGAGTTTTTTCCTTATTTTAAACAAGAAAAATCACTGGAAGAATGTATTGATACCCTAAAACAAAAAACTAGGAATTATGCTAAAAGACAAATTACTTGGTTAAAACATCAAGTAAGTGGTGCTGTTTGGTATGATCCCATGAAGGAACAAAATCTGGCTGATATCATAGTTAGATTGTATCAAAAAACCAACTAGCTAAAAAAGAAAGAATGAACTTCTTTCTTTTTTTGTTAGTTATTGGAAATCCAAATGTTGAAAAAAACAAGCATTTTTCTTGATTATTGGAACTAATTATTATATACTTATAATATGTAGAATAGGAGTACTATGCAATTTGTATAGAACAACTTTATCATTCTAAAAAGAATAATATATGGATATAATGATATATTTATCAAAATGAATAAGAACAAAAAGAGGCATATATGTTTTTTATATTAGATAGTTTACCTAAAGATATGATACTTATAGGTGGTTTGGCATTCTTAATTGCCATGATTTTTGCACTTAGTATTCATGAATTTGGTCATGCCTATGTAGCATACAAATGTGGAGATTCGACAGCAAAAGTAATGGGAAGAATGACCATCAATCCATTAGTACACATGGATCCATTAGGAGTCATTTGTTGTTTTTTATTTGGATTCGGTTGGGCAAAACCTGTGCCTATCAATCCATTGAGATTTCATAAATATAAAAAGGGAATAGCTCTTACTTCTCTTGCTGGTGTCACCATCAATTTCGTGCTTGCCTTTTTTAGTTGCGGATTTGCAATGCTTATATCTAAATATGCAAATTTGGAAAATCAGTTTTTATTGTTCCTTTATTTTCTATTTGAGTTTAGTTATGCAATCAACTTAATTCTTGCTATATTTAATATTTTGCCAATTTATCCTCTAGATGGGTTTAGAGTGGTAGAAACATTTACGAGTTATCAAAATAGTTATGTATCTTTTATGAGACAATATGGACCATTTATACTAATTTTAGTGATGTTGCTTGGTAGTCAGTTTTTGTCTTGGTTGTATACTATGATAGAAATACCAATTATGTTATTTTGGGGGCTGATCATTTTATGATGGAAGAAGAAAAGAAAGAAGATGGTTTGGCATTGCAAAATAACGAACTAAGTTTCAAATTGGAAAATTTTGAAGGGCCACTTGATTTGTTATTACATTTGATTCGAAAGAATAAGATGGAAATAGAGAATGTGCAATTAAGTTTGATCACAGAACAATATCTAGCCATCATTGCTGATGCCAAAAGAATTGATATGGAAGTGGCTAGTGAGTTTATTGAAATGGCAGCATATCTAATTGAGATAAAATCAAAATCTTTGCTTCCAAAACTGAATGAGGAAGAAGAGGAAGATATTGATGAAGAATCATTACTATTGCAAAGATTAAAAGAATATGAAGCAATCAAAGAAACATTAGACAAAATGAAAGCAATAGAGAATGTAGACCGCTTTTATCGTCAACCAGACAAACAAGCAGGGAAATTCCGTTTTGTTTTAAAAGATATGAGTTTTGATATGTTGCTTGATGCTTTTTCAAAATTACTAGTAAAAGCAACTTTACAAGAAGAAAAACCAGAACCAAAAGAAATCAAAAAAGAAGTATTTACCGTAGCACAAAAAATCGCAGCAATCAAAGATACATTAGTCATTAGGAAAAAGGTCATGTTTAGTGAACTTTTTGCACAATTTCGATCTAAAGACGAAATTGTGACAACTTTTATGGCATTGCTAGAAATGTTAAAATTGCAAGAAATAAAAGTGAACCAAACAGAAAATTTTGCCGATATTGAAATCGTGAAGAATGAAGAAAATACAGAAAGTGAGATAGTTTAATATGGAAAATTTAAAATCAATCATTGAGTCTATTTTGTTTGTTTCTGGTGATGGAGTAGAAATTTTTGACATTGCAGACAAACTGCATATAGAAGAAAAAGAAGTCAATGCCGCTATTGAAGAATTAAAAAAAGACCATGAAAATACTGGAATTCAAGTAATTACCTATAATAAAAAAGTACAATTATGCTCCAATCCAAATAATGCTTCTTATGTCACAGAAGTTTTGAATCCAATTAAAGAAAAACAAATGACAAAAGCTGTTCTAGAAGTAGCAGCAATTATTGCATACAAACAACCAATTACGAGATTAGATGTAGAAAATGTGAGAGGTGTTAATTCTGATTATGCTATCTCCATGTTATTAGACAATCAAATGATAGAAGTTGTAGGCAGAAAAGATGCAATAGGAAAACCTTTATTGTTTGGAACAACAGACCAATTTTTAAAAAGATTTGGGTTGCAGTCCATCGAAGATTTGCCTGATTATGAAGAACTATTGAATCGTATTCAGGTTATTCATCAACCTAAAGATGAAGTTTCTTTGTTTGATTTTGAAAAACCAATGGATATCAATCAAATTGAACAAAACGAAGATAAGATAGATGAAGAAGAACAAGTCAAACTTTATCATGAAAAAAAAAAAAAAATACAAGAAATGGAATCTCATTATCAACAAGATGATGAAGAAAGCGCTTCTTAAATATCACAATACAATGCAAATAAAAATACTATGGATTTTATTTCCATAGTATTTTTTTAAATCATCTTTTTGTATTATATAGGGTAAATAATGTGGTGTTTTTAGATAAGGTATAAGTATATGCTTAGTATCTTATTTTATTTTAAAATTTTCTAACAAGACCAATTACTTTACCTAATATTTCAACATGATCTGTATAAATAGGCTGCATAGTGTCATTTTCTGGCTGTAAGCGATACATTCCATTTTCTTTATAGAATCTTTTAATCGTACTATATCCATCAATCATAGCGGCTACGATATCACCATTTTCAGCATAAGGGGTTTGTTTTACCACGACTTTATCTCCATCGAATATACCGGCATTGATCATACTTTCTCCGGATACTGTCAACATAAACAATCCTTCTCCATGGAAAAGGTTAGGTGAGACCATAAAATATTCATCATATTGTTCTACTGCCAAAATTGGTTGTCCAGCAGTGACCACACCAAGCAAAGGAATACGAATATAGGAATCAGCATTTGGCAGGGAAGTAGGGGTAGAGTTTAGTTTATCTACTACTTCGATTGCTCTATTTTTATTAGGATTTTTCTTAATATATCCATCTTGTTCTAATTTTTGCATATAGTAGGCGATCGTACTAGTGCTACTGACCTTGACTGCATGACACATCTCTCTAACTGTAGGTGGATACCCAAAATTGTTCAAGTGCTCTTTAATAAATTGTAATAATTGTTCTTCTTTATTTGTTTTCTTCATAGAATTTTTCCCCATATCTTATTTTTACCATTGTAACAGAATTTGTGACCATTGTCAAACAAATGTTCTATATTTTTATTATTTTTCTCTAAGCTTTACTTTGGTAGAAGCTTGTCTTCGAATGTCATCACTCATAGCAGCATAATGTTTTCTTGTTGTATTCACATCTTTATGTCCCAACACATCTGCCACTACATAAATATCATTGGTTTCACGATATAGATTTGTACCATAAGTACTTCTTAATTTGTGAGGAGTGATATGTTTTAAAGGAGTAACCAAACTGGCATATTTTTTTACTAAAAGTTCTACAGAGCGAACAGACATTCGTTTGTTTTGCAAACTTAAGAATAGGGCATGTTCTTCTTTTGGAATATCTTTCCTATTTAGTCTTTCTTCCATATAAGGTCGTAAAGCATCAGCTACTTCATCAGAAAAATATAAAACAACACGATTACCACCTTTGCGGGTAATACGAAAGGCATTTTCATTCAAATTGATATCTTCTACATCAAGACCTACACACTCTGATATACGAATACCTGTCCCCAAGAATAAAGATAACATTGCAAAATCTCTAGCTTTAGTATGTTTATGAAAACCTAATTGTTGTTTTGTCATGCCGTTACCATCTTCACTAGTATTAAGCATTTTGACAACTTCATCTGATTCTAATCTTATAATTTCGCCAAAGTGAATTTTAGGGGTTTCTAATTTGCTACCAACATTAGAAGATATTTTTTCTTTTTTAAAAAAATACTTCAAAAGTGCTCGAATGCTACTTAATTTTCTAGCTTTTGCTTTTTCTCCATTACGATAAGTTCTACCATCTTGTTTGTAAACAGTCAAATAACTTAAAAACATCTCTAAGTGCGTGCTTGTGACTTTATTCAAATCTTCTAGCGTTAGTTGTCTAATGTCTTTATGGTAAAATTCTTCTGTTTCGTTGACTAAATATTCAAAGAATAGTTTGAGATCTCTTGCATAGCCTAAACGGGTCAAACTAGAAGTATTTTGTTCAATTCCCATTAAAAATTCTGAACAAAAGAAGGGTAGGGAGAGTCTCAATTCTCTAATTTTTAATATGTTTTCTTCATCTCTCTGTGTAAAATAATCAATGTTTGCCATGTTTTCACCCAAATATCTTATTTTATTTTTCTATTCCTAGTATATCACGAACATAACTATTCGCAAAATGTTTTATAATATTTTTTTTATTATGATAAATAATATACAAAAGGTTAGAGTTTTTGATATAATAACAATAGAATATATTGGATCAGAATAAGGAAATAGGAGAAAACAAATGTTACTTGATAAACTATTAGAAATACTGCAACCAGTAGGATATCAAACAATTATTCAAAATATAAAAAAGATTGTGAAAAGTGCGATAGAAGACTTTATTCAAGACAAACCAATGTTTTCTATAGAAGATTTTACTATTTATGAATATGATGATTATTTGATGAATACGAATATCACCAATCAAAATGTATATAGAATATTTGTAAGAATAAATCAAAACAATAATATCAAACAAAATGTTGCTAGCACTTTAATTACGCAATCAGGTGAGGTCAAACAAATTAAAAATAAAGTGCCAGAATTATTCATGGGATTGCAAAAAATAAAAAAAGCACTGCTGGAACAATTAAGATATTATTTTGATGAAACAACTATTTTCGAAGAACAAAAATATGGTATCAAAATACAAGGCAAAGACATACTAGAAGATGGTATTATACAACCATACTATATTATGATTATTCCTTGTATAGAGTATCACGAAAAAGATCATGCAGGAATTATGTATTATGATGACTCCAAAATTGATGTTCAAATAGAATATCATGAGGATTGTTTAAAAAATTTTATTGATAAATATCAAGCAACGAATGGTTTGTTCTATCAATACATTATTTTATTGAAACATGTTTTTAATATCACTGAAAAAGAAAGAATGTTACCTTATGAAATATTTGAAACGCTTTTGTATAATGTACCAAATGAATGTTATATAGATTTATCAAAAGATACAGCTTTAAAAATTATTCATTATTTAAGTCATTGCGATCTAGGAAAGATGACAGGGTTAGATGGATTAGATTATGTCTTTACTTCAAAATATAGATCAATGTCTTATCTATATGCAAAAAAAGTTATTAAGACCATAGGGGAAAATCTTAAAATGTTGAATTTTTAAAAAGCCTTTCATTTAAGATGATGAAAGAATACTATGCAAAGTATATGTGTAGAGTATATAGATAAAAAACAGCCAATCGGGGCTGTTTTTTTATGATATAGTACTACTATGCAAATTCGAATAGTACTATGCAAAAAATAAATGAAAAAATAAGAATAAGGAATCATATCATCATGATAGAAGTTTTTGAAGCAAAAATAGATTGAAGAAAATCAAAATGTCTATATTGCTGATTTTTATGGTAAACTATTCGTAAAACTTGCCTTTTGCGAATAGTTTAAGAAAGCTCTTATGCCTCATTTTTCCCACTCTCCCCTTAAATTTTTTCATATTATAAAAAAAAGAAGCTTTTTTTTATCTTACTTTATATTGATAAAAGATAGCTGTATTCTTTTAATTTTTTTCTCTGTATCGCCCACCCTGGCATTACACTTTCTATAACTTGATAAAATTTTTTAGAATGATTGAATTCTAATAAATGAGCTAATTCATGGATTACAATATAATCTATTATTTTTGGAGGGAGCATAGAAAGTTTGTAATTAAAACTTATCTTCCCTTCACTACTACAAGTCCCCCACCTATTGATAGATTTCATAATTTTTAAAGATTGATAATCTAGGGACATTAAATTGCTAAAAAATTCTATTCTTTGTTTTGTAATATATGCAGTCTGTTGTTCTATCCAATGTTTTAAAAAAATTTTTCTTTCTTCCTTACTTTCAATATATGGAATATAGATATACTTATCAGTAATTTCTGGAGATTGATTCTTTTGTATGGATATTACTTCATGGGGCTGACCTAAAAATAAAATAGAATCCATTGTGATAATAGATTGATTTTCAGTTTTTGTTTTTAAGACTTCTGTTTGTTTTTTTATGATCCATTTTTCTTTTTCTTGAATAAAATTTTCTATATATTCCATAGATACCCTTTTAGGAGCATGAACAACAAGAGAACCATCTTTCGTAATTAAAAGAGACAAAGTTTTACGGTTGGTACGAACAATCTTATTTGGCGTAATCATATTCACCTCGTTTATGGTATTGTATCAAAAAATAGAAATCATAGCAAAGAAAATAAAATGACTCCCCTGCAAAATTTGTCCAAATCTGTAAATCTTATGATTTTGGTGTGGAATACCAATAAAAGGTAAGAGGAAGAAATTCCCCTTTTATATTGAAACGATTGACTTTTATGATAGAATTATATAGTATAATAATAACGATAGAAGTAGAAAGATCTATTCTTTACTGGAACTATGTTAGGAGGTGTTTAATGCCTGCAAGACACAAAAGACCATTGGCCAGAGGTTTTGTAAATAATAAAATTTTAGAAAGCCTGTTAGATGGAGATAAGTATGGGTATGAGATAATCAAAGAAGTCAAAGAAAAAAGTGGTGGTAAAATTGAACTAAAACAACCTAGTCTTTACAGTAGTCTAAAAAGGTTCGAACAAAAAGGACTGATCTCTTCTTATTGGGGAGATAGTGATATTGGAGGAAGAAGACATTATTACTCTATCACTGAAGTTGGTAAAAATTATTATTATACTGCAAATGATCGCGATGACTTTGATACCGTATTAGAAAAAGAAAATGAAGATGTAGATATTGAGGAAGATCAATTACGTATACCTTCCCCTACCCTCGAACATAGCGATGTCTATGATGAGGTGCATGGTTCTTTTGAAATAGATCAACCAAATGATCACGATGATGATATACACACAGATCAGGTACAAGAACAAGATTTGACAAAACAAAACCAATTCTTAACTGATGATATTTTGGAAAAAATGAAACAACAATATCAAGTAGAAGATCATGTTGATACCATGGAAGAGAAAGAAAAACCAATATTTTCCTTTCAAAGTACTGAAGACAATGATCAACATCTTCAACAAAATTTATTTAGTACAACAATGAGTGATGCTATTACCAACGATGAAGTTGTTCCAAACTTTGAAAAAATACAAGAATTAAAAGATATGACTCCTACCAAAGAGCCTACTAAAGAAAAACCTAAAAAAGAAATTCCTTTGTATCAAGAAAAACCAATGCAATATCATGATTGGGAAGATATGAAAAAACAAGCGACAATGAAAAAATCATTTGATATGAATGATGAATCTATTGTGTCTGATAGTACAAAGGAAATGTTTAACCAAAAGATATTCCTAGATCAAGATGAAAGAATTGATGTTGGAGACAATGTCAATATGTCTTTAAATCATAAAAAATTAGATGAAAAAAGATATTATTTTACTAAAGATGATAGCTCTATTACACCAAAACCATCTTATGAAGAAGAAAAGAAAAACCAACAAGAAGATATTGATTATAGAAGCATTTTGGGTGAATTAGTGAATTCCACTGATCCAAAACAAAAAGAACATGCTTATATGGTACAAGAAGAATTACTTGGCAAAATGAAGCAGATGAATCAAAAATATATAAAAAATTTTGAAGAAGAAAAAGATACTACGACACAAATTGCTGATGCTGATGAATATAAGGTGTCTAATGTACAAATATCTCAAAATGAGCATACTTCTATCTTGCCTTCTATCAAAGATATGGGCATTCAATATTATGAGCCTGTGTTAAAAGACGCTAAAGATAGAAATTTTGTAAAAATCAATAAAGTCAATATGATTACTTCTTTTATACTAGCACCTATTATTTTATTACAAATGCTAATCATTCTACTTGTGCAATATTACTGCCCTACCCTACTTATTGATGGACAATTACCAATGATTGCTGGTGCACTTTATATCATCGTAGCTTCTGCTGCTGTACTGATACCTATCTTCTTTACGATTGTATACTTTATGAATCCTAATAAGAAAAAGAAACGACTCTATTTGACAAAGAATTTCATTTGGAACGGTATGATTGCGTTCTTTGCAGTCTTACTTTTAATTCTTACTCTTAATATGTTGTTTGGTTGTCGAGTGTATAATTGGAAAAATTATTTTGCCCAACTTTTTATTCCAGCAATATTGGCTACGAACTTTATCATTTATCCTATTGTCAAAGGTTGGATGATTCAAAAGATAAAATAAACATGTTCTGTTTACGGAACATGTTTTTTATTATGCTTATGTGGTAACCAGTTCAGTACCTTTTTTTCTATTTTTTCTTGATTTTTAGTCAAATAATAAATACTAAAAAGTATAATGATTGCAAGGGCTATCCATACATAGATTCCCCACCCTTGAAAAGGAATAATATATCCTCCACCAAAATAACACATACAAATTACACCGATGGGACGAGTAATCAAAGCCACAAAAAAGAAATATTGAAAACTCATGGTAGTGATACCGGCGATCAGACATAATATATCATCTGGGAAAAGAGGTAATAAAAAGGCATAGAATAAGAAAAATTTTCCACGATCGTTAATAATACTAGCATATTTGGTGGCATTTTGATATCCCACAATCCAAGATACTAATTTGAACCCAAATATTTTGCCTAGACAAAAGGAAACATAAGATCCAAGTAAAACACCGATACTATCTAACACACCTCCCCACAACGGTCCCCATATAGCTACACCTGCTAATGTAATGATGCCTGCAGGAATAGGTAAAAAAATAACTTGAGCCATTTGAATAAGGATATAGACTATCATACCCTTTTTGCCAGTGCTTAATATGAATATTTTGAGGTTGGTAATAGAAGAAAAAATATACATAAGTTGATAATACTGTAATATGGAAGCTATAATCAGTGCAGATACACACAAAAACTCAGTAACGAATAGAACTTTATAAATCCAGTTATGAAGATAATAATAAGTAATCATCACGAGACAACTGACAAAAATGACACTGCTTAGTATAATGACTCGAACAAAAAAGGATTGTATAAAATACGGATTCCACAAAAAAGATATGAATAAAGATATTGGTAAGAGCACAATCATACCTAGTAAAAATAACATCTTTTTCACAAAAACAATCTCCTTTTTTAAAAAAACAAAAAATCTTCTTGTATAAATATTGGAATAAGTAAAAATATTTGATATAATGATATAATAAAAGATATGATTTATTTTCGTTGAATATATCCTTTTTATACAATATGCTAGTGTTGTAAAAAATAGAATATGGAGGTATCATCTAGTGGATTTTAAAGTAGTACTTGACGTACGCAATGTCGTCAAAGAATATGGGGAAAGAAAAGCAGTCAATCAAGTTTCTTTCCAGATACATGAAGGAGAAATATTTGGTTTTTTAGGACCTAATGGAGCGGGAAAAACCACAACGATGAAGATGATATGTGGGCTTACAAAAATTTCTTCTGGCGAGATCTATGTTTGTGGAAAATCAGTCACGAAAGACAAAGAATATTGCTTGAAAAATATTGGTGCCATGATTGAAACTCCTCTTATGTATGGATATATGTCTGGATATGATAATTTGAAATATTATGCTACCCTACATGAAGGTATTACAAAAGAAAATATCTTGTCTGTTGCTCGTGTGGTAGGACTGGAAAATCGTTTGAAAGATAAAGTCAAGACTTATTCTTTAGGTATGCGTCAAAGATTGGGTATTGCGCAAGCATTACTACATAATCCAAAACTTTTAGTGTTAGATGAACCACTCAGTGGACTAGATCCTGCTGGTGTAAAAGAAATAAGAGATTTTTTAAAATATTTAGCAAAAAAGCATAAAATCGCTATCTTTATTTCTAGTCATATGTTAAGTGAAATGGAAATGCTATGTGATACTATTGGCATTATTAACAACGGATATTTGTTGGAAGTAAAACATCTAAAACAATTAAAGGAAGGTCTAAAAGGCCAACAAAGGATTAGAATTAAAGTGGACTACCCTAATTTTGCTGGTTCTATTGTTATAAAAGTCTTAAAATTGCCAGTAGAAATTGCTGGGAATAGCATTTTAATTAAAGCAGATGAAAAGCAAGTATCAAAAATTACAAAATGTTTACTTGATCATGGAGTGAATATATTTAGTATTGAATTTGTAGAAAAAACACTAGAAGAAGTCTTTATGGAAATCATAGATAAGAAAACCAACGGAAAGAACTCTATTTTATAAGAGGTGAAACATGGGTATATTTAGAATTGCAAAAGCAGAATTCATAAAAATTTTTAAAAAGCCAAGTATTTATATTATGGCTTTGGTTTTGCTTATAACCATCTTATTTTCTACTACCTTTTTCAAACCAAATAAAGTTTCCAATTATATGGTAAGAGATTTAGGCAATACTGTTTCAGAGATTTATACAAGTTATCATGATGGAGATGGTCAAGATACAAAAGCAAACTATCAAAATTTAGTGTATACTGCACTTGGTAAAATTGAATTTTATCAAAATCAAAATTTAAGAAATGATGATATTACCTTAAAAATGCTAACCTTGCAAGATGCTTATTACTTATATTATGATATTGTTCAAAACGATAAAACAAATACAACTGCCCTTCAATCTGTTAAAAATTCTTTTATTGTAGCATTAAAAGATTTACAATCTTCTTTAGGAAATTTTGATCATATTGATGGTATGGAATATGCTACATTTGACTTATTTACAAAGTATACGAATAGTTCTATGTATCAAACAGATATGACAACAATGAGTGATTTTATTGCAAAAAGTTTTATGAATGATATTTCTTATTTTAATTATTTACAACAAGAAAATTTTCTAGAAAAAATGCAAACAATAGCTAGCAATCACAAAAATTATATTGGAATTACATTATCTTCTTATCTAATAGATTATGAAAATAAATATGCAGCTTTTCTTAATAATTTGGATCAAAGCAGTAGTACTTCTACCATTCAAAATGCTGTCATCAATTTGATAGATTCTCTTCGTGTTATGCAAGAGTATTACCAAACGTTGTTTACCACTTCTCCCCTTTTAAGAGATGGGCAAACCACAGAAAAAATACCTTTAATCTTAACAACAACCAAGAGCTATACTGCTTATAATGAATTGTTTGAGGAATATCAACAGGTATTAAGTTCTGGAGATACATTTGAAAAGTTTACAGAAATTAGTGCAACCATTACCAAGAATAATTATCATACACAAATTCAAACAATAGATAGTGATTACGAGCTTGTAACAATAGATCAAACTCAACTAGTATCTTTACAAGAATATATGCAAAAATATGTATATCCACATATTGATGCGATTATTGATGATAAAACTGGAACTATTTATCAAATGTATATTGAAAATCCAGCTAGCAGTAGTTTGACAGATACACAAAATATTCTAACAGAAATTACCAAAGCAAAATCTGTTGCAAGCAACACCAATGATTACATTCAAAATCAACTGATTATGATGATCACAAATGGTAAAACAGATGCAGAAATCAATACCTTGTATGGATTTGATTTTGCTCAATATTCTCTGTATGAATCTCAAGAATCTTCTACGAGAATCAATTATTTGCTAACCAATCGAAAATATGATTTTGAATACGATTATGCCTTTGCTGATGGGCAAACAAGTGGGACAAAAACGAATGCCTATGATTTTGTATATTATGCTTTAAAGTGGTCTGTTTTATTAGTTTCTATCTATGTGATCGCTATGGCAAGTAGCTCTATTGCAACAGAACAAGAAAATGGAACAATAAAATTATTATTAGTACGCCCATACAAACGATTTAAGATTATTACAGGCAAATTTTTATCTATTATGAGTTTCGCATTTATCTTTATGTTGTTTAGTCTTTTAGCTTCCTTTTTCGTAGGATATGGACTATATGGACTGCAAAGTCAAACTATTCTTACAGTTTTCAATGCAAACACTGCCTTTACCATTAGTCCGGTTGGATTGATGCTACTCAATTTTGTGTTTAGTTTCTTGGAAGTCTTGATTTATTTATGCATTGCAGTGATGTTTGCAACTGTCTTTAAATCTTTTGCGTCTTCTTTCTCTGTATCTTTAATTGTTTTTGTATTACTCTTATTCTCTAATGTTTTATTAGGATCTACTTATGTATTTGGTGTCTTGCCTTTTGCTCATTTTAATTTATACAAATTCTTTGGAGGTGTTTTTAGAGCTGGAGATGTTAGTGGGATTAACTCATTATTTGCAACACATTTGATAGGTGTTGTGCACATAGGCTGGGCTATTTTATATAATGCAATTATTGTATTGATTACGAGTATTATTACCTATGTCGTATTTAAACATAGAGATTTTTAAAAAAAAGAACACACAGTAAGAAAAACTTATTGTGTGTTTTGTTTTTTCATGTATTGGTAACTATCAAATTTTATGCTTTGCAATTTCCCCTGTTGCTAATTGATCACATCGATTATTATATTGGTTATCTGCATGTCCCTTTACTTTAACAAATTGATATTCATGTCTAGATAGTAAAGATAACAATGTGATCCACAAATCTTGATTGGCAACAGGTTTCTTATTGGCAGTTTTCCAATTATTTAGTTGCCAATTTCGAATCCACCCTTGCTCAAAAGCATTCATAGTATAAGCACTATCAGTATAAATCGTGATATTGCATGGTTCTTTTATTTTTTTTAATCCTTCTATGACTGCCGTAATTTCCATTTTATTGTTGGTTGTTTCAGCATCATAACCACTAAATTCTTTGATAAGATCCTTATAGATCAGCACAACACCCCACCCTCCTGGTCCAGGGTTTCCACTACAAGCCCCATCTGTATACATATCGATATGTTTCATCTTATTCACCTACTATAAAAAGTATAGCATACTTGCTATCATTTTCCTATTAAATAAGGAATTTTATAAAAAAATATCAGTTTTTATTGACGACAATTATAAAATAGTATATAATAAAACTTGTATATAGGGGCGTAGTTCATCGGTAGAATAAGAGTCTCCAAAACTCCTGAGGTGGGTTCGATTCCTTCCGCCCCTGCCAAGTATAAGAAGTGGTTAGCACACTTCTTTTTTTGTGTGATTTATCATTAAAAATTTAACTACCGAATAAGCAATATCTATAAGAAATTACTAATCAATGGTTTACATATACAATATGTCATCTAATAGGACGTATGTCAATATATCACTTGAGTGATAAAAGAAAAGCAAAAAATAAAAAGCACGTATGGTGCTTTTTATTTTGCGTAATCTACACTTCTTGTTTCTCTAATAACATTGACTTTGATTTGACCTGGGTATTCCATTTCTTTTTCAATCTTTTGTGCAATATCTTTTGCTAAGAAAACGGCTTGTTCATCACTAATTTGTTCAGGTTTTACGATAATACGTATTTCTCTACCAGCTTGCATTGCAAAAGATTTTTCTACACCTTTGAAGTCATTGGCTATTTCTTCTAGTTTTTGCAAACGCTTAATATATGTTTCTAAACTTTCTCTTCTTGCTCCTGGTCTAGAACTAGAGATTGCATCAGCTGCTTGTACCAAAATAGCTTCTACACTATGATACTCTACCCCACCATGGTGTGCTTCAATACAATGAATTACTTCAGGACTTTCTTTATATTTCGTAGCAAGTTCGACACCAATGGTGACGTGTGTGCCTTCCACTTCATGATCCAAAGCTTTTCCAATATCGTGTAAGAGCCCACCACGTTTTGCTACATTGACATTCGCTCCCAATTCACTAGCCATAAGTCCTGCTAAATAAGCTACTTCTAGGCTGTGTTTTAACACGTTTTGTCCATAACTTGTACGATATTTTAAACGACCTAGTATTTTCACTAATTCTGGATGCATACCATGAATACCTGCTTCAAAAACGGCCGATTCTCCTGCTTCTTTCATTGTTTGTTCTACATCTTTTGTTACTTTTTCCACCATCTCTTCAATTCTAGCAGGATGTATTCTTCCATCTAAAATCAATTTTTCTAGACTGATTCTTGCTATTTCCCTTCTTACAGGATCAAAACAAGATAATACTACAGCTTCCGGTGTATCATCAATGATCAAATCTACACCTGTAGCTTGCTCCAAAGCTTTGATATTTCGTCCTTCACGACCAATAATTCTACCTTTCATTTCATCACTAGGCAATGTCAAACTAGATACTGTCACTTCACTAGCTTGATCAGTAGCAATTTTTTGAATGGCAAGTGTGACAATATTACGGGCTTTCTTTTCTGCTTCTTCTTTTGCTTCTTGTTCTATATTTCTAACTAAGATAGCAGCATCTTTTTTCGCTTCATCTTCATAAAAATGAATCAATTGTTGTTTTGCTTCATCTTTTGATAATCCGCTTAATTTTTCTAATTTTTCAACCATTTGATCTTTTATCTGGTTTTGTTCTTCAATAGCTTTTTCAATATCAGCTTCTTTTTGTTTAATTGCTTCCCTTTGTGTTTCTAAATTTTCAATTTTCTTTTCAAGAATTTCCTCTTTTTTGTTAATAAAGTCTTCACGTTGAGCAATTCTATTTTCTGTTCGTTGTATTTCGGCACGTCTTTCTTTCAACTCTGCATCACATTCTGATCGCAAACGATGCGTTTCTTCTTTTATTTCCAAAGCAGCTTCTTTTTTAGCAATTTTTGCTTCATTTAAGGCTTCTTCTAGCATTTTTGCAGCCGTTTTTTTACTGCTTGAAAGTTTATTTTTCAAAACAACGTGTTGGATTAGAAAACAAAGTCCTGCTCCAACAATAGCACATATGATTGCAGTAATTGTCGTAACTGTAGCCGAAACTCCCAACATTGTGGTTATTCCGTTCATAATTACTCCTTTTGTATAAACTATACACAAATATTGTAAAGCAAATAATTTTTAATGTCAATGATATAGATAAAATTACAAAAAAAGATGTGCTGGACACATCTAAATCATTTCGACAAAATTTTTGGTTTCTAAAATTTCTTCGCTATCTAATGCTTCTTGTAGTAAAGATGCTATATCCAATTTCTTTTCTTCCATCTCAACTTGTTCTAGTTTTGGTTTGATAACTGGGTGTTTTGGTAAAAACACGGTGCAACAATCTTCATAAGGTAAAATACTTGTTTCAAAAGTTCCAATTTTTGTAGCAATGACCGTAATATCATCTTTATCTAATCCAATCAGTGGTCTAAATATTGGCAAATCTTGTACGACATGATTGGTTACAGTAATACTTTCTACTGTTTGAGAAGCTACTTGTGCAAGACTTTCTCCTGTAATAATAGCCTTTAAATGATTCTTTTTTGCTATGATTTCAGCGATACGCATCATGATACGTCTCATAATGGTAATCATGTATTCATCTTTACAGTATTTGTGGATAGCTTCTTGTACTTTTGTAAAGCTTATCATATGTAAAGTAATATTTCCTGTATATTCACTAAGAATGGTTGCAAGTTTTATGACCTTTTGTTTTGCCAAATCACTTGTATAAGGAAAACTATGAAAGTGTATAGCATGTAAAGGCATTCCTCGTCTAGCTAATTGATATCCTGCTACTGGACTATCAATCCCCCCGCTTAATAAAAGAAGACCACTGCCACTTGTTCCAATAGGCATACCATTAGCACATCGAATAACTTCATGATAAATATACGATTTTTTATTTTCTCTAATATCTACATAGATAATGGTTTCTGGTTTGTGAAGATCTACATGTACATGAGAATTGTTGTCAAGGATAATACCCCCTAAGAAAGCAGCGAATTCTGTAGAGTGAATGGGAAAACTTTTGTCTGCTCTCGTAACTGCCACCTTAAAAGAAGAAACAGAAAGAGGTAAATGTATTTGGGTTACTACATCTTGAATAGATTGTGAATTCGTATCTATTTCCAAAGCTGGACTAATGGAATAGATACCAAAAACTTTTTTAAGAGATTCTATCACGAAAGATTCTTCATCATCTTGATAACCTTCTACGACATATCTTCCACTAATTTTACTTACTTTTGCTCCGAATTTTGTAATTGCTTCTTGAATATTATGAGCAAGTATTTTTTCAAAGAATCCTCTATTTTTTCCTTTTAAATGAATTTCGCTATAACGAACTAATATCATTTTATTCATAAGTGCTCCTATTTTTTATAAAGAATAGACAAATATCTATCTACTTCATATTTTATTTTTTCCACTAAATATTGTACTTCTTCTATAGTTTGTTCAAAAGAAAAACTAATACGTATAGAACTTATCATTTCCTCTTGAGATAGTCCCATAGCTTGTAACGTTCTATTGTTTGTTTTCTTACTGCTACAAGCTGATCCTGTGCCAATATAAATATCATATTGTTCTAAACTATGAAGCAAGGTCTCTGCTTTCATACCAATAAAAGAACAAGAGATAATGTAAGGACTACCAAAACTGTGATTTCTAAATGGCGCATATCCTTTCATACTATCTAAAAAATATTGTTTTAAAGATAGTACGTGTTGATAATGTTGTTCAATATCTTTTGTAATATTGGTTGCTGCATCTGCAAAGGCTACAATAGCTGGTACATTTTCTGTTCCACTACGTTTTCCGTTTTCTTGACCACCACCAAGCAATACAGGTTTTATAGTAATGCCTTGTTTGACATATAATGCGCCGATTCCTTTAGGTCCATGAATTTTGTGCCCACTAATGGTGTATAGATCTACTCCTAGTTGCTGTACATTCACTTTAATTTTCCCAAAAGCTTGGACTCCATCACTATGAAAAATAATGGAAGGATTGACTTGTTTTGCAATTTGTACTAATGAAGCAATGGGATTGATGGCTCCTGTTTCATTACTAATATGCATGATCGATATAAATACAACGTCAGGTGTACATTTCTTTTTAAAGTCTACAATATCGACTACCCCTTCCTTTGTTAATTTTATAAATTCTATTCTATATCCTTTTTGTCCCAAATCTTTTGCTTCTTGATCAATCGCAGGGTGTTCCCCTTCTGCAAATAGCAGTTTGCCTCCATTCTTTCTAATACTACCGAGTATGGCTAATTGATCGGCTTCTGTTGCTCCAGAAGTAAAGATCAGTTGATCAAGCATAGATGCATTCAAGCATCTTTTTATGATAGATCGAGATTTTTCTACATAATTTTTAGCTTCCAATCCTTTTTTATACAAAGCAGAAGGATTGTAATAACAATTTTCACTTACTTCTACATATTGCTGTAAAGAAGATGGAAAAATTTTTGTTGTACTTGCATGATCAAAAAACATGGTACATCTCCTTTTTATTAACAAGATATTGTACCATGTTTTGTTTTGATTGACAAGTGCTTTTATCAATATGGAACAAAGTTCAACAATGTGTCCAAACTATCGCTATAGAGATATACTTCTGGTACTTGTCCTACAATAATACTTTCACTGATCAAGATTTGATGTTCTATATCGATTTTTTTATTTGACATAGGCATGACTATTCCAACGCTTGCATTTACTTTTAAATATATTTTATGATTTGTTTGATTGATTCCTGCAGATACAAACTGAGAGATAAAACTACAATTTACAGATCCTACAGGATTGACTTTAATTCTTACATCTGGGCCTGTCCCCACAAAAATAGGGATACCACTAAATGTGCCTAAAGGAATTGTGATTCCATCTTGTCCATATTCTTCAATTCTATGTTCTGTGACTTGAGCTAAGTCTTTTGACAGATTGTTGATTTCTAAAGAATTGGCTTGAATCATGCTGATATTCCCTAATTCATCGGTAATGATATTGATGAGATCATCATATACCACGGAATTCATTACAACATCAGCAACAGCGCTATTGATTGCTTTTGTGGTTAAAGATTTTCCTTTGACTTCTACCATGTTATGAATGACAGGATTGATACTAACTGCAAAATAATACCATGCAAGCAGACCAATAAAAAGGAAAATACTGACAACAATAATTTTCCTTTTTTTTAAAGAATAATAATCTTGCAAATAGTGAAATATTTTTATTTTTTTCATCTTATCATAAGATATGATAAAGATCATCTTTTTAGCACAAGAATTAGTATTTTTTTGTTTTGCTACTAAATAATAAAGAGAAAATATAAGCAAAAATAACAGCTGCAGCTATACCGCCTGCTGTGGCAGTAAGTCCACCTGTAAATACACCAAGCAAACCTTGTTGTTTTACAGCATCAATAGCACCTTTTGCTAAACTTCGACCAAAGCCGGTAATAGGCACAGTAGCTCCAGCACCTGCAAATTCTACAATAGGATCATATAAGCCCAGCGCTTCTAAAATAGCACCGATTGTGACGAATAAAACAAGAATTCTGGCACTAGTAATATTGGTCTTAATGATTAAAATTTGACCTAACATACAGATCAATCCGCCAACCAAAAAAACTTTTAAATATAATAACCACATATTATGCTCCTTCTACAATGATTGCATGACAGATCCCTGGAATACTTTCCCCTTGTTGCGAACTAGTGGTACTAAGCAAAGCCCCTGTTGCTGCAAAAATGATTTTTTTGTATTCTTTCTTCTTTAATTTGTCTACTAGATAAGAATTAAAAACAACAGCACTACAACCTGCTCCGCTGCCACCTTGATATGTTTTTTGATTGTTGGTATACATCATTTGCCCACAATCAGCATAATTTTTACCCAAGGTATATCCTTTATTTTCCATTAGATCCATCAAAATTTCTGATCCTAATTTTCCCAAATCTCCAGTAACAATCAAATCATAATCTTTTGGTTGTGTATGAGTATCTTGAAAAAGAGTAATAAGTGTATCCATTGCAGCAGGCGCCATGGCAGCTCCCATATTATTCACATCTTTTATGTTGTAATCCATGACTTTGCCAAAGGTGACATGTGTAATTTTTGGTGCATTACCTTCTTTAGACAACATGCTAGCTCCTGCGCCCGTAATGGTCCATTGTGAAGTTGGTGGTCTTTGATTGCCTAACTCTAGTGGATAACGGTATTGACGTTCTGCTGTTGTAAAATGACTGCCTGTAGCACATAAAATATGGTCATAAGCGCCGGTATCCATCAATAAAGCTCCAATACCTAATATTTCAGACATGGTACTGCAAGCTCCATAAATCCCTAAATAAGAACAATCCAATTCTCTTGCTGAAAAGCTAGCCGAAATAATTTGATTTAATAGATCTCCTGCCAAATACAGTTCAACTTGGGAAGTTGTAAGATGTGCTTTGTGTAAACAACCTTTAATGGCTTCTAACATCATCTTTTTTTCTGCTTTTTCGTATGTTTTTTGCCCATATTTGTCATCTTTTAAAATCATATCAAAGTATGATGCAAAATTACCCTGCCCTTCTTTTTCCCCAACGATACTAAAATTACCTATAATTTTTGCAGGGTGATCTAACATAATAGTTTGTTTCCCTAATTTTTTACCCATATTAGCTCCTTAAATAAATAGATAAATTAAACCTATAATAAACGAAATGACAACACCATTGACAATGACTGGTCCTGCGACAGAAAACATCTTGACACAGATTCCAAAGATAATTCCTTCTTTTTTATATTCCATTGCCGGACTGGTAATGGAGTTAGAAAATCCAGTAATCGGCACAATAGAACCACCACCTGCAAAAATTCCAATTTTATCATATAAGCCAAGCCCTGTTAAAAAACTAGCAATGAATATCAAAACAATCAGCATCCAGACATTAGCTTGTTCTTGGGTTACTTGAGGCCAAATCGCTAAAATAGCATCATGAATCCCTTGTCCTAACAAACAGATGATTCCACCTACTAGATAAGAATAAATTAAAGTCGGAAAGTTTTTGGTTTTTGGAATTTTTGCTTGTACATAATCATTATATTTTTTATCTCTTTCAATATCATTCATATTCTACCTCATCGTGTATAGTAATGCTTGACAAAACAAAAAAATTTTATACTGCAATAAATATATTTTGTTTTTTTACGCACAATAGTAAAAAATGGAGGTATATTATGAAAAAATCAATTGTGGTAGCTACATCTTTGTCTACAGCAGTTTTAATGCTTGCAGGATGTACACAACCTACTACATCGGCAGAAATTGCAGAAAAATTAAATAAAAATCTAAATGTTTTAGGATCTACCGTAAAGAAAATGGATACGATAGACAATGAGTATATTGCCAATCAGGATCTTATGATTGAAGACAATCAGGTGCAAGTGAGTGCTCCACCAAAACAATACGAAGTGCAATATTTGGCTATGAATACAATTCCTCATACTTATTCTCGAATATCTAATGCTAATATGATGACGAAACAACCATATGCAGTAAAATTGTCTAATACAAAAAAAGTACTAGAGGAATGCATTGATGGAGATTGCATTGAAGAAAAGGCAGATATGTATACATCTACGACTGGAGGAAGATGTTTCACAGAAGAGTATACGTATGATTGTGGAGAAATGGATACACAAGAAATTCTCAAAAAATTATTAGAGAAAAAACTTATTGAATCATTAGATGGTACAGATTGCACTTCTACAGAAGATGGAGGATATTGTGTGACACGTACGAGTACCAATACAGAGGATAACACAATTACCATTCATAGAATGCAATACACACCTGCAAGCAAAACAGAAGATAATAATGCCATGACATTAAATAGTGAAGTACCTACCCATTTAAGTGGTTATGTGCAAAGAGTACAAAAGTTGTATCAAATGACTAATAATGTACTTAATGCCAACAATACATTAGACGATTGTCGCAATAATATTCTAGAATGTATTGATGAATTAAAAGAACTTACGAATTCATTAAAAGATAATAACAATGTCACAATGCAACAAATTCAAGCACTTAATAATTACGTTTATGATATTAAAACATCTATTGCTAGAATCAAAAACTGTAATGGACAACTGTCTAATGAAATTAGTAATATCAGTCATAGTAATCAATATGGTGTGGCAAAAAGTATAGATGTCATGAATAGTAATTATATGAGAATTCTCAATCATTTAGATGTTCGTATTACGTATTTGCGCAATGTGATTGCTACATTGGATCAGGTACGCTATATTATTCTAGAAACAATGATTGATGACACTGTAGAGGTTCCGGAAGTGTCAGATACTGAAGAAGTAGAATCAGATACGTTAGAAGAAAATACACAAGAAGAAATTCCATCTGAAGATGACACTGAGATAGATAAAGAAGATCCAAATGCTTCTCAAAATGTAGTTATTGAAGAGACTCAAGATGATACTGCAGAGAAAACTCAAGATACTATAGATAATGATAGCAACATAGATAAGGAATCAGGAATGACTTTGCCTAATCCAGATATTACTAGCGATACAGATAATACTAGTACCAATAATGCAAATCCTGATACACAGATAATAGAAGATAGTACAACTCAAAACAATATGGATATAAATCAAAATGATGTATCCGAAGACACGATGACAGAAGAGATTACAAATGATAATACAGAGAATATAGAAAAAGTAATAGATTCTTCTAGTAATATGAATAACACTCAAAATCAATATAATAATGACAACAATTCTACAATAATTACAAACGATATTATAGATAATGACAATAATACAAATATAAATAACAATGAAAATAATGATGAAAATACAAATAAAAATGAAAATAACGAAACACCAGATACTAAAAAAGAAACAAAAACAATAAAAAATATTGATACCTATCAAGATAATTTGTATCATAATTTGGATCTTGATGAGGTAATCAAAAACAAACAACAAGATACTTCATCAGTAGGTCAAGATACCAATACTAATACTCAAAAAGAAAATACAACCAATAATGAAAACACCGTCAATTCGACTAACAATAACACAGTAAATTCTACCCCAAATACTGTTGATAATACTGCTCAAAATAATAACACAAACAGTATTGTATCCGGTACCAATTCTTTAGGCTATGAGATTGGACAAAACCACAATGATATTAACACTCCTAATGGGGCATTTGAAAATACAGTGATTGGTCAAAATAATTTGGGTAATGGTATTCCGGGTAAGGGCTCTACAGGATTGAATGGTAATAATGATAAAAATCATAAAAACATCAATACGTATGGGTATAACACCATTGTGGATATGGTAAATCGTGGAACAGTCAATAATGGAATCAATACCTTATAAATGGATCAATTTATGCACTATTTTAATAAAATAAATCGATATAAAAAAAGACACAGAATTTTTCATTTTCTGCGTCTTTTTTATTAGCTTTTAATAGTGTTACTAACTGTAGTGGCTATTAGGTTGTGTTTTTGGTAATATTGTAAGATATTCGGTAATGCTTTTACAGTCATTTCTGTAGGGTGCATTAGAATAAGATCTCCCCCTTTTATATTTTTTGTTGCTCTATCAAAAATCAAATTGCTATCATGATCTCTCCAATCTTTAGTGTCTTTACTCCACATGATTGTTTTGTATCCTAAACTGTCTGCTACACTTAAAGTTGTTTTGTTGTAAGCTCCACTAGGGGGAGCAAACAAGTTCATATCAATACCGATTGTCTGTTTGACAAGTTGATGATTCACGTATATTTCATCATAATTTTGCGAATACGTAAGTTTGTCATGATCTTTATGAAAGTATCCATGGTTGCCTATTTCGTGTCCATTATCATATATTTTTTCTAAATAGTCTGGATTCTTTTCTACCCACTGCCCACCTACAAAAAAAGTACATTTTACTTCGTACTGCTCTAATATATTCAATATACTATCTAGGTATTCAGTTCCCCAATATACATTGATCATAAGACTTATATTGGAAGTATTTTGATTGCCATAATAAATAGCTTCATTTGGCTCATTCATACCCACATAAGATACAGAATATTGCACTGTAAGAATAGACAGTGTCAATAGCATAATACCAATAATGGAATTGGTAACAAGGGTAATATATTTCTTTTTCATATAATAAAGATATGAATGAAACTCTACAAAAATGACAAAAAAGACACTCAAAATAGAATGTCTTTTTTATATATTTATTGATACTTTTATAATTATTGTTGTTTAGCAACTAATCTTAGATCTATTCTACCTTTTTCATCAATTTTGATCACTTCGACCTCGATTTCGTCACCTATTTTTACAACATCTTCTACTTTTTCTACTCTCTCTTTAGATAGTTTAGAAATGTGTATCATACCTTCTTTATTATAGCAAAATTTCACAAATACTCCAAATGGCATAATTTTTTCTACTGTCGCAGTATAAATTTTGCCTACTTTTACATCTTCTGTGATACCAAGTATAATTTCTTTTGCGCGGTGTATCATGTCTTGATCGGTAGAGGATATCATAACTAATCCATCATCTTCGATATCAATTTTGACACCTGTCTCTTCAATGATTTTATTGATGACTTTTCCACCTGATCCAATGACATCTTTTATTTTATCAGGATCAATGGTAAAGGATTCAATTTTTGGAGCAAAAGGAGATAATTGTTTTCTTGGTTCTGCGATTTCTTCTGACATTAGTTGTAAAATATGCAATCTTCCTTGTCTAGCTTGTTCCAATGCAGTTCTTAAAATATTCTCATCAATACCTTTGATTTTAATATCCATTTGGATAGCTGTGATACCATCTTTAGTTCCAGCAACTTTAAAATCCATATCCCCAAGAAAATCTTCTAGTCCTTGTATGTCCGTAAGAACAGCGACTTTGCCACTTTCTTCATCTTTAATAAGTCCCATGGCAATACCGGCCACTGGTGCTTTAATTGGAACACCGGCGTCCATCAAGGATAATGTACTAGCACATACGCTGGCTTGAGAAGTAGATCCATTACTACTTATAACTTCACTGACAGCTCTAATGGTATATGGGAATTCTTCTTGACTTGGTAAAACTGGTACTAAGGCACGTTCTGCTAAAGCACCATGTCCAATCTCCCTTCTTCCTGGGGTTCTTAAAGGTTTTGCTTCCCCTGTGGAATAGCCTGGGAAATTGTATTGATGCATATATCTTTTTTCTGTTTCTAGGCTAAGTCCTTCAATTTCTTGTGCATCACTAGCTGTACCAAGTGTAACAATGTTCATAACTTGTGTTTCGCCACGTGTAAATACGCTACTACCATGTGTTCTAGGAAGAATACCTGTTTCGCACCAAATAGGTCTAATATCAGTAGTTTTTCTTCCATCAGGTCGAATACCTTTTTGAATGATTTTTCTGCGCATGACTTCTTTTTTGATTTTGTAAAGAACATCTAAGATTTCTCTTTCTTGATCTGGATATTGTTCAGCAAAATGATCTAGTATAATCTTGTCTACTTCTTCTTCTCTAGCATCTCTTTCATGTCTGTCTGTATAAGACATCACATCTTCAATATAAGAAGTAGAAAATTCTCGTACATCTTTCGTTAGGTCTTCAGGAATAACATAGTATTCTACTTTGTCTGTTTTTTGAACATTAAGACTTCTTGCCATCGCTTCTTGGAATTCTACTTGTTTTTTAATATGTTCATGAGCAAACAAAATGGCTTTCAACATTACTTCTTCACTTACCACTTTTGCTCCTGCTTCTACCATAAGAATAGCATCTTTTGTGCCAGCAACGGTTAAGTCAATAGTACTTTTTTCTCTTTCAGCAACAGTTGGGTTGATAATATATTCCCCATCAACACAAGCGACATCTACACTTCCAGTTGGACCAGCAAAAGGAATATCAGAAATAGTCAAAGCACAAGAACTTGCAAACATTGCAATAGGTTCTGGCGCAATGTCGTAATCAACAGATAGTGCTGTACAAACCACAACTACATCGTGAAAAAATCCTTTTGGAAAAAGTGGTCTAAGTGGTCTATCAATTAGTCTACTTGTTAAAATAGCTTGATCACTAGGTCTTCCTTCTCTACGTTTGTAACTTCCCGGAATTTTGCCTACAGAATACATTTTTTCCTCAAAATCTACACTAAGAGGGAAAAAATCTTGACCTGGTTTTGGTTGTTTACTCATAGTTACATTACACATAACAACGGTATCACCAGCTCTAACCAATACACTGCCATTAGCTTGTCCAGCGTATTTGCCTGTCTCTACAATAACTTTTGTTCTGCCAATGGTGGTTTCAAATTTTTTACAGTCTTTCATAAATCTCCTTTTTGGTATGATAGCAAAAGAGCGAAAAGAATTGTCTTTCCGCTCCTACATCAATTATCTAATACCTAATTTTTGTTTTAAAGCACGGCAACCTTCAAGATCAACACTAGCATAGTATTTTAATAATTTTTTACGTCTGCTAACCATTTTGATAAGACCACGTCTTGAGTGGTTGTCTTTCTTATTTTGTTGAAGGTGTTGGGTAAGTTCTTTGATTCTTTCTGTTAGAATTGCAATTTGAACTTCGCAAGAACCAGTATCGCCTTCAGCTCTTTGATACGTTTTTATCAATTCTTGTTTCTTATCTTTATTCAACATTTTTTGATTCCTCCTTATGATGATTGTTT
The DNA here is from genome assembly GCA_944332185.1 of uncultured Clostridia bacterium. Classification (GTDB taxonomy): domain Bacteria; phylum Bacillota; class Clostridia; order Christensenellales; family UBA1242; genus CALVJJ01. The sequence goes on from CALVJJ010000003.1 coordinate 88,276, forward strand.
GCCATTACTAAGCAAGAGTCAGAGGATTGCTACGAACTGAGTAATGGTACTAACACAGATAATCATATCATATTTTCTTTTATTTGTAAAGTCAAATATAAATTTATTTCAAAAAAAGTTCTCTCTTTTTTTCAATAATTTCATCTACTTTTGAAAGATAGTCAGCCAAATTTTTCACATTAGCATATCTAACAATACGATTGTTAAATGTAAAAACTCTTTTACTAATAGCATTAGCACCCACAGCAATCACAGAACATACTTCTTCCATGCTATCAATATTAAAGATACATTGTTTGCTTGGTAGCGAGTACCCTATATTTTCCAAATTCCCAATCATATTTTTTTGTCTATATAGATAATATGGTGAGTACCCTGCTTTGAGTAAAGATTGATAAGCATAATCTACCATCTTAGATACAATAGCACAATCTGTCGTTTCTGCCCCTGATTGTTGTAAAGCGCTAGTTCGTTTTACAGATAAAGTATGGACAGTGACATTGTCTGGTTGTAATTCTAAAGTTTTATTTAATGATTTTTTAAAAGTTGCAAAACTTTCTTTGTCAAGCCCTGCAATGAGATCCATATTGATGGCAAAGGAATAATTCAGTGCTAATCGATAAGCTTGAATAACATCTTCACTAGAATGATTCCTACCAATCATTTTGAGTGTACGATTGGAAAAAGTTTGTGGGTTGATACTAATTCTAGTTACGTTATATTTTTGTAGAACATCTAATTTTTCTTTTGTGATGGTATCAGGTCTTCCACATTCTACTGTAAATTCTTTGACTGCGTATCCAATATGAGAAAGTATTGTTTCTAGTTGTTCTGCTGACAAACTGGTAGGTGTGCCCCCTCCTATATAAATAGATTTGACAATGTAATTCCCTTCTTGAATAATCTTTTTTGTTGCTTCTAATTCTTGAACAAGTTTTTCAATATAAGGTTCAACATACATTTGACAAGCACTAAGAGGCGCAGAAATAAAACTACAGTAATAGCATTTTGAAGTGCAAAATGGGATATGAATATATAGATCAATCAACTTATCGTTGTGCTCAACAATGTGTTTTTGTTGTTGAATAATTTTAAGACAAATATCAGCTTTTTCTTCAGGGACATAAAAATCATGTATCATATGGTATTTTGCTTGATATGGGTTTTGATCATATTCATCCATAAGTTCGTAAAATAACTTTGTTGGGCGAATGCCGGTTAGACTGCCCCAGGCTAACTGTATATGATACGTATTGCACAATGCTTCATATAAAGACAGCTTTGCAAATCTTTTATAGTATCTTTTTCTTAAAATATCATTTTTTGTGTTTAATTTGTCTGTTCTGGAATGTACTAAATTGTTGTCAATATAGATATTGTTTGTGACAATATCATTATTTTGCACACACTCATGTCTAATATCTTTGTCAAATTCATCTATTTTTAGTTCGTTTTTAAAAAAATGTAGTAAACGTAATAATTCTTCTTCTAAAATTGGATCATTAGTTTGAAACATATATACTCCTTATGATCTTACAACATCAGTTACAAAATCAAGTGTTTTGATTTTACTAATTAAATAAGACAAGTCTTCTTTAGATTTGATTTGGACAGAACAGTGTACACTGGATACATCATCTTGTACTTTTGTATATAAAGATACAATATTGATTTTTTGATCACTAATTTTTTTGGTGATTGCAGATAGTGTTCCAGACATATTCATACAATATACAATGAAACTAGCCACAAAAGATTGCGTATTTTGATTGGTGTTCCAAGTACATGGAATTAACCTTTCTGGTTCATAAGATTTGAGTGTGCTACAGTTATCACGGTGTATGGTAATACCCTTTCCTCTAGAAATATACCCTACAATATCATCACCAGGTACAGGTGTACAGCAATGTGCAAATTTTGTCATAATACCTTTGAACCCATGCACCATCACTTGATCATTTTCTTCAGTATTTTGTTTGGTTGGAATAGGTTTTATTGGAACATTTTTGACTTCATTTTGAGATGCAAGATTGAGTAGCTTTCCAATGACTTGATTGGTAGATAAAGTCCCAGAACCAAGAGCAGCATACATTTCATCAATATTGGCAAGTGCATATCGATCAAAAACATCATTCAAATATTCGTCTTTCATATAATTGGATAAAAGAATATTCTTGGCTTTTGCACTAGCTTCTAGAATACTTTTCCCTTTTTTAATATTCTCTTCTTTCATTTCTTTTTTAAAGAAAGTGCGAATACGATGCTTTGCATTATTAGTTTTGACAATCTTAAGCCAATCACGAGATGGTCCTTTGGAATTAGGATTCAAAATAATTTCGACCATATCTCCATTTTGTAAAACAGTAGAGATTGGACACATCTTTCCATTAATCTTTGCACCCATACAATGATCACCGACGGCAGAGTGAATGGCATAAGCAAAGTCAATTGTGGTACTTCCTTCTGGTAGTTTGATAACCTTCCCTTGTGGTGTTTGGACAAACACATCTCCACTATAAATATCTACTTTTAAGGCTTCTCTTAATTCCTCATCACTTTTATCTTTATGCATATCCATGATGGATCGTATATAATTGATTTTTTTATCTGATTCCGTGGAAGCACTTCGTTTTTGTTTGTATGCCCAATGGGCTGCAACCCCATATTCTGCATACAAGTTCATATCATGTGTACGAATTTGGATCTCAAGAGGATCTCCGTTTTCTACAATCACTGTAGTATGAATAGATTGGTATCCATTCTCTTTAGGATTGGAGATATAATCTTTAAAATGGTCGATAGGAGCATAAATCCCATGAACTTTCCCTAGGACATAGTAACATTCTTCAATAGTGTTTACAAGAATACGCACGGCTAACAAATCTAATACTTTAGATAATTCATGTGTTTTAGATTGAATTTTTTTATAAATACTAGATAATTGTTTTTGTCTACCAAATACTTTTACATTGTCAATCCCTTGCACAACTTCTTGTTCTATACGTTTGATTGTTAAAGCTAATTGTTCATCACGACTTGCTTTATCTTTATTTAACGTTTCATATAATTGTTGATAGGCATTTGGTTTGAAATAATGAAACACTCTATCTTCAAGAATATTTTTTAATTTAGATACCCCTAGCATGGCAGCAAGTGGTGCATAAATATCATTAGCATAATGAAAATCAGTGTCCATTTCCTCTGTATTAGAATACACTTCTGGGTGAGAAACTTTGTAAGATTCTATAGCTAACTTTAGAAAAATAACTCTAATATCTTTGGCAAGTGCAATAAACATTTCTCTTAAGCCATTATACTCTTGGTCATTCTGGTTGATGGTAATAGCGTCTATTTTGTCTAATCCTTTTAAAATGGATTTTACTTCATGATGAGATAAGCTAGAGTGTTCCATACTTATTTGATATATTTGGCAAGCATAAGCAAAGGCTGCTAATACTGTTGGAAAATCTGTATTGATACTAATCAATATTTCACTTACTCCACACGCAAAATTCAGCATTTTTTTACTAGTATCAGGATATTTTAAAGTGATTTCTTTTATTAGATTTTCAATGGTAGCCACTTGGGTAGAATCAAAATACGATTCAATGGTAGTTAAAAATTTTGTATCCATAATATTTCCCCTTACTTTTGTAAGCATTTTTGGATAAATTGATAAATAGAAGAGCGATCAAGTGATTTTTTTTCAGATGGTAATAGATGAATTCTGTGGTCTTGAATTAGAATAAAACTTAATTCTTCAAAAACACAAAGGATAAAATAGAATTGATGATATTTGTAATTCTTAAATTGAGGTAATACTTTTTTTACTTTTTTATACAAATCATATAAGTTGTCAAATGTATAGTTTTCTTCTTCTGCTTGTTTTAAAGCTTGATGAGTATAAGCAAAAACCATACGATCAGTTGTAAGATAATGGAAAATATTCTGTGATATACTTCCTTTTAGATACAACACTTTTTTAAACTGATTATATTTTGATAGATATTGAGGTATAAAAGGACTATCTAATAATAATAGTGTTTGATAATTCTTACTCTCCATATCTGGCCTTGGTAAAAATACAATGGTATTATTCCCTACCTGTGTCAATGGTTCTTGATAAGCATATTCAATAGGTTTTTGTATTTGTTTTATAAAAGTTTGATAATGTTCAAATTCATTAGTTATGACTAGGACCCCTTGATCTGCTGCTTGATTGTAATATGTCACCATATCTTCCATCGATACTTCTAGAGCTTGAAAATTAGGCTTATATGGCAAATACTTTAATTGATCAATATAATTTGCATACTTGAATTCATGACTTACATCAGTGCGAATTGGGCCAAAATCAAAATCTTTAATGGTGACTTGTAATGTGTTTTTTGATCCAAAGGTGTTAATGCCCAATTCCCCTATGATATTTTTATCACAATTTGAAGATAATTGGGTAAGATATTTGCCTCCTTGATAGCAAATGAATTCTACTTCTCCTTTTTTGCCTTTGATATAATTCGGAAAATTCTTTAAAGGAGAAAACATAGTGTCATTGATATTGATTTTGAAAGTAGGTTTTTCGTTTCCAAACCCAAATGGTTCTAATTTTTGTAAATCAACTAGCAAATCTTTATGAATATTTTGACAATCAAGGTCTGCATCATAATATGTAACAAGATGAATTGGTACAGAAAAATTTGCTAATGCTTCATTGATTCTTTCTTTTACACGGTCAAAATGATCTGGATAAATAGAATACCCACCTGCTTGACTATGCCCACCAAAACGAATGAATTCTTCTTTTAATTCATTCATCAGTTTGCTGATATCTATTCCTTCAATACTTCTCACACTTCCTTTTAGCTCATTATCAACTTTTGCCATAAGGAATACAGGTTTTTGATAGCGTTCTACAAGTCTAGAGCAAATGATACCTAATACTCCACTATTCCAATGATCTCCTTTTAAGACAATAGCATGAAGGTTTGCAATATTTTCTTTTTCTAAGATAGACAAACATTCTTCATAAATATCATTGCCATCTTGCACCCTTTGATTGTTCAAATTAAACAGTTCTTTTATTTTATCTTGAACTACTTTATCATCGTTTTCGACAAACAACTGATAAGCAATACTTGGATCTCCCATTCTTCCGGCTGTGTTGATTTTTGGAGCTATTTTCATGGAAATATCAGTAGATGTAATGCTTTTTAATTTTAATTTTTTTACCAGTGCAAGCACTCCCTTTGGAAGTTGATCTTGTTTGGAAAGTCCATCTACAACAATAATACGATTCTCATCATTAAGGGGTACTATATCAGCTACTGTGGCCAAAGCACAGATTGGGGTATATTTTAAGCATTCTTTAATTCCGCCATAAGCATGAACAAGTTTTAACACCACTCCTGCACCACACAAACCAGTAAATGGATATGAAGATGGTATTTTAGGATCAACCACTACACAATCTGGTAAAATATCTGGTAACTCATGATGATCTGTCACAACAACTTCTATTCCAAGAGATTGTGCATATTCAATTTCTTGATAACAACTAATGCCACAATCGACAGTGACAATCAAATCTGGTTGATACAAATCAATAATTTTATCAATCGTATCTTTAGTCATGCCATATCCATCGACAAAACGATTTGGCAAAAAGTGAGAAACTTTAGCCCCTTTAGATTGTAAGAATTTTTCTAAAATCGCTGTTGCACAGATTCCATCAGTATCATAATCCCCAAGTATTGTAATATGATTATTTGCTTGGACGTGTTTTTTAATACATGACACTGCTTCTTGCATATTTTTTAACAAAAAAGGATTGTATAACTGTGTGATAGATGGCTGTAAGAAAGAACGCAAAGCAGATTCCGTTGTATAACCACGTGCAAAAAGAAGTTCCATAATAATAGGCGAAACTTGAAACTTTTCACACATTTGTTGTACAAAATCTTTATTTTTTATTTTTATTTCTTTCTTTTTAAATTTCATATTTTTCCTTTTACTGTATAAATAAAAAACATATTTTTAAGGCAATGTATGCATTAAAAATATGTTTTCATCAGTTATGAATTCACAACATCTTCTTCCACAACTTCATCTTCTTCTGCTGTAGATGTGTTAGAATTGGAATTGTTTTTATTTTGTAATTTTAACAATTTTTTATCCTTGTTTCTACGATACATAAAAGACCATAATGATGGTGCTAAGAAAATCGAAGAATAAGTACCAGCAATTAAACCAAAAATAATTGGAATAACGAATTCACGAATATCACTAACACCAATAATAGCTAACATCACAACAGCAAGCAATGTGGTAATGGTGGTATATAAAGATCTCGTGATGGTATCTTTGATAGAAATATCTACAATTTGTGCGTTGGTATAGGTACTATAAGATTCTTTTCTCAAATTTTCTCTTACCCTATCAAAGATCACAATGGTATTATTGATAGAATATCCAACGATCGTAATAACAGCTGCAATAAAACTACTATTAACTTGTATTCTAAAAATTGCAACTAAGGAACACATAATGATGACATCATGCAATAATGCAATAATTGCCGACAAACCGCTATAAAGTTCAAAACGAATAGCGATATATATTAAGATAAATAATGTTGCCAATCCAACAGAAAGTAATGCATTGGTCAATAATTTTGAACTAGCAGATGCTCCAATTCTTCCACTATTGGTAATTTGATCTTCATCAAACTCTAATCTGGTAGCCAAATCTGTTTTGATAGTTTCTGCCAATTCCTCCATGTCTACTCCCTTAACATCTTGGAATTTGATACTAACGGTAGGCATAGAATTTTCACCTTGTTTTTGCAAAGTATATTTTGTAATACCATGATCTTTTAAAACAGAAATAATCATAGATTCTTTTTCTTTGTATTCTGCGTTTGTTACATTTTGTTCAAAAGCAACCGATATAACTGTTCCACCGGTAAAATCTAATCCAAGATTAAATCCAGCAAAACCTAGGACAAAAATACCAACAATGAGAATAAGGATTGGAGCGATGATAAAGTATTTAAAATTGTTTACAATATGAAAATCTTTTTTCATAAAGTTCTGCAGTCTAGTTGATTTCATCTACATGTGCCTCCCTACTTAATCGATATGCTTTTGGTTTGTTACCCACTAAATGATAGAAATTCATCATCAAAAATCTGCTTACCACTAAAGCACTAAATAATGATGCCACAATACCAATAAGTAAAGTAATGGCAAAACCTTTAATAGATCCTGTCCCTAATAGCATCAAAACGATAGATGCAAGAATCGTGGTAATATTGCTATCGAGTATTGCAGAGATAGATTTTCTAAATCCAGATTTGATAGAAGCAGCAATACGTTTTCCTGTCTTGTATTCATCTTTAATTCTTTCAAAAATTAAAATGTTTGCATCTACTGCCATACCAAATCCTAGAATAATACCTGCAATACCAGGCAGTGTCAGTTGTACAGATGGAATCAAAGCTAAACAAGCAAATACAATAATGGTGTAAATGACAAGAGCAAAATCTGCAACCAAGCCCATATACCCATATACTAAATACATGAATATAAAGATCAGTAGCAACCCAACAGCTCCAGCAATTAGGCCTAATTTTAAGGCATCAGCACCAAGCGTTGCACTAACAGTGTTCTTTTCAGATAAACTTAAAGTAACACTATACGTGCCACTTAAAATTTTCATAGCATAAGCTTCTGCTTGAGATTGACTATTCATGCTTCCACTAATAAAAGTTTGACCATTAGTGATCGCAGATTGCACTGTTACTTCTTGGAATTTTTCTCCACCTAAATAAATGTAAATAGTTTGTCCTTCATATTCGGTGGTTAGATCACTAAATAATTTTGTACCTTCTTCATTAAAAGTAACACTAACACCCCAAACATATTGACCATTTTGTTCTTGTTGAGATGCTTGAACATCTTGAATATGTTTTCCAGTAACAACAGCTTCAGCAGTAGCACTATCTTCTGTTTTGATCTCAAGTAATGCTGGTTCACCGATCACATCTAGCACTTCATCAGGATCATCAACATCAGGTACTTCAATGCGAATTTGATTGGTGCCTTGCTTGACAACAGTTGCTTCAGAATAATCACTGGTAATAAGATCTGTGATACGTGTAATGGTAGCATCTAATTGGCTATCAAAATCTCCTTCACTATCTTCGTTCATGGTAGCATCATAGACTGCAACCACACCACCTTTTAAATCAAGACCTAATTGAATTCCTTTTGCAAATCCGGTAAAATAATAATCTGTAAATGGGATAGGAATAGAAAAGCAACATAGGACAATGCCAATAATTGTTGCAATAGAAATTAGGATATAATTGCGAATGGCTTTTTTCTTCTTCATTTAGTCGAACTCCTTACCCATTAAGTATATAAAAATATAGACACAATGTCAAACAATTATTCTTAAAAATCACAACAATTTCCTACAAAAAAAAGAAATAACAGAGTAGGAAAAAAGAAAATTTCCTTTTCTGCTATTTCTTACAATAAAAAATACCTATTTTTGAATATTAACACAAAGAATTCCTGCAATGAGTCCAATTAAAGTAGAAAATAGAATATCGACAATCGTAGCAAAATTAAATGAAAAAGTGCTTCCTAAAATAGAGAATAATAGATAGGCAATGATACTAAAGAAAAAGCCGATACACAATCCTTTTAGCCAACCTTTTTGACAATCGTGTTTTAAAGAAATATTCACACCAATAAGAATACAAATAATTTTAATTACCTGATTGATAGGTTTGATAAAACCATCAGACAACGAAGTAAAACGAATGATAACAGCAAAAAGTAAAATTAAAATAAGAGCCATAGATATGGCAGATAATGTGCCAGATATGACTTGTCCGTAGAATGTTTTTTGAGAAGAACTCAACTGTAAGCGTTTTGATTTCATATACCATACTCCTTTTGTTATTACACTATATGTTATACTCGATTAAAATATGCTTAAGTTGTCCAATAAAAAAAGTACTCAACTAAGAGTACTTTGTTATTTTGCAGCTTTGTCAGTTGCTTCTTTTTTCGTCGATTTTTTAGCAACTGTTTTCTTTTTAGGTTTTTCTTCTACTGCTACTTCTGTAGGTTTTTCTTCTACTTTCGTTTCATCTTCTACTTTTGTGTCCACTGTTACAGGTTTTTCTGGTACACTTGTAGTTTCTTTAGTGATTGGATTGCCTTCAGCATCTAGTACCACAACGGTGCTTTGATCAATAGAACAAATAGCGTTGATATGGATTTTTTCATAACTAGCATGCTTGTCATCGCCTGTTTTGATGACAACTTGAATTCCATCTGTAGTATTGGTAAGGCTAACGACTTCCCCGTATACACCATGATAAGTCAAGACTTTGACACCTGGTTTTATTTCATTATTCAGTTGTTGACGTTTTAGTTCATCATTTTTTCTTCTGTTATAAGAAATAAAAATGACACCAATTAAAAGTACTGCTAGAAGAATGATTAGTCCATAAGAAGATAAAAAATTGCTAGCAGAAGATAATAACATATTTTTCATATTTCCCTCTCGTTATTTTAAAATTTTCTATGTATAGTATACCAAATAACCTATTAGATAGCAAACAATTCAAGATATAAATTTTGATGAAAATCATAAATTATTTTAGCAAAAAAAGTTATATTTTCGAATTGCCATACTATTTTTAAATTTATTTTAGCAATTTTTGTATATCTTCTGGAATGTTCCCTTGATAATATTTTTGATAGAATTCTTTTCTAAAATCTAGATAGCGATCTTGCCAAATAGCTTCTTTGATCTGTTCTGTAAGTTTATGTAAAAAACGAATATTATGAATGCTAAGCAGTCTTGCTCCAAAAATTTCATCAGCCATAACCAAATGCCTTAAATATGCTTTGGTATAATGTCTGCAAGTATAACAATCACATTCCTCATCAAGAGGAGAAAAATCTTCTTTATATTTTGCATTTTTAATAATGACTTTCCCTTTAGAAGTAAAGGCAAATCCATGTCTTGCTACTCTGGTAGGAAGAACACAATCCATCATATCAATGCCACGCATATACCCTTCTATCATACAATCTGGGCTCCCTACTCCCATTAAATAATGTGGCACATTTTCTGGTAATTTGTCTTTCATAAGGTCCAACATTTCATACATCAGTTCCTTTGGTTCTCCTACAGACAGCCCACCAATAGCAATGCCATATTTTGCGTATGGCTTTGTTTTTTCCAAACTTTCTAGTCTTAGATTTTTATAAAAATTACCTTGCACAATAGGGAATAATGCTTGCTTTTCATTGGTATGATGATGATAACATCTATCAAGCCATCTTAAAGTTCTTTCCATGGCTAATTTGCTTTTATCATAACTGGTACCATAAGTCGTGCATTCATCAAAAGCCATGATAATATCAGCACCTAAATCTTCTTCAATTTCCATAGCCTTTTCTGGAGTAATATATAGTTTTTCTCCGCTAAGATGAGATCTAAATTCTACACCATCTTCTGTAATTTTTCTTAATTTGCTTAAAGAAAACACTTGAAAACCGCCACTATCTGTTAAAATTGGCTTGTCCCAATTCATAAAATGATGTAGTCCCCCTGCTTTTTTAACCACGTTTTCTCCTGGTCTTAAATGCAAGTGATAGGTATTGGCTAAAATAATTTGGCTCCCTACTTCTTTTAATTCTTCAGGAGATAAGGATTTTACAGTTGCTTGTGTGCCGACCGGCATAAAAACAGGTGTTTCTATGATGCCATGTGGTGTATGAAAACGACCAATTCTAGCTCCACTTTGTTTGCAAACTTTAATTGTTTCAAAATAAAAATTGTCCATAATATTTCCTTTTGTCATGTTTGTTTTGTTGTATCGTCAATAAAAAAATGTAGTGTATAGATTTTACTTTGACTTGTGTATATTTAGATAATATCTTCATCATCTACCCCTAAAAAGCCATCATAAAACGGAACATACACCATAAATCGTGATCCTATAGTAAAAGTGTTGCATCACCAAAACTAAAGAATCTATATTTTTCTTTAACGGCAATTTTGTACATAGCAAGAGTTTCTTCAATACCACAAAAAGCACTTACTAACATAATCAGCGTACTTTCTGGTAGGTGAAAATTGGTAATGACAGCATCAACAATTTTGAATTCATAGCCCGGATAGATAAAAATTGATGTTTCTTTCTTACAAGGAGCAATGACTCCTTTGCTAATGGCTGCACTTTCTAATGTTCGAATCGATGTTGTGCCACAGGCAATGACTCTTCTCCCTTCCTTTTTTGCTAGGTTGATTCTGTCAGCGGCTTCCTGTGTCACTTCAATATATTCACTATGCATTTGATGTTGCAAAATATTTTCTTCATTGACTGGTCTAAATGTTCCTAGACCTACATGAAGCAATACTTCTACAATTTCTACCCCTTTTTGTTTTAATTTTTCCAAAAGTTCTTTTGTAAAATGCAATCCTGCTGTTGGTGCTGCACTACTGCCATCATATTTGGAGTATACAGTTTGATATCTGTTTTTATCTTTTAATTTTTCATGAATATAAGGAGGCAAAGGCATATTCCCTATTTCGTTTAAGATTTCTTCAAAAACGCCATCATACAAAAACTGTACAATTTTTCCTCCAAAATCTGTATTTTTCAAAACTTTACATTTTAGTTTGTCATGAAAAGTAATAATGGTCCCTTCTTTTGCTCGTTTTCCCGGTTTCATCAGTACTTCCCATGTGTTAATATCTATTCTTTTTAATAAGAAAACTTCGATTTTTGCACCCGTTTCTTCTTTGACTCCTAACAGTCTAGCAGGAATGACTTTAGTATTATTGATGACCAAAACATCTCCACTTTGTAGATACTCTACAATATCATAAAAATGTTTGTGTTCTATCTTATTTGTGTCACGATGATATACTAGCATTCTACTATGGTCTCTAGGCTCAATAGGTGTTTGGGCAATGAGTTCTTGTGGTAAATCATAATAATACGTACTAGTTTTCAGTTTGTCCATTTCTTCCATCTTCTGTTCCTTCTATAAACATATTCAAATAATTTTGTCTTTCTTTGCTTATGGTTTTGCCCAAATGTTTATATGCATTAGGAAGACATACTCTACCACGAGGTGTTCTGGCAATGAATCCTAGTTGCAACAAATATGGTTCATATACATCTTCAATGGTATTGCTATCTTCTCCTGTCGCAGCAGCTAGGGTATCTAGTCCTACTGGACCACCATGAAATTTGTCTATGATCGTGTTTAGAATCTTTTTATCATTGTAATCCAATCCCAAATCATCTACTTCAAGCATCGTAAGGGCTTCTTTACAAATTGGCAAGGTAATAGTCCCACTACCTTTGACTTCAGCAAAGTCACGCACTCTTTTTAAAAAACGATTGGCAATTCTAGGTGTACCTCTACTACGTCTCGCAAGTTCCATACTAGCATCGGCATCAATATCAATACCTAAAATATTCGCACTTCTAGTAATAATGCTGGACAATTCTTCATTAGAATACATTTCTAGTCTACAAACAACTCCAAAACGGTCTCGCAATGGTCCAGTCAGCATTCCAGCTTTGGTTGTGGCTCCAATTAAAGTAAAAGGTTGTAAAGGTAATCTCATGGTTCTGGCACTTGGACCTTTCCCTAAGATAATATCCAAAGAAAAGTCTTCCATAGCTGGATACAATACTTCTTCTACGGCACGACTTAATCTATGGATCTCATCAATAAACAACACATCATGTTCATTCAAATTAGAAAGAATTGAAGCAAGATCTGCCACCTTTTCAATAGCTGGCCCTGATGTGATTTTTATAGAACTACCCAATTCATTGGCAATAATATGAGATAAAGTTGTTTTTCCTAGTCCTGGAGGTCCATATAAAAGGACATGGTCAAGAGCATCTCCACGTTTTTTAGCTGCCTGAATATAAATTTCAAGGCTTTTTTTGATTTTCTCTTGTCCTACATAATCTTTCATCATCGTAGGACGTAATGTGTTTTCTACTTCTGTTTCATCAAGCATTTTTGTACTTGTGATCAATCTATCATCTTCCAATTCCATATCTCTATCCCATATTTCTTAATGATTTTGCAATAATCTGTTCTGCACTATCTGTATCTAATGCGACAGCCTTAACAATTTTGGTTGCTTCCACTTTACTAAGTCCCATATCACACAAGGCATTGATAGCATCAGCAACAGCAGGTGTCTCCACCCCAAGACTAACAGAGATGGTAGCTTCATTCGTGCCATCTAATAAAGGTTTTACATCTACTTTATTCTTTAGTTCTAACAAAATTCTCTCGGCAGTCTTTTTTCCTATTCCTTTGATACGACTAATAGCGTGTACATCTCCCAAATAAATAGCATTCATAAGATCTTTGATACGGATACCAGATAAAATTTGGATAGCTGTTTTACTCCCTACACCACTGACAGTCGTGAGAGCTAAAAACATCTTTTTTTCTTCTTTGGATAAAAAGCCATACAGTTGCATAGCATCTTCTCTTACATGAAGATAGGTATATACTGTTGCTACTTCTCCAACGGCTGGCAAGTTTTCTATCGTATAGGCACTGCAAAACACTTCATATCCTACCCCATTACAGTTAATCACAACAGTGTCTAGATCTTTTTCTTCAATAATTCCACTCAAAAATGCGTACATATTCTCTCCTATTTGATATCTGTTCCAGATAATATTAAACTAGTTTGTGCATGACAAATAGCCACAGCCAATCCATCGGCAGCATCATCAGGTTTTGGAACAGCTTTTAGTCTTAATATCGTTTTTACCATATACTGGATTTGCTGTTTTTCTGCTCTACCATATCCTGTCAAAGCTTGTTTGATTTGTAAAGGAGTGTATTCGTAGAGCCTTTCTTTTCCCATCTTTTGCATACAACAACAAAGAGCTACCCCTCTTGCTTCTGCAACGGTAATGCCCGTGGTAATATTGGTATTGAAGAACAACTCCTCCATAGCAATATGATCAGGTTTATATTTTTCGATTAGTGCATTCATGCCTTGATAAATTTCTACTAACCTTTCAGGCAAAGTATGGTCTTTAGGGGTGTTGATTACCCCGTAATCTATGACTCTTATTCCTTGTCTTGTCTTTTCAATTACTCCAAAACCAACAATAGCTAGTCCCGGATCAATGCCCATAATAATCATGTCTTACTTTACCTTTCATTCCTTTTTTAGAATTTTACTATTTTAGTATAGACAATGGCAATCAAAAAGTCAAACAATAGAACAATTGTTCATAAAAAAAGATAGAAGATCTTTCTACCTTTTTATATTACTCTTTAAATATCTCTATCTAAATTCACACCTTCTTTAAATTGACATGGTGTCTTACATTCAAATCCAGGGAAAGTGCATCTAGCACCCTTTTTAAAATATTGAAACATATCTTTTATTCTTTGTTCTACTGCTTCATCGCTGTATTTTTGTAGAGTTTGTTTGGTTTGTTCCATAATTTCTAATTGTGCACAGGTACATAATCTTTCATAAGTTTTTAAGATAAAGTTTTCTGGAGTGCCTCTTTCTATAATTTGGACAAGTTCTCCTTGTGGGTGTAGATCTTTGACTTTTTGCATATCTGCAAGCCATTCTTTTTCTAATTGTGGCAAAGTTCGTAACAATTTTGGCACATAAAAGCTAGGGATATCCGCTACTTGTATTTGGTAATTGATAGTTCTATGTCTTTGTGCTTGTGCTAATTGTGCCCAAGATCCTTTATATGTTGTACAATAGACATCAGAAAAATAATCTTTTCTCAAATTGTTGTCATTAGCAAGTAAAGATATAGAGCGATTTTTTCCATCATCTTGCAATTCATCATCAATTAAATTCAAATTTTTTAATTGATCACAAAATTCATTGGTATAAGAAGATAACTTTTGAAGTAATGGATTTTCGTTGTTT
>CALVJJ010000004.1 GCA_944332185.1 uncultured Clostridia bacterium
CCCTATCAAGATAGAATAAACAAAATAAAAAGTACTAACTTGGTGTTAGTACTTTATTTTGGTGCATCGTAAGGGAGTCGAACCCCTAACCTTTGGTTCCGTAGACCAACGCTCTATCCAGTTGAGCTAACGATGCAAAGATGAGATAGTGTTATGAGTTTCATAACGATATGAGTATACTCAACTTTATGAAAAATGTCAATCAGTTTTTTAAATTTTTTTTGTTTTTATAGTATGTCAAAAAAAGAGCAAAAGAAATAAAAAAAGACTATTTACAAGCCATAGTATGTGTGGTATACTGATTAAAAAGTGAGGGGGGAAATATGCTAGAAGTTGAGGAAGAGGGTGAAAAAACAAAAATACATGATTTTGTTTTTATAAAAAAACGACAAAAAATTGAAGAGCAATTAGGGAAAGATTTTGAAGAAATTTTGCAGGCACTAAATGGACAATTTCCTCACGAAAAAACAGCAAAAATCTTAAGTGAAGCATATATCAATCATCATAGTAAATTTGATCTTTTGATACAATATTATATTTTGGGAGAAAGACTTCAAGATGCTTCTTATCCAATAACACCATATTTTTTATTGAAGAATCAAGAAAAATTATGGGAGATAGAAGAACAAGATATTGTAAATGCAGAAAATAATTGGCTAGCAAAATGGGAAGAACAACGACAACTAAAATATCGTGAAGGGAAAAATGTACTATACGAAAAAGATTACATGAAAGAATGGCTAGATAGTGTAAAATATCCAGTGATAGGACATGGGTCTTTAAGCTACTTTTTTGATCAACTTTATTTTAGATTATCGAAAAGCAATGATACTCTAAAAGTGAATGCACAAAATTTTATGCAAACTATATTTACACTTGGTCATAATGGTCGTATTACTCGATTTGCGAAAGTTGTGGAAATTATTCCTGTCACGAAAAAAGCGATAGATGGTAGAGAATACGAAACGTATGATTGGGCAATTAGTTTAAAAGTAATGCCAGATGATGATCTCAATCATAGCTCTTGTGTATTGCGATTGGAAAGCAAGCACGCACTACATCATAACATATTTGGTAGTAAAAATGATCAAAAAATGCAAGAATTTGCAAGTAAAAAAGATCAAAATGATGCAAAATATTTTAGAAAAACTGTAGAAGCTATATACAAAACAAACGTATGTGATTGTCATATTCATTGGTTCGATAGATTGAATCGTTTAGTGTATTTAAAAAGACCATTGTCTAGTAATGTGATACCTTTTCATCATCTTCTTTCTTATTGCAAACAAGACTATCATGACGACTCTTATTTTGCTTCTTTTATGACCAAAATAAAAAGTGACGAAAAGCTAATTACTCAATTAGAACAATTATCACAAGAATTGAATTTAGCCGATTTACAAATTAGTAAAGAACGATCAGGAAAGAGAAAAGAAGGTTGGCTGCATAAATTTTATTGTTTAAAACTGGCAAATACATTGGTAGATAGTGTACTCAATATAGAACCAGAAAAAGAGTGGAATAGCGTAAAACAAAGAGTGTTATCTTTACTATACGGACAAGATGTGGTATTAGAAGAGCCAGAACAAAAAGAAGTAGTCGATGAAGAAGATCAAAGACGAAAGATGCAAAAGAAAGAAAAGGTAAAAAATAAACAAGAAGCAAAACGCCAAGAGCGATTGCTTATGGAACAAAAATGTCAAGAATATTTGGCAAAGAAAGAACAAGAAAAATTAGAAAAAATACAAAATACAAAAGAAAATGAAGTCGTCTATACTCCAAAGAATAAGAAAATGAACCGTAAAATGCGTAACCAATTAAAAATGGCACAAAAAAGTAATGATAATGTTGGACAAGCTTTTTATGAACCTGATAGATAGAAAAGGAAAGTAGAGAAATGCTCTACTTTTCTTTTTTTGTTGCTTTTAGATTAGAAGGCAAAGAAAAATACAAAGATAAATGTAAGGTATAATCTTTGATTTCTACCCATTTTCTATTGAAATAATATCTATAGTATGATAAAATAAATAAATATTATGGGAGAAGTGTATGAATGAACGTTATATCTTTGACAAAAGAGAAATCAAAAAAATAGCAAAAACGTTTGCCATTAAGTTAGCCATTGCTTTTCCCTTTATTTTGCTCGTCATTATCCTATCTGGACATTGGAATATGTGGGCAAGTTATGGGCTAGCTATGTTGGTAGGGCTGGTAGTCTATGGATTGTGTACATGGATATGGTATTTGGTACACAAACCAGAAGAACCAGAAAAAAAGACCAGTACCAAACAAAAGAATAAAAAACATTAGGTGAAAAACTATGGCAACAGAGAAAAAAGTAATGCCACATAACGTGGAAAGTGAACAAAGTATTTTAGGGTGTGCTCTTATTGACAATGAAGCCGTTGTCACGATTATGGGAGATCTAAAAGATAAAGATTTTTATGTGGAAGCACATAAAATTATTTTTCGTGCCATGCAAAATATTTATGCAAGCAATCGTCCTATCGATTTTATTACTCTTACAGACGAACTAGAAAAAGCTAATATGTTAGATAGTGTAGGGGGAGTAGATTATATTAGTACGCTTACGACTATTGTGCCAAGTGCTTCTAACCACAAACATTATATTGATATTATCAAACGTAATTCTGTTTTGCGACAACTGATTAGTGCTTCCAACGATATTATCGTAAAAGCTTATGAAGGGCAAGACAAAGATGAAGCCATACAGTTTGCAGAAAAGAACATTTATACGATCAGTCAAGAAGAAGAAAGAAGTAGTCTTGTCCCTTTGCGAGATAGTTTAAGTGGTGTGATGGACAAGTTTGAAGAAATACAGAAAAATGCAGGTGCGATTGCTGGTATTAGTACAGGACTATATGGTCTAGACAAAATTTTGAATGGACTCCATAAAAGCGATTTGATCTTGGTGGCAGCACGTCCAGGTTGTGGGAAAACATCTTTGGCAATGAATATTGTCAATTATGCTGCTATTCATGAAAAATCAAAAGTAGCCGTCTTTTCTTTGGAAATGGGCAAAGATCAACTTGCACAACGTTCTTTGTGTTCTGTAGCCTATGTGGATATGGGGAAGGCATTACGTGGAGAACTCAGTGTCGACGAATGGAAAGCACTTTGGGCAGCTAATGAAAAATTGTCACAAGCAAATATATTTGTCGATGATAGTGCTCTAAATACACCAATGGATATTTTGTCAAAATGCCGAAGACTACAAAGAGAGCAAGGATTGGATCTTATCATGATCGACTATCTGCAACTCATGAAATCCAATTCAAAATCTAGCGATGGCAATCGTCAACAAGAAGTGGGGGATTTAACACGTAACTTAAAAATCATGGCAAGGGAACTAGATGTGCCAGTCATTGTGCTATCACAATTATCTCGTGCGCCAGAACAAAGAAAGGGTGACCATAGACCAATGCTGTCTGATTTAAGAGAGTCTGGATCTATCGAACAAGATGCAGATATTGTCTTGTTTATTTATCGTCCAGATATGTACAACGATGTTCCAGAAATAGAACGTGGACAAGATATTGCTGAAATTATTGTGGCAAAACATCGTAATGGAGGCACGGGAACTGTCAAGACCAAATGGAATGGGAGTACCACAACTTTTATCAATTTGGAAAAAGATAGCAATAGTCAAAGTCTGGAAAAGACCATGCCAAAAGCAAAGAAAAACGATAGTTTGGATCAACTGGAAGATTTACCAGAAATTGTACCGATTGACCAAAGTGATATTGATGACATATTTTAAAGGGAAAAAGAAGGTTTCAACATGAAAAAAATGACAACAAAACAATTAAAAGATATGTGGATTGATTTTTATACCAGTAAAAATCACGTGCAGATTGCACCAGCATCATTAGTACCAGAAAATGATAATTCTGTATTGTTTACCACAGCAGGTATGCACCCATTAGTACCATATTTGCTAGGAAAACCACACCCAAAAGGGAAAAGACTTTGTGATTATCAAAAATGTGTTCGTACCAATGATATTGAGTCTGTAGGGGACGAAAGTCACTTAACTTTTTTTGAAATGCTAGGGAGTTGGAGTCTAGGAGATTATTTTAAAGAGCAAGCTATTGAATACAGTTTTGAATTTTTAACTAGTCCAAAATATTTGGGATTGCCTCTAGACAGACTTGCATTTACAGTTTTTGCTGGAGATGAAAGTGCACCTCGAGATGAAGTGGCTTATCAAAAATGGGTTAGCCTTGGCGTAGATCCATCTCATGTATTTTTCTTACCAAAAGAACACAACTGGTGGGCTGCCGGCGAAACTGGTCCATGTGGTCCTGACACCGAAATGTTTTATATTACAGATAAAGAGCCTTGTGGACCTAATTGTAGTCCGGCTTGTGATTGTGGTAGATATCTAGAAATTTGGAACGATGTTTTTATGGGATATACCAAACACACTGCTGATGGAAAGGTGGAAGAACTAGAAAAGAAAAACATTGATACAGGTATGGGACTAGAAAGAACAGTGTGTGTCCTAAACGGGTATGATTCTGTATATGATGTGGATAGTTTTCAAATTGCTATTCAAAAACTAGAAGAATTGTCTGGAAAATCGTATCATGATAGTGAAGATGTCACCAAAGCTATGCGTGTGATTGCTGATCACATGAGAAGTAGCACCATGATGATTGGTGATGAAGTACCAACCACACCTAGTAATATTGGAAGAGGATATGTGCTGAGACGACTGATTCGTCGTAGCATCAATTATGCAAGAAGTCTCAATATCGATGCGATGAAATTGCTTGATGTTGTAGAGATTTATATTGACTTTTTCAAAGATTATTATCCAAGTTTGGTAGACAATCATGATTTAATTATCAGTGAATTACAAAAAGAAATTAAAAAATTCTCCAATACCATTACACAAGGGTATAAGGAATTCCAAAAGGCTATTAAGAATCTTGATGGAAAAGTACTTTCTGGAGAAGTGGCATTTAGACTATATGAAACATTTGGTTTTCCTATTGAACTTACCATAGAGATGGCAGAAAAAGAAGGATTGTCCGTAGATATGGTAACCTTTAAACAATGTGAAAAAGAACATAAAGAAAAAAGTAGAGATCAAAGTGGAAAAGTCTTCAAAGGTGGATTGAGTGGAGTAGGAGAAATGGAAACAAAATACCATACAGCTACACACTTATTGCTCGCTGGTTTACGAACCATCTTAAGTGATACGATTTATCAAAGAGGCAGTAATAATACACCAGAAAGATTGCGATTTGATTTTAACTTTGATCGTAAAGTTACCAGAGAAGAATTGGATCAAATAGAAAATTATGTCAACAAAATTATTGAAGAAGATGTCCCTGTTGTTTGTCAAGTGATGCCAAAAGAAGAAGCAAGAAAAAGTGGTGCCATTGGTATCTTTAATGACAAATATGGAGATGAAGTTAAAGTGTATACGATAGGCAAGTACTCAAAAGAATTTTGTGGTGGTCCACATGTGGAACATACAGGAGTATTAGGGCACTTTAAGATCGTGAAAGAAGAAAGTAGTAGTGCTGGGGTACGCCGAATCAAAGCTATACTGGAACCATCAAAATAATCATCATGCAATTTTGATGGGATACGATAAGTAAAGCAAACAAAATTACGTAAGGAGAATAAGATGAAAGCATTAAAAGGATTATTTATTTATATTCTAGTGCTGGCAGGTATTGCTGTGATGGCAGGCATTTTTCTATTTGCCACTATGTATGCTTTTGGATATAGAATATTTGGATACGGAGTCATAGGGAGATTTAGTGGACAAGAGATTGTCTCACTTTATACCCCACAATTAGACACGACTGATGTACAGATTGTCGTCAATGCAAAACATTTTGATGTCAAAGTAGTCCAAGGAAAAGCCTTTGAAGTAAGATATCAAGATCATGCGATTGGTATTTATAAAGGGGAAGGAAATGCCTATATTAAAGGATATTCATACCAAGAAGAAAATACCACGAGTGAAGGCAATACCAATATTGTCACGAAAAACACGTATTCTCCTTTGTATTATGATGCTCAAGATATGCTGATCGAATATCAGGCAGATAAGACTGCTTTTGAAAATGATATTAAAAGCAATGCTACGAAAATGGTTATTGATCTAGTAGAACCAGAAGGATATATTTGGTATAAAGATTGTGTGCTAACGATTACCATTCCACAAGATAAAACGTATGATGTTGTGATCAATGGTGGAGAAGGGAATATCACACTAGATAGTGCTATATCTTATGGGTTGCTAGAGATGAATACGACAAGTGGGAATGTTTCTCTTGCAGGAGAGCAAACCAATAAAACTATTGAAAGACTCACCATGTCTACGGTAGATGGTAGATTGGATTTTAGCCCTATTGACAATTTGTATATTGGAGCTAATGGCGAGTTAGGTACATTAGAAATTACCAATAGCCAAGATGGAAAATTTTCATTTGGAAATCTATATGCTTCTATTCAAGTCAAGGCAAGTGGGGTAAAATTCCAAGCCAATCATGTCCTAACCGGCAAAGCAGGATTTTATTATGACTGTCAAGAAGGATCTTTAAACATACAATCCCTAGATAGTATTCAAGATGTGGAAGGGTATACCTTGTCCAATCAAGCACAAAAAACTTACATGAATTCTATCAGTGCAGAAAATGCCACTGTCAAGATTCAAGATATCAAAGGAGATGTTTTTGTGGCTACCACGACAGGTGATGTAACACTAGGTAATGTGTATGGTGCTACTGTTGATGGACATCTTACAGGGGTGGCAAGTATTACCACCACGAATGGCAATATTACCATTGGGGCGATTAAAGAAAATTGCATTTTAAGTTCTACGTATGGCAATATTCAAGTAAGTTACTACAAAGGGATCAAAGCCTATAGTCGTTTTGGAAATATTCAAGTAGATAATAATAGCAATGAAAATAATACTTTTGTAGGGTATTCTACCACGGAAGGCAAAGGGTATCTTGTAGAATCATTGGGATATACAACTATTTTAAGAACAGCCGATGGAGATATTACGGCAAAAGATATCTTGACACCATGTGTCATTGAAGCAGAAAACACAGGGAATGTGAATGTGAATTTCTTACCTTTATATGCAAGTAATGCTGATGGAACAACCATCATGAATACCACAGATATTAAGTACTATGTGGAAAGTAATAAAGGGAATATTGATGTGACCATTTTAGGTCAAACCAATACTTCATCTTTTGTGTTAGAAATTGGAGTAGCGAATAACAAAGCGTATGGAAGCATTGGGGAAACCAATGCGATAGAATATGTCGGTGGTAGCAAACAAGTGTTGCCAACGACAGCACAAGTTGATGGAACAGATACTAATTTTTATGGACCAAGAATGTATTGTGTTTCATCATCTGGTAGTGTGACATTACACACACAATTTTAAAACAATGAGGATCGTATGGCAAAAGAATATAATTTTAGTGAAATAGAACCAAAGTGGCAAAAACAATGGGAAAAAGAACACCGTTTTGAAGTTGCTGATAAAGTAGAGGGAAAAGAAAATGCTTATATTTTGATCGAGTTCCCTTATCCAAGTGGCAAAGGACTGCATACAGGACACGTACGCAGTTATTCAGCCATGGACGCTGTAGCTCGTAAAAAACGTATGCAAGGATACAATGTGTTATTCCCTATGGGGTGTGATGCTTTTGGACTGGAAGCAGAACGTACAGCCATTAAAGAACACAAAATGCCTCAAGAAATTGTAGCACGTAATATTGCTACTTTTAAAGAACAATTAAAAATGGTGGGCTTGTCTGTAGATTGGAGTAGGGAAGTCAATACTTCTGATCCAAAGTACTACAAATGGACACAATGGTTGTTCTTACAGTTCTTTAAACATGGACTGGCTGAAAAAAGAGAAGCAGTAGTCAATTTTTGTCCAAACTGTGGAGTGCTGGCTAATGAAGAAGTGGAGAATGGTTTGTGTTGTCAATGTGGCAGTGAAACCATTCAAAAGCCAAAAAAACAATGGATTTTAAAAATGACAGAATATGCCGATCGATTGGATCAAGATCTAGCTATGACCAAATATATGGACCATATCAAAACCAGTCAAAAAAATTGGATCGGTGCTTCCAGTGGGGTAGAAGTAGATTTTACGATCAAACAAGGTGGAAAATTCTCTATTTTTACAACTTGTATTGAGACCATTTTTGGTATAACGTTTATGGTGCTTGCACCAGAACATGCGTTGGTACAACAATTAAAACCATATATCACCAACTGGAAAGAGGTAGAAGCCTATATTAAAAAGACACAAAAGAAAAGTGAATTCGATAGACTCGAAATGAACAAAGAAAAAACAGGGTGTATTTTGCAAGGCATTACAGCCATCAACCCTGTCAATCAAAAAGAAGTGCCAGTATATATTGGAGATTTTGTGTTAGCAAGTTATGGGACAGGTGCTGTCATGGCTGTTCCTACACACGACCAAAGAGATTTTGAGTTTGCAAAGAATCTTGGTGGTATTCAGTTTATTCAAGTCATTAACGGAAAAGATGTGTCCGAACATGCTTTTGAAAAACAAGACTATTTAGGAAAACATTGCACCTTGTGTAATAGTGGGATCTATGATGGTATGACTGTGGAAGAAGCAAAAGAAGCCATAACTGATGCTTTGATCCAACAAGGAGTGGCAAGAAGGACGAAGAATTTCAAAATGCGTGACTGGGTATTTTCTCGTCAAAGATATTGGGGAGAGCCTATTCCAATCATTCATTGTCCACATTGTGGTATGGTCCCAGTACCAGAAGATGAACTACCTGTGACTTTGCCAAAAGTAGAAAGTTATGACACCACAAAAGATGGAGAAAGTCCATTGTCTTTGATTACAGATTGGGTGCACGTGCCTTGTCCAAAATGTGGGAAGCCTGCAAAAAGAGAAACAGATACCATGCCGGGTTGGGCAGGTAGTTCTTGGTATTTTATGCGCTATTGTGATCCACATAATGACAAAGAATTTGCTAATTTTGAAAAATTAAAAGATTGGCTTCCAGTCGGTTTATATAATGGAGGCAACGAACACACAACAAGACACTTGTTGTATGCACGTTTCTGGAACAAATTTTTCTACGATATTGGACTTAGTCCTGTCAGTGAACCATTCATGGAAAGAATCAGTCAAGGTATGATTTTAGGTTCTAATGGCGTCAAAATGAGTAAAAGTCTAGGCAACGTAGTAGACCCAAGAGATGTGATTAAAGAATATGGAGCAGATGCATTGCGTATTTGGGAAAGTTTCATGGGTGACTATTTTGATACGGTCAACTGGAATGATGATGGTGTCAAAGCTTGTTATAAGTTTTTAAGTCGTGTATGGAATTTGCAAGATATTTTAATTGATGGAGATACGATTAGACCAGATATGGAATATGCTTTCCATTATGCAATTTATAAAGTAACGAACGATATTGATCATATCAAATTTAATACAGCCATTGCTGCAATGATGTCACTACTTAACGAAATAGGTAAAAAAGGATCTATCACACATAAAGAATATAAGATCTTGCTTACCCTTCTTAATCCATTTGCTCCACATATGACAGAAGAAGTTTGGACACTTTGTGGATTTGGCACAAGTATGAAAGATGCTGTATGGCCTACGTTTGATGAGAAAAAACTTGTGAAAGAGGAAATAGAGTACGCGATCCAGATCAATAATAAAATTATCACTAGAGTCAACTATTCTACAAAACTTTCTACAAAAGAATTGGAAGAAAAAGCTTTAGCAGAAGAAAAAGTAAAATCCTTGACACAAGGAAAACAAATTGTAAAAGTGATAGTAATACCAAAAAGACTCATCAATATTATTGCAAAATAAAAAATGCACCAAGAGGTGCATTTTTTTATGGTATAAAAGTGAAATACAAAAAAACAATAGTTTATTCCAAATCAAGATTGGATTCTGTAAACAATTTATCGTCCAAAAATTCTAGTAAAGTCATGTCAAAACCATGAGCAAGTTGCATCACAGTTCTAAGAGTAATATTTTTGTTTCTTTCATTCATAATACACATCATAGTCCCATGTAAGATACCAGATTTTTGTTCTAGCCTGTATAAGGTCATATTTTTTTGTATGAGTAAATTAGAAATTCTTAAACCAACTGCTTTACATATATTCATATTTTTCTCCTATGTATGTATACATACATATATTTTAAATAAAAATATAAAAAAATATGTGTAGGTATACCTACATAATGGTTTGATAATTTTGTATAATCTTATATAATCTTTATGTAGATATAACTACATGAGGTAAAAATATGAATAAGTCTTGTTGTTTTATTGGACATAGAAAAATCAATTTGACAAAACAATTAGAAACACAATTACAAAAAATAATAGAATCTTTAATTGTGCATCATCAAGTCAATGTATTTCTATTTGGCAGTAAAAGTCAATTTAACGATATCTGTCATGCTGTGGTGACGTCTTTAAAGGAGAAGTATCCATGGATCAAAAGAATTGCATATACTTGTCAAAGTGAAAGTTGTATTTTAGAAAAAGAAAAAGAAAAATGGAAAGAGCTCTATACTACAGTATTATCCAAAGATATTCCTTTACTTTGTATGGAAGAAGAATATCATTATCCAGCAAAATACAAGGCCGGTAAAGCAAGTTATGTAGAAAGAAATTATGCGATGATAGATCATAGCCAGTATTGTATTTTTTACTATGATCCCTCTTATACCATACCCATTCGGCAAAATTCAAAAAATAAGAATGCACTTTTTAGACCATCTTCTGGCACACAACTGGCCTATCAATATGCAGTAAAAAAGAAAAAGATCTTACTCAACTTGTTTCACAACGAAAGCATAATGATAAACATTTTTGAATAAATATGCTTTTACATTATACATAAGATCATCTTGATACAAAGAATATACTAGATGTATTTTTTAAAAATGGTATCTTTCAAGTACTTGGTACTTCAAAAAACACAAAATAAGACAAAAATGTCAAAAATGTGACAAAAGGGAAGTTTTTGACAAAAGCAGTATACTTATTGTGTAAAAAAGTTGGTTTTGGTAGGTATTATTGTAAACAACCAATTTTTTAAGGAATATGATGTCTAACAAATTTTGTCGAATTTGTGCAAATCGACTAACGCTTTTTCCTTTACATCTAGGGGGTAAAGTGATATGCTTTAAGCAAGATATTGTGGTTGACAGTTTTGTTGGATACAATATATTGTGTTTTATGCAAGGGAGGAGTGGATAAATATGTATTACGTAATTAAGAAAGATGGAACACATGAAGAATTTAATATTCAAAAGGTTATCAATGCGATCACAAAATCTGCGAATCGTGTTTTGCACGAGTTTACAAAACAAGAACTAGATGATATTTGTGCTTTCGTAGAGAATAGTGTTGCTCGTTATGGTTCGAATGAGATTCCAATTCGTGCTATGCACAACATTGTCGAAGGTGCACTAGAAAACGTGAATCCAGATGTTGCAAAGTCTTATAAAGATTATAGGAATTACAAACAAGATTTTGTGCACATGTTAGATGAAGTGTACAAAAAGAGTCAAGCCATTATGTTTATTGGAGACAAGGAAAACAGTAATGCTGACAGTACACTGGTTAGTACAAAACGTTGTTTGATTTTTAACCAACTCAATAAAGAATTGTATCAAAAATTCTTTTTAACCACAGAAGAATTGCAAGCTTGTCGTGATGGGTATATTTATGTCCATGATATGAGTGCAAGAAGAGATACCATGAACTGTTGTTTGTTTGATGTGGCTCACGTCTTAAAAGGCGGATTTGAAATGGGTAACATTTTCTACAACGAACCAAAAACGCTTGATGTTGCTTTTGATGTAATTGGAGATATTGTGTTATCAGCTGCTAGTCAACAATATGGTGGATTTACGGTTCCTAATGTAGAAAAAATATTAGCTCCTTATGCAGAAAAAACGTATAACAAACAATATGCAAAATACATAGAACTTGGTCTTAGTGAAGAAAAAGCAAAAGAACAAGCAAAAAAAGATGTTGCGTATGATATGAAACAAGGTTTCCAAGGGTGGGAATACAAATTTAATACCGTAGCATCTAGTCGTGGGGATTATCCATTTATTACGCTTACAGCAGGCAATGGTACAGGAGAATTTGAAAAATTAGCCACTATTACCATGCTCAATGTAAGAAAAGAAGGACAAGGAAAACCTGGGTTCAAAAAACCAGTTCTATTCCCAAAACTTGTCTTCCTTTATGATGAAAACTTGCACGGGAAAGGCAAGCCTTTAGAAGATGTTTTTGAAGCTGGAATTGCTTGTTCTAGTAAAACCATGTATCCTGATTGGTTAAGTCTAACGGGAGAAGGGTATGTGGCTAGTATTTATAAAAAATATGGTGAAGTTATTAGCCCTATGGGTTGTCGTGCTTTTCTTTCTCCATGGTTTGAAAGAGGTGGTATGCACCCTGCTGATGATCAAGACAAACCTGTCTTTGTAGGTAGATTCAATATTGGTGCTATTTCTTTACATTTGCCTATGATTTATGCAAAAGCACAAAAAGAAAGCAAAGATTTCTTTGAAGTTTTGGATTATTACTTAAACCTAATTAGAAAACTACATCTTCGTACCTATGATTATTTGGGAGAAATGCGTGCTTCTACCAATCCACTTGCTTATTGTGAAGGTGGTTTCTATGGTGGACATTTGCATTACAATGATAAGATAAAACCTATTTTAAAATCTGCAACTGCTTCTTTTGGAATTACGGCACTCAATGAACTACAACAATTATACAATAAAAAGAGTTTGGTTCAAGATGGCGAATTTGCTTTAAAGACGATGGAATTTATTAACAAACGTATCAACGAATTCAAAGAAGAAGATGGTAGATTGTATGCTATCTATGGGACACCAGCTGAAAGTCTATGTGGATTGCAAATCAAACAATTCCGTAAAAAATATGGCATTGTTGAAAACGTTTCTGATAGAGAATATGTATCGAATAGTTTCCATTGTCATGTGACGGAAGATATTACACCAATTCAAAAACAAGACCTAGAAAATCGTTTTTGGAACTTACTCAATGGTGGAAAAATTCAATATGTAAAATACCCGGTCAATTATAATCTAGAAGCAATCCGTACACTGGTAAGACGTGCGATGAAGATGGGATTCTATGAAGGAGTCAATTTGAGTCTGTCATACTGTGATGATTGCGGACATCAAGAACTCAATATGGACGAATGTCCAAAGTGTCATAGCAAGAATGTGACAAAGATAGAGAGAATGAATGGATACCTATCCTTTAGTCGTGTCAAAGGAGATACAAGGCTGAACAGTGCGAAAATGGCAGAAATAAAAGAAAGAAAATCAATGTAACGAAGGTGAACCATGAATTATCATAATATTACAAAAGACGATATGTTAAACGGTGATGGATTGCGAGTGGTGTTGTGGGTAGCTGGGTGTAGTCATGCTTGTCCAGGATGTCACAATCCAGAAACATGGGATCCTAAGAGTGGTATCGAATTTGACGAAGCAGCAAAGCAAGAACTGTTTTGTGAATTAGAAAAAGACTACATATCTGGTATTACGTTTAGTGGAGGAGATCCTTTGTATTGTGGCAATCGTGAATGTGTGACAAAATTAGCAAAGGAAATTAAAGAAAAATATCCAACAAAAACCATTTGGTTGTATAGTGGTTATGTGTATGACCAAGTCAAAGATCTAGAAATCATGAACTATATTGATGTGTTTGTTGATGGAGAATTTGTGCAAGCATTACTAGATCCACAATTAAGATGGAAAGGAAGTAGCAATCAAAAAGTGATTGATATGAATAAAACAAGAATGGTAGGATCCATTGTGCTATATGTGGACAACAACTATGAAAAATTGGAAGATTGTCAAACACAATCTTGTAGTTGTGGATTTTAAGTACCATAATCGTTTTCATTGTAGGTGTACTATGTTATGTACCATACGTAAAGATAGTATATTTCACATAAAACAAAACAATAAAAAAGATACCTTGATCGGTATCTTTTTTTTTGTATAAACAATTTATTGTGTGGTGAGACCTATGCTTTATGATATAGATTGCATCACGATCACTTATCTAACATTGTAATAGGACGTTCATAAAAGATTTTTTCCCTTTTTTCAGAAGTAATTGTCCATCTTCAAATAGATCTTTAGTGATGATCATAGACCAATTTTTTGTGACCACTCCTTTGATGCTTACTGCTCCTTGTTCGCACATACGTCTAGCTTCTGATTTGCTAGATACTAATTTTGTAAGAGCTAGTAAATCTGCTAAAGTGGTATTTTCTTGATACTTCCATGTAAAAGTTGGAACATTGGACATATCTACACCACCAGCAAACAAAGATTTTGATGCTTCGACTGCTTTGTCTGCTTCTTCTTTTCCATGAACCAATTTCGTGATCTCGTATGCCATACGTTGTTTTGCAATACGAATATCTCCTTTAAGCAATATAGCAATTTCGTCCAAATCTAATCTTGTCAAGACTTTCAACAATTTTTCCACATCTTTATCATCTACATTATAAAAATATTGATAAAATTCGTATGGAGAAGTCTTTTCTTTATCTACCCAAAGAGCACCTTTTTCTGTTTTGCCCATTTTGACACCTTGGTAGTTGGTAAGAAGTGGAGTGGTAAAAGCTTGAAAAGTTTCTGCATCTTTACCTTGTGCAATGGCAAGTTTTCTGCCTAGATCTGCTCCAGCAACAATATTTGCCCATTGGTCACTTCCACCGAATTCCAATCTACAACCATAATGTTCATTAAGATATACAAAATCATAGGCTTGCATGAGCATATATCCCATTTCAAAGAAGGTAAGACCACCTTGCTCCATGCGTCTGGAGTATGCATCACTTGCTAACATTTTGTTGACATTAAAATGCACGCCAATTTCTCTCATAAAATCTACATAATTTTGATGAGCAAACCACGTAGCATTGTTTAATACGATGGCTTTGTTTTGCCCCTGAAGATCAAGAAATTTTTCAATACAACGAATAATTCCTTGATAATTGGCATTGATAAATTCATCATCTACCATCTTACGCATATCTGTTTTTCCAGATGGATCGCCGATTTTTGCAGTAGCTCCACCCAACACAATAATGACATGATGACCAGCTTCTTGTAGATATCTAGCAATAATAAGGGGAAAACAATGTCCAATGTGTAAACTGTTTGCTGTAGGATCAATCCCTACATAACACGTAATAGGATCGCCGTTTAATAATTTTTTGACTTCCTCTTCATTAGTTGTTTGGTAGATATATCCACGTTCTTTTAGTATGTCATACAAATTTTTTCTATCCATGCCATCTCCTTTTTTAAAAAAAGTAAAACAATGTTGCTTGTTTTACTTGCATATGATTGGTAGCGCTAACGGGAATTGAACCCGTGATTCAGCCTTGAGAGGGCTGCGTCTTAACCTCTTGACCATAGCGCCATATCATACATACGTATCTATTATACCCAACTTCTGGATTTTTGGCAAGTACATATAATGATTTTTTATGGATACTTACCGCAAAATCCAGTCTTTTGCACAAGATACAAGAAAAAACAACTGTCTATGCGACAGTTGTAACATGGCTTTTGTAGTAAGCAGATGTATAAAAAGAAGAAGGTAAAGAGGCATTTTGCTGATCTCTTGCTGTAGAATCATACACTTTGGTGCAATCAAAATACTCAGCTAGATACGGAGCTTGATCTACTAATTGTTTGCCACCAATAAATATTCTAGGACAAAGAGTGTGATCTTGTCCATAATTGCCGATTAAAAATGTATAACCATATTGTGTAAGAGATTGTGTGACTTCGCTAGGAATAGGAGTCTTTTCATTGGGAAGCAAATAGATAGGGGTTTTTCCTACAATTTTGCTTACTTCTTCTTGCCATAGATATAGGTCTTTATTTCTTTCCAGTTCACTCATGGTAGTAATAGAAGTGTGAGAATATCCCATGCTGGCAAAATGGTACCCTAAATTTTTTAATTTTGTCACGACTTCCAATGCTTTTTTGATATCATATCGACTGTTGGCGTTTGTTTTTTGTGTTCGGTATCCTAATATACCATTTTCTCCTGTTAGTCCCAAGATTGCCCTGGCTCCATTATGACTAAAATCTGGGTGAGATTGCATAAAGGATTCTAGTAATGGAGCGAATTCATCTTCATAACTTACTCTGTCTTGAATAGATTTTTTTGTAGTATACGTGGCTAATTGTTTTTTACGGTCTAGCAACAATCTATCGACCATGCCTTTATTCTTTTGTTCTTTGCTGTAAGACACATCTTCTATAGTTAGTAGTAATGGCTTTTTATGTTCTGGAATATAAAGGTCTTTTCTTTCAACAGTATTGTTTACAACAGAAAAACACTCATAAATATCAACAAGTATATAGTTATTGTCATAAAGTGACATAAGTATATGGTTAAATTCATAAGGTGTCAAATGATTTTCAAAAAAAGTATTTGCATACGGATTGTTGGAATTAAGAGCAAGAGTAGGATTAGATATGAGGCATTTTAGAGATAGATGATGAATAGGTCCTGTATAGAGTTGCCATTGCATTTTTTCTGTTTGGTATTTTGCATCATCGTATAATTGTTGCATCATTGCGTCATGGGTAAAGTAGGGTAAATATTGTGATAAAAGAGTATAAGCCTGCTGTGGTTGTTGATTATGTAAATAAGCATTGGCAGTAATTAGTACTTGTTGTTTACATTTTTCTAATGTTGCTTCATATAACTGATTTTGAAAAAAATATGGAAGTTGATCCTTGTGTTGCATAAGACTATAGAAAGCTTTTTCATATTCTTTTTGTTCTAAATATTGTTGTGTATTGCCTAAAAAGGTTTGTTCTTGTTCCATATACGAAAACGTGGTTGAAGGAGAAAGAGTAGCTGGATAGGAAACAAAAGAGAAAGAACAACAACTTAAGATCATGAGGGATACTGTTGTTATTAAATACCTGATATGTTTCATACTTCTAGTCTAAGTAAATTGGTGTTTTTTATGTATAAGATACAAAACTTGGTCTATGATTAGACACAAAGGAAGTAAGTATGAAAAAATTAGGGTTATTACTACTGGTGATGATATTATGGAGCGTGGGAATGACTACGAACTATCAAAATTTGTGTGATTTTGAAGTAGATGGTACATATTATTTGTTTTTACCCAATACCACTACGCCACTTGTGACAGATTGCAGTCAGGCAAGTTCTTTACTGCAAAATACTAAAAATATAAGTGCAGAATGTATCAAAACAACTTATACGCAACAAACGATGCAAGATCTTTCTGCTTTTTTATCGTATACCATCATTGCCCAAGAACATATAGATCAGCTACATATTATCTATGCCTATTCTCCTTATTTAAAAGGGAATATCGTCATGCATGGACAAAAAGCAAATTTACAATTAGCTATCGCAGAAGATGCATTGTGGATAGGGTATCCTATTTTATATGGTGGGTATTAAAAAACAGGTATAAAAAACAAAGTTGTGGTCTACTATTGGCGTAATAGGAGGGAAAACAATGATATCACAAAATCAATTATCAAAAGAAAAAGTAACGGAGTGGTTCAAAAAATATATGTATGCTATTATTGGAGGAATCATGCTTCTGGTATTAGCGACAACGACGACGGTGGTCTTACTAACTTCATCACCTCAAGAAAAAGTAGGAACAGGGTCTCAAAAATTATCTTTTTATACTCCTGTCTTGAATTTTACAGTAGGACAAGATTATGTAGAAGATAGCTTGGTATATAATGCGACATTGAACCAATGGGAAGCTCACAAATCTGTTGATCTTAAAGTAGCAGAAGGAAGTAATGTCTATGCTTGTCTAGATGGAGAAGTAACTAGTGTTGAGGAAGATTACTTAAACGGTACAAGTATTGAAATTACACATGATAATGGATTGGTAACCAAATATTCTTCTTTAGGGGAAGAAGTCAATGTGAAAGAAGGTGATCAAGTCAAGAGTGGTCAAAAGATCGGTATAGCAGATAATAATGCTGGCAATAGTGATCTAGGTACACATTTGAGATTAGAAGTCTTTGTAGATGGTGAAGCTGTTGATCCTAATTTGTATCTTGAATTAAGTGGAAAATGATAATACTATCATATTATGTGTCATAAAGTGATATGATAGTGACAAAAATAATAATCATGAAAAGATTCTGTCATGCATAAAATATTTTCAAGATAGTAGGGAAAATTAGTTGGAAATTTTTAGAAAATTCTGTATACTAAAAATGTTGGAGGATATAGTATGACAACATTAGAAAAAGTACAAAATTTGTTAAGTGAACAACTGAATGTGGAAAAAGAAAAAATCACAACCAATGCTAGAGTCGTAGAAGATTTGGGTGCAGATTCTTTAGATGTAGTAGAATTACTTATGACACTAGAAGATGAATTCGGTATCACGGTAGAAGATGAAGAAGCTATCCAATTAAAGACCATTGGGGATATTGTAGCTTTGATAGATAAACATCAAGCATAAAAAGGCATCGATGATGCTAAAAAAAGAAAAGACAAATTCGTTTGTCTTTTTTTTGACATAATTCGACAAAATGAGTCATACACATGTTTATAAGCAACAGCTTATAGGAGGGGGTATGACAAAGCAAATTTCGAGAGCAGAACAGTTTGCTTTCTATTTATTAGAGAATCAATGTACGATTCGGGCTTGTGCAAAACATTTTGGAATTAGTAAAAGCACGGTGCATTTAGATGTAAGTTGTAAATTACCAAAAGTAAATCCTTTATTATACCAACAAGTCAAAACATTATTACACAAGAATTTGGAACAAAGACACATTCGAGGAGGATTAGCTACCAAAATAAAATACGAACAAGAAAGGGAAAATCATAGAAAACAAAAAGTGTCCTAAGGTAGTATTTTTTAAAGTTTCATACCAACAAAATGTCCGTTGTTATACGGATATTTTTTATTGTTTTTTTGGAAAATTAAAAATAAAATTGAAGACAAAAATATATCAAAAATATGTAATTTTATATTTTATAAAATATAACGATATATCTTTATTTTGTTTGACAAATTATGACAAAAAAATATACAATTAAGTATGCAAAAAAAATTTTAAAAATATTTTAAAAAATAAGATAAAAATATTGACATTTTTGATGCATGGTTTCAAAGCAAAAATTAGGGAAAATTTTGCATTTTACGTCAAATAAAAAATTTGCTTTTGAACATACTAAATGAAAGTAAAAATGGAGAACAACAATGGTTAAAAAATTAACACTTTTGATGTCTATTTTCTTAAGTACAATATGCTTACTTGCTGGATGTGGGAATCCATATGCAAGAATGAGTTTGGATATTAGTGAAAAAGAAATTGTATTGTACATCGATCGTAAGGAAGATGGACAGATTGAGACAACTAGCCAAACCATCGATATTACTGTCAAGGGAGCAAAAAAAGGTGTTAGTACAGACATTGTTGTGGAAAACTCTATTGAAAATATTGTAAGTATTACCACGCAAAAACAGGACAACACTACAAGCGTTACTTTTACCCCAAGCAGTCAATATATTGGAGGTAGTGCTGATCTTGTTGTTCGTACAAAAGAAGGGAATATTAGCGATGTCTTACACGTTACGGTGTTTGATAAAGTAAAAGACATTGCTTTTTCTCCTATTTCGTATGCTGTAAGTGTGGGAGGAACAGTCAATTTAGCATCTTATCTTACCTATCAACCAAGTGGGACCAATCAAAAAGATGTTCTGTATTCTATTGCACAATTTGAGCAAAATCCAGCCTTACACACCTACCTATCTATCAGCGATACTGGAGTCATTAGTGCCGATGAGAATATTCTTAAGGAAGCTCAAGATATGCTTTCTTATGATGCTGACAAAGGGCTTTATTACGTTACTGTGCTTGTTACCAGTCAATATGATGAAACCATTACCTGTGAGCAGAATGAGTATATCATCAATACGATCAAAGCACAAGACGTTGTTGTAAAATCGTTTAGTGACCAAGCAGAAGTGGTATTGACAGGTACACTCCAAGATCTAGATCTAACTTATGGTACAGAACAATATACGTTAGAGAATGTGCCAACCTATCAAGTGGTACTAGCAAGCAATATCAATACACAAATGGAATATTTGTATTCTCGAACGATAGAATTTGTGCTTAGTGAAGAATCAGCAAAGATTGATTCTCTATATAGAATGTCTTTAGTGCAACAGAAATATTTGCAAAATGATGATTCTTTTATTAAGGTGACAGAACTGGCAAGGAATACCACACCTAATGAAGAATATGAGTATCATACATATCGTATTGACCAAATTAAAAATGGCCATGACACTTTACTATTTAAAATTGATTATATAACGTTTGAAGGAATGCTGACCACTTATGTTGCTTTAGATGTGACGGTACAAAATATTGCAACAGATATACAAGCAAGTGTAAAAGGCGAAAGCATTAGTACCATTCACGACAATCCAAATTTGGCAGGATATCGTACCATCAACGTACTCAATATGCTAGGTGACAATCTTTACCAAACAACGAATGTCAACATTGTCACGAATTATGATAAAACTAATAAAAATATACCTCTGTATTTTAATTTGGTAGCAACAGAAGAAGTTACGAATGATGTTTTGAACTTGGTAAAAAGTAAAATTTTTATTTGTGACAAAAATGGAAATCAAATTCCACTCGATGGCACAGGATATATCAACAATGGCGACTCTTTCTATATTTTCCACGAATTAAGTGCCAGCGATGTCCAAACAGTAAGAGACAAATTTGCTTTAGTAGTCAAGACTGTCTATGACCTTAACCCTGTTCAAGGCGAGGAAATGAATTTCCCTCACCAAGTAGAACAAACTTTCCCTTTGACCATTCATACCAATGTGAGCAAAGAAGAGATTGAGGTAAGAGAAGAATTGCTTGTCAGCCTTGCATCTTATGAAGAATTGATATTATTGGACGCAGGAATTGGGGTATATACTTCCAACTTTACCATTACTTCTGATCAAAGAAATACAAAAGTAGAAAAAATTGCAAGTCAAGAAGGCCTTATAGAGTCTAGAGTATTGGTAGATGACAAAGTCTTATTCTATGTTTATCAAAAAGATGGTAGTGTGGGAGAAAACAACTACATTACTGTCGTAGCCAATCGGGATATGTACTCTGGACAAACGTATTTGATCTTAAATGATGATGTACATAATTGGCAATTTAGAGTGAAAGTGATTGTGTATGCTCCTCTCATGTACGGAGAACTTGAAGAAAAAACGTATTTTGCTAGCTCAATACCAAATGAAGATTATTATAAAGGGCAATGGATTGCTGTTGAGAAGGAAAATATCAACATTACCTTTACAGCTGAAGATACCAGAACGTATTCTTCTATTACATCTTTAAAACTTGCTACGACATCTGCAAGAGACAAAAATACCATACAAGAATATGTACCAATCGAAGTATACAATTTGGTGAAAGTAGGAGAGCAAATAGAAACCATCAATCTGCTATCCATGGCAACAGTTAGTTATGATCGCTCTTACATGTATTATGAAGAAGGTAGAATTTATCCTTTTAACAAACAATATACGAACGAAGAAAAACCATTGGTGCTATCTTTTACAGTAAAAGGGTATGATAGCAATGGACAAGAAATTGTCTTAACGTATTCCATTGATATTCTCATTGTCGATATTGTACAATCTTTTGATGTGACAACGACCAAA
The DNA here is from genome assembly GCA_944332185.1 of uncultured Clostridia bacterium. Classification (GTDB taxonomy): domain Bacteria; phylum Bacillota; class Clostridia; order Christensenellales; family UBA1242; genus CALVJJ01. The sequence goes on from CALVJJ010000004.1 coordinate 21,847, forward strand.
GATGTTCTTTATGAAAATAGTAGTCTAGGTGCATTTGATAAAGCATACAGTCAAGATACGATACAACTGATTTGCTATCCACATTTTGTGACGGGTATGACACAAGTATTTGCCTATCAAGATGCAGTTGTCCGTTCCTTTGTAGTAGGGGGCACACGTGTAGATATTACCGTATCTGATCTTATGACACTAGATCCAAATACTGGACTATTAACAGTGGATTATACAAAGACTGCGTATGGCAAATCAAAAGTAGAGCAATTACTCACTTTATTTGGTTCGGAAAATAATGTCATTCAAAATATTTACCAATCACCAATTTCTGTGAAAATTGAAGGGTTTATCAAACAAGATTCTTTAGATCAACTCTATGCATCTTCTTATATTACTTTGGATTATGCTACAAAAGTGGATACCATTATTGTTTCTGGTATTGATGAACAAGGCGTGTATCTAGAGATGGTAGATGGCAATGCAAGTTCGACCTATGCAAGCAAAACCATTAGTTTTTCTGTGATGCCAACTAGTGCACTCAATAAAAATTTGAGAATTGTTGTAGCAGAAGGGACAGATATTATTCGTTTTGCAGATGGGCAAGTGGATCAAAATGGTCGTATTCAAAGTGTAGGGAATACTTTGACTTTCTATCCTGTCAAAGCAGGACTGATTGAATTAAAAATTGGTGCAGAAGATAGTTTTGAAGCTAGTTCTTCTGTTGTGGGAAGATATGAACCTAGTACATATATTACCATTCGTGTAAAGGTGGCAGATGGTAGTAAAGCCTATCCATTTGAAATTGCCAATACACAAGACTTTTTCAATATTGCCAATGGCTATAAAATGGTTAGTGATGTTTTGACGAATGAGTATCATTATATGCTAGCCAAGAATATTAACCTTGCAGGACAAGTCTTTACACAACATAGTTTGTTTGGTGGAGTGTTCAATGGTTCTTTGACTGGTCTTATGCAATATACGGAAGATAGCGCAGTACAACGATCTATCTATGGCTATAAAGTAGTATCAGATACACAACAAACAAGACCATATTACGGTATGTTTGAACAAGTAGGAATAGATGGAATACTAGATCACATTGTTCTTACACAAACTGATGTACAATACAAAACAGAACAAGCAGAAACACTCTATGCTGGTATCTTAGTTGGAAAACTAGATGGTAAAATCACACAAAGTTATGTGAGTGGAAAACTATTCGTTGAAAACACAACAGATAAAGACACCTTTGTTGGTGGTGTTGTGGGACTACATAGTGGATACTCTGCTGGAGATAGTGTAGATCAATCAACACAAAGTAACAATACCAATTATAGTGTATCGATAGCAGTCACAGCACCAAAAGCGTATGTAGGTGGTTGGGCTGGTAGTGTACAAGGACAAGAAGAAAGCACGCACCTTTCTATGATAGAAGGAGTGAATGGTTTTGCTAGTATTGTAGTCAATCCTGTCAAAGACACAACCTCTATGAGTATGGCTGGTGGTTTAGCTGGGGTGGTACTTGATGCCACAATCGGTAATGCCATCATACAACCAGTGATCCAAGCTGATGTTGTAGGAGGAATGGCTGGAGCTACTTACAATACCCAAATGGACCATATTACGGTAGAACTTTTGGATATGGCAGATACCAATGCTACGTATGGGCTCTACGGGCGTAAAGTGACTGGGGGCATGATAGGATTGATGGACGCTTCTACTATAACCTTTAGTTATGTAAGAAGTTATGCAAAAACCAATCAAATAGAACAAAATGGTCAAACCGTATCGTATATAGGCGATCTAGTCCTAGATGTCGATGGACAATATCTTGGTGGACTTGTTGGAAGTCATGAAGATGCACAAAACTGGGCAGATCAATACAACTTCACATTGAGCACAAAAAATGTGATCACCAATATTCAACAATCTTATGTAGATGTATCTATTAGGGTATATGCTACCAACGATCCAAAAGTAGGTAGTCTATTAGGATCTAGCTACTATTATGTAGATGAATCTTATACAGAAAATAATACATTCTTGCAATACAACTATGCAAAAATTACCACTGTAGAAGGTGTAGATGTAGACAATTTAACTTTTGTGGGAAATTATAAAACAACCAATCAAATGGTAACCATTCACAAAATGAAGATTGTAGACACAAGTGTGGTGGTGGAAACACAACTAACCATTGATGTCATCAGTACAGATGGAAATAATACCATTCTTACTGGACAACAAGTCACAGGATATACACTGCCAGATACTTTTGCAGATTCTGTCTATAATGTAGCAAGTGGACTAGTAGAATATTATGGAGCAAGTGAAAAATTAAATGATGTAAGACAAGTTACGGGTAGATTGACACAAGAACAAGCTTACATTCAAAAAGGTAGTTTGACAGGCGAAGATACAGATAGTTGGTATATTCGTATGCAAAATTTGGGCAACAGCGAATTAGGCTATTACCTTTACGAAAAAGATAATACGTATTTTGCAATTCCTAGTGTAGTAACGATTCAAGATGCTTTGTATCAAATTACCTTAGATACTAGTTATGAGCCAGTAGATGTACCACTCTATGCTTATGTAGCAGAAGATGTAGAAGGATCAGCACAATACGTAGATGGTATGCATACTATGTATCAATACACAAAACAAAATAATACGACCATCGTACTTGATGCAGAAGGACTCATGATGACAGAGATGGGAATCCCATCATCTATGGATAGTGTTTGGAACACAAATAGTGCATCTAGAGTGCTTGCTTACCGAGAAAATGTATTAGATAGTGATACCCAAACTATTGATTGGACTCTTCTTAGTCAATATATCTTCTATCAAAATAACAATGTATCTAGCGGCTATATCTTAAATGATGATTTGCCAGTGTTAGTAGACCAAACCAATCAAAAACTTTTGTACAATATTTTGCCAACTTCTTTAATCATACAAGTAAGTGAAACAGTTACAGATATTACAAGTAATCATTACTTTATAAAAGATGATGATACAGCGATTATGTATTATAATGTCCTTATCGATGGGCCAGAACTAGACCATAATAATGTGTATTATGTGGGATTACAACAGCTAGCCAATCAAACTGTGGCAACATACACATTAGATGTCAACCAAGATTTTGGGGGAGATAATCGTGTCAGTGTTATGAGTAGCAATCCTAATGTTGTTCAAGTACAGGAAGGGACCAATGCTATTGTACTTTGTGGTATAGGACAAAGTGAGATTACGGTAAGATCTTTATTAGATGCTTCAGTGTATGACACCTTTACCATTGTTACGACATACGGTATCCGTGGAATACATTTGACAGATGCAGAAGGGAATGTTATTACCAATCAAGATACAATGGTGCAATACATTAGTGAATACTATAGTTATTATCATGTAGCAACCACCAACCAAGTACAACAAAATGGCATTGTCAGTTATTACCAAACAGAACAAAATTTCCAATTACAAGTGACAATTACAGGGTATACGAATACAGATACACAAAGTCCTGCTATGGATTTTGGAGGCAAAAAGATCACTGTACAAGATGGTGTCATTCTAGTCGATGGACAAAATCAAAACACTTTCCTTTTATCTAATGTCGACCAAATCGCTATCAAAGGTATGCAAATTGGACAATTTAGTTTTAGCATAACACCTTTGATCTTAGTAAATGGAAAATCATATACCCTAACAGGTGTGACACAATCTTATGCAATAGATATTGCCAATCAAGCAACTTCTATTGTGTTTGATAAAGGTGCTACAAGTACGACATTTGCCATTGCGGGAAGTGGTAGCAGTAGTGAACTAGGTGTGTACTTGACTACCTATCATGAAGCTGATGAATTGAGCATGAATGTATATGATTATCAAGGAAATGTCTTAAATAGCGAACCTATTGCCTTATCTACTTTCTCGAGTGGAACGTATCGATACTTAAAAATCAACCAAATCAACCAAGATGTACTCTCTACAGATAGTAGCAGTGAGATAGAAAAATATCATCAATTACAACTGTTATTCGATCAAACAGCATATTTAAGTAATATTTTAAGTACGTTACCAGAAGATAGTCTTAATCATCAACAATATGTGTTGGAGTTTGTGTGTGAAAGTAATACCGATCTTATTGGCACTTTCCATGTCAATATGCAAGCATTGAGTGTGAGTTCGATTGCCAATTACTATTACCCATCTGCACAACAAAAAGATCAGCAATACTACCCACAAGAAAATGCGAGTACCTATCTTGTACCGGGTAGAATTGGTATGTTTAAAACCAATGTTTTCCCAATGCTTAATAATGTCGATTACTTTACAATGACAGTGGATCCAGCATACCGACAATATATTCGATTGACACAATATTATGCCAATATGAATACAGATGGCACAGCCATTGCGAATTACACAGCTTATGAAAATACAGCCTATTTGCCAGAATTTGCTGGAATTCAATTAGAAAAATTGAGCCAAAAGACTTATTCAGCAAATAGTTTTGCCTATAGTTATACCGGTGATTATTATATCGGTGTGACAACTAGTTCAGACTGTCCAAGTGGAGGACAAGTTGTCTTTACCTTGACAGGCTACCGATATACAGCAGATGGCAGTGTGGAAATCGTGACTGATGCGACAACAACCATTTCCTTAGATGTTGTGGCTTTGCCAAAAGTTGATCTTACCATTGGAGGAGAAAAAGAAAGTATTCTTGCTAATGGTTATGAAAAACAAATGAATGTATCTATTAGTAATTATGATCTAATCAATGATGGACCAGTAGAATTCGTGATTGAAGTAGAAGAAGGTGGTATTTGGACCAGTGAAGGTGTTCAATCCAAATATATGGTAACAGAATCCTATCTTTTCTCTATTCTTGATGGAAAAGTAGGAGATAGAGTACGTGTAACTGCCCATATTGAAAAGATGTTGAATGGTGTGATGGAAGAATCGAATAGTTCTGTCATATTCAATGTAGTGGCATACGAAATTACCAATATCTTTATTCAATCTTATCCTAGTGATCAAATCGAATTACTCAATGGGACACAAAATTATTTACTGGGAGATTTTGCTTATAGAGGAGAAACCAATCCAACCATTGTATCGAATTTACGACTTTTAAGATATACTTGGAACGGTATTTTATCTTCTAGTACAGGATCTAGAAACAATCCATTCCAATATTACGATAATGGATACGTAAGTGTGGCAACACAACAAGAAAATTATTTGTATAATGGATCTATTCGTTTCATGAGATCTAATACCAATAATTATCTATTTGTGGAGACAGCAAAAGTTTCTACGCCATTGCAATTCCGTATCGTATTATCTTACTATTATGTCAATGGTGTTCCTACCTTGTATACCAATCAAGTAGGAGTAGATCAATACTATCAACTTTATTATGATTTTACCATTACGATCAAAGACAATAGCAGTGCAGACAAGCCATTCCCAATCTATGAGGAAGAAGACTTCTATGCTTTGGAAGGTGTCACAGAAGGACATTATATCTTAATGAACAATTTGGAACTAACAGGACATACTCCTTTTGCTCTACAAGTAGATTCCTTGGATGGTAATAATCATAAAATTACGTTAAATGGATTTGATCTTAACACCTATCAATCTGGATCTACAGCCAACGTAGGATTATTCCAAAGTATTGATAGTGAAACGGTACTGAAAAATTTGATTATTGATATTCACCCATTGATGACCAATCTAACAACCATACAACAAGTTTTAGGAAAAGTAAGTACCACACCAGAACAATATGAGAATGCTTTAAGTCAAGTAAAATTGAATTTTAGTGGAATTCAAACAGTAAATTTTGGTTTGGTTGCAGTTACCAACAATGGAACCATTACCAATGTAAATGTTGTGAATATTAGTGAAGAAACAGACAAAGAATATTTGTTTGTCTATACATCGCAAGATTACTTAAGTGGGGTACGTACTAATGCAAGTGTGGCTGGATTAGTCTATTCCAATGGTTCTAATGGTGTGATTACCAATAGTTTTGTGGGTATGAACTATAGTACCAAAAATGATGCAGACACATCGATTCAAAATACCATTACTGTCAATATGGCTCAATATGGAGAAATTACGAATGATACTTCTAGCACTGCCACAGGATCTGATACAAATGGTCAAATTGTAGAAGAAAAACAAAAAATTCGTCCTTTTGTATTAGCTGGTGGAAAAGAGTTAAGTGGATTGGTAATAGACAACTTGGGTACCATAGCCAGTACGTATGTATATGGGGTCGGGCTTTTGAATTTGGCAAGCTTATTTAATGAAGTGTATACAGCGGGGGTAGTACTCTATAATAGAGGTACAGTATTTGCAAGTTTTGTAGAAGGTATGTCTACTCTAACTAGTACCACTGAAACTATATCTACTTTACCTAGTACCAATATATATCGTGCTAATAAAGACTATATTATAGAAAGTACTGGTATGTCTGGTGGATTCGTATATCAAAATGTAGGAACAATATATGATTGTTATGCCAATATTGCAGTGAGTACCAATTCTGGCAGAACAGGGGATTTTGTATTCCAAAACCAAGGAAGTATTCGTAATTGTTATACGACAGCAATCAGTCTAGAAAATAGTAAAGGCTCTGGTGCTCCAGCAGATGAAATTAGAACCAATCATGGAGTATTCACAGGTATTGGAACAGATCTAACCATCAATAATACGGGTACGTATTCAGGGTGTTATTATTTACTATTAAAGAACGAAACAGAAAGTAAAATCGAAGATGCATTTGGCATCAAAGGATATGTAACTGGTCAGGATAGCCAACAAACAAAATCAGATTATTTGAATATTGATTCTTACTATGGGTATTCGATGGGAACAAATGGTAGTGATTATATCTGGGTCATGGATACGACAGGACCAAAACTGGCTTATAGTTATACTGCCACTACTTCCATGCGATATATGAATGTATCGACTAGCAGTTCTGAAAATGGCTGGAATTATATCTATTTTGCAGCATATTCTTATGGAACGACGAACAATCCTATTTTAATTACTTCTGGAGAAGAACTAGTCACTTCAGTCATCAATTATGCAAATACCATTTATGTCTTACCTGATGGATCAGTGAGTGGTCAACAACCAACAGATGAAAGTGCTACCTTAACACCAATCTTTGGATACGATAATGGTGGAGCATCAAAAGAAGAAGAGAGTGCTAGTTTTAGTGCTAGATCTATTCGATTAGTAAGATCTATTACGATATCTAGTACGCTAATCAATCAAACAAGAATCAACAATCGATATTTAAGAGAAGTCATTTTTGCAGGAATACTAGATGGTAATGGAATGACTGTAACCATTGACAACCTAAACGATGAATTACATCAAGTCTCTAAAGAAAATTTTGGTCTATTTAGTCAAATTGGAGTATTTAGTAGTTCCAATAAAGCCATTGTCAAAAATATTACGTTTGACCTAAAAGGCAATGTTACTTCTTCTAATGCACACAATGTTGGTATGCTTGCAGGATCTATTTATGATGCTACTATTATTGATGTGACAGTTGTGGGTTCTGAAGGAGTCACCATTAGTGGACTCAATGCAGTCGGTGGGATTGCAGGGGTAATTGGTGGAGATAGTCAATTACTCAATGTAAGAAGCAGTATATCTGTTAATAGTGTGTATGATACAAGAATTACAGACAAAGAAAATTCTAGTGATCCAGATTATGATTTTGCTTATCATAGATATGTAGAAGGCGATGGAAAGATAGATAGTACCAATGTCTCTTATGCAGGAGGTATTGCAGGGATTCTAGATATTGATACCTTAAAACAACTACTTACTTATAAAGATGGAAAGCTTGCAGGTGTGGATTTGAATTTGGATTCTACTGATCGAACCAGTATGTTTATTACTGAACAAAGTAGTGCCAAGATCATGAATTTGACAGTCTATGGATATGTCCAGATTGTAGCAGAGCATGCTGGTGGACTCTTTGGATATGTCGGTACCACTTCCCATGTAAAACATAGTACATTTGAAATTGATGTAGAGACCACACAAAACATTATCGGTCACAATTTTGCCGGTGGTATTGTAGCAGAAAATAGAGGATATCTAGAAGAAGTCTATGTAGATGCCAATGCTGAAGATAAAGAAGAATTAGATGCTACTTTACCTTCTGTATCTTATGGAACGACGTTATTTGTCGATACCAACAATCAATACCCAGTAGCTATTGGAGGTATTGCAGGATACAATCAAGGTGCAATCTATAATAGTTACTCAAAAGCCAATGTTGTCAACAGTACGGCCTTCGTGGCAGGTGGTGTCATTGGTATTGCTGAAGGTGTGAACTATTTGTCTCACGTATATACCACAGCCTATGCCTATGCTCGTAAAGTTATTGGTGGTGTGATTGGATTTGTGAGAGAAAATGGTAGCATACAACCAACCTTAATTATGGATTATGTCACAGGGTATAATGTCTGGGATAATGTAACAGACAAGACAACCAACAATACGACATATACACTTCTTTATAATATGTATAAAGAGGGGTACAAGGATATTGAGACAGGAAAATATAGTAATTTTGAAGTTCGTATGCCACAGATTGGCAATCAAGAATATGTTGTATATGATATAGAAGGTGGTACCACAACAAGAACACTTGCTTCTTCTACCTATATTGGAAGTTTACTTGGTAGAGTGGGAAGAGTAAGCGAAGATAATGTAGTGCCAAGTGTAACGGCAAGTAGTATGAAAGATATCTTATATACAAGGACCAATTTGCCAGCGACTGAAAGCACAACAGGAACTACCATACAAAGTGAAGAAAATGTTTTAGATACAGATGAGATAACGACTGAGATATTTACTAGTAATTATGCTACAGATGAGATGACTATTTATACATCTACTAGTAATTATGCTTATGTCAATTCTATGCCAAATGAAAAGAGTAAAGTTAGTAACAATACAGATAAAATCTATTTTGAAGATGTATATGGTATTCAAAAACAATATGAAACTTTAAAAAATGGATTGGAATTTTCTTTATCTACTGAAAATGGTCAATATATCAAGGATGAAGATGTAAAGAATTATCTTGTGCTCAACCAAATGGCAAGTACTTTATGGGTATTTGATAGCATAAGTGATGGCAGTAGAATCAATTCAAAATACTGGTCTTATGATAATGTTACAAAATTACCGATCATGATAGAAGGTGTCTATAGTTCTAATAATATTATTGAAAATAATACACAATACAAATCTTTACTATTACAAGCAGCGATCAATAACCAGACTGCGAACAAATTCTATTTTGTAACAAAAGATATTACCATCAGTGATTTTGTAGAAAATGCCTATGATAGGCGTCCTATTGTTTTCCAAGGACAGTTATCTGGACTATTAAACGAAAATAATAATAATAAGAATACAATTACGTTGTCCAAAGATGCTACATTCAATCTTATACAAAATGCAACCATTGAGAATTTGAAATTTGTAGTTGATCTTACTCAAGAAAAAGAATCTCTAGCATTGACAGAATATACTAATGCACATATCGCTCATGGATTATTTGCAGATTATGTATATAATTCTGCTATTCGTAATGTCGATATTGAAATTAAGTTACCAAGTTCTTTCTCTATTGGTGGACAACAAGATAAGGTACATGAATACTTAGGACTAGTATTTGGGTATGTGGTAGATAGTACGATCGAAAACGTGAATATTACTATTACGAATGCATCAACTATTACTGGTGTGCAATATAGCAACTTTGGGGTATTTGCTGGTGGAATTCGTAGTTCAAAAGTCAATACTATTACTGTCACAAGCAATGTCCTAACCATTGCACCAGATGAATATATTGATTCGAGTGCATCAGGGTACTCCTATGGTACAGATGTTACGGTGGGTAGTTTTGCGGGACTAGTTTATACACAAAGTAGTCTTAACAACATACAAGAAAATGTATCTTTACAAGTACAGCCTATTGTGAATAATAGTTCTTATCGATACTACTATATTGGATCAGTGGCAAAGGTGCAAAATACCACGATGTCTAATTACAGTGTTAGTGGAGACATAACGGTGACTTCTGCTACTTGGATTACAGAAGGGTATGTGTATTATGGTAGAGTAGCAGGATACTCCAGTGATACGAGTATCAATTTCACTGTATCTACAACAGCAAATCTTACTTACAATCCACAAGGAAGTGAAGATACCCTTTATCTAGGTGGTGTGCTTGGATATGCTTCTGCTACAACACTTCGCATGGATAAAGAAGATGAACTTGTAGACAATATAAAACAAAATATTGAAGTCTTAGAATCTACTAAATCTATAATGATCTATGCTGGTGGAATCACAGGCTATAGTGTCAAAGGTAATATTCAAAATATTGGTGTGACTTCTGTACTAACGCTTGCTTCTACTAGTAGTGTTTATGCTGGTGGTATCACAGGCTATAGCAAAGGTGTTAGTATGCAAAACATCTTATTTGATGGTACGATAACGGTAGGTCAAGAAGGTGTATCTAGTACTCAAGCATACCTTGGTGGATTGAGTGCCATTGAAGAAAATAATACTGTGACATCATTCGTCGTGATGGGTACATTACAATATATTGGGACAGGCAATACCTATCGTATGGCAGGACTTGCTGTGACGATGAATGGAGAAGCAAGTGCAGCAAAATATTCCAATGGTATGGTATCTCCAATATTTAATACCTTTAATACTTTATGTAAAGATGGTAGTATAGAGCCATTGTATATTAGTTGTACTGCTACCAATAGAGTAGACAATACCGTAAAATATCCATACGAACTCTATCTATATGAAGGTATGGAAGACTTAGGAGATATCTCTCAGTCACATACTGATCACAATGGTATGCGATATGTGGATTTTATCAATACTTATTACAAATCAACGATTGCAACCACAACTACTACTACGACTAATCCTTCTTACATTGGAAAAACCTTCACAGTGACCATGGATCAAGAAGGCACTAGATACAATCCAACAGTCATTACAACGAACATGACGATTGGTAAAGATAGCAATAAGTATTATCTTGTTGATGGAGCTTATGCTATTACACTACTAGAGACATTCAATGGTGTGCTAATTGGTAAGAATACACAAGATAATGTCGCATATAGTTCTTCAAGCAATCTAACCAATAATGGAATTATTGCCAATATTCGTTTTGATGCTAGCATGATATTCACAAGTAATACTGGAGTGCTCTTTAATATTTTAGTTGAGCAAAATGAAGTAGATGGAAAAGGCCAATCTTCTAAAGGGATCCTTACGAATGAGAATACAGGATACATTATCGATAGTGGTGTGGTCTTGGACCAAGTCACAACGGAAGGTCGTGATAAGATTGCATTACTTGTTTATACAAATAGTGGAACAATTATGAATTCTTATGTTGTCGGTAATGCTTTCCCAAGTAATGCTTATGCTCTTGTAGCTAATAATACAGGTAGGGTACTGAACTCGTATTATGCTGGTAATGTGAATAGCATTATTAGTGGAGGGAATTACTCCAATATCAAAGTTAATGCTGATGCTATGGGAGTGCCAAGTGGTCGTACAGAGAATAATATTCAATATTTGAGTACCGAGAATCTCTTAAATTTAGGAAATAGCAATCACAACTTTGATACAAAGACATCATTAGCATACAATAATGGTTATCCTTATATATTAGGTGGTATGCGCTATGCTAATACTAGTTATAATAATGGAGAATATGTAATATATAATCAAGCTGACTGGATCTTAACCAATCATGATCTTACAGGAAAAGAAACACTACAAAAAGTAACAATCACTCTGCAACAAAATATTACCTTGTCTGTAGACATTCAACCAATGAATTTGAAAGGATCGGATACAGCAACGATTACTGTTGATGGTAATGAAAAAACCATCACTATCAACTCTACTATGACAGCTAGTAATGGAACTTGGGGATTGTTTGGATTAGTACAAAATGCAACAATTACAGACCTTACCGTTCAATGGAATAAAGACAGAACTTTAAGCAGTAATAATGGTATTACATACGCTGGAGGACTAATTGGTCAAGCTGAAAAAGTTACTTTAGAGAATGTAACAGTGTCGAATTTGACTATCAATGATGCTTCTACACAGTACTTGGGAGGAGTCATTGGATATGGTACGAACATCACGATTGACAAACCTGTTAGTGTAAACAATATTACATTAACACAAAATAACACAGCAAGTTCACTAGGTGCATTTGCTGGTGAAATTACCAATTTAGATGGAGAAGAATCCATTACGATCACCAATCCAACCTTGAAAGGTAACAATATTGTTGGAGGTGCTATTGGAACGATCACTGGTGATGTATCACAAGTCATTCAAGTGACAGATGGTGGAAGTATACAAGGAGGAGTGTCTTCTATCGTAGGTGGGGTCTTCGGTGTTTGGAATAATGCACAAGGAGAAGCACAATTAGAAAATGAAGTAGAGGTCACAACATCTTCTATGTACTATGTAGGTGGAATTGTTGGACAATTAAAAGCAAATAATTATACGATCCATAATTGGACATTTACCAATTCTATTAGTAGTACTGATAAAGCTGATCTTGGTGGACTTATTGGATATGCAGAAGGAAATATTGTAGTCAAAACTGTATCAGTATCCGATACACAATACACATATACTACCAAAGGAAAACTAGGTGGTCTGATTGGATATGTAAAAGGAGATGTAGACATTCGTGAAAAGCTCAATCTATCTATGCAATTTGATAGTGTGTCAGATAGCCTTGGTGGACTAGTAGGTGTGATTGATGGTGATCTAACCATTGGTCTGGGCTTGAACAGTTGTGATATTACGATCCAGAATGACCTTTCTTCTACCAACATGGTGGGAGGCCTAGTAGCCAAAAGCAATGGACTATCTATTCTAAGCAACAATACTACTATTACTTTACCATCTTCTATCAAAACAAGTGGGGATTATGCTGGAGGACTAGTTGGGGAAATTGATGGTGCTGTACGTATTACACGATCAGCATTTACGTTACCAACATTAAGTACGATAGAGAGTAAAATATATGCTGGTGGTTTAATCGGGTATTTGAATTCATCAACGGCTACGATCAATAGTATAATTTATAGTGTGAGTGCCAATCTAACCATTCACACCACACAAGATGATGCCTATGTTGGTGGTTTGGTTGGATATGTTGGAGCAGCTGATACAACTTTAAGTCTAGGGGTTAATCAGCTAGTTGTGAGTATTGCCAATCGAAAAGCACAATATGCTGGTGGTTTAATTGGTTTTATTGAAAGAGATGTGATAATAGAAGCAGTTAATTTAACAATTGATCAACTTTTAGGTGTCAATGCTGGTGGGTTGATTGGTTCTTCCAAAAATAAGATTACCATTACAGACAATGTCACGGTGACCATGTTAGGTAAGTATACCAATTATAAATATTTTGGTGGACTAGTGGGCTATAATGGGGAATCAACAACCATCAATGTAGATGCAGTGTGTACAGTTACTGGACTGTCCTTAACATCAAATACATCTTGTGGGGCTGCTGGATTTGGATATGTTGGGGTACTTACAAATAGAGGAACTATCAAGATTACCAATAGCTCTATGCAAACATCAGCTATCTATAATGGACTTGTTGTAGGTAGTACACCAGATAGTCTTGGTGGATATATGATAATTGAAAATAGTAAACTGCAGATGGCACAAAAAACTGATTACGTAGGACTTATTGCTGGTAAATGCAAACAGATAAGTGCAACAGCAATCATCGAATTAGTGAATTCTAATCTAATTGTGCCAAATATGGATCCTTCCACTGGATTTAATTTTGAAAAACAAAGAACCAATCAAGAGCTTGTTAATCTTATTAAAAATTCTAAAGGGTTTACTAGTTTTGGAAATTTGTATATTCAAAATACGAGAAATGAGTGGTTTAATGCTTCGAATAGATCATCTGCATGGTATGGAAAATATAGTTTTGATACAAAACTATATACGGATCAGTTCTCACAATTCCCATATTCTATGGCAAGTGGATTAGATGATTCTATTGTTGTTGCTACTACAATGAATTTCAATACCGTAACCGATCCAAATACAGTCACTATTCGTGATTATTTCTCAAAATTTAATATTACAGAGAAAGATTCTAACTTTAATGTCTTCAATTCTTACGAATATAGATTTGGATTAGTAACAGGACAAGGACCTATCAATACTTCCCATATCACACTTATGAATTCTAAAATACAAAATGAAGAAGAAGAGAAAGTGTTGATTGGACAGTTTATGAAAATGATGTTTGCCTATATTGAATCAGGCTTTAGTGCTAGACAAAAATGGCTGGTAATGGATTACCATTACTATCTAGATGAGCAACAATTAACAACCACTTCTTATTGCTTTATTGATGATATTGAATCTACCAAGCGAGATCATATTAGCAGAATTGAAATCATTTATGGATATAGTTCTGTAGCAATGGGAGATAATGAAAAACCAAATGATGGTGATACACATACATTTGGAAATGTTACTACGATAGATGATTCCTACATTCCAGAAGGAGGAAATTTTGTAGATAATGTATTTAAATTTCAGTATAGAATAAATTCATATGTAAGATATGGATTCTTAACTCAATTCTGTATCAATAGTAATGGAGATGATAGATTTACGTTATCGCCAGTTCAGTCATAAAAAAAATAGAAGGCCTTATGGTCTTCTATTTTTTATCTTGTTGGTAAAAAGTATTCTAAAATATTATAAGTAAACTTATATGTAAGTAATTTTTATATGCTTAAGTAATCTTTTTATAAAAATACCATGCCTATCCTAGTACATCAAATATTACAAAATCAAAAATCGTCATGCATGATAAATACAAGCAAAAAAAGAAGACTCCGTCTGGGAAACAGAGTCTTCTTTTACGCTATATAAGATATAGGTAAATAAAAATGGAAAACATTTTAATCTAAAATGCACTTATAGTGTACATGGGAAATTAGTAAATGTCAATACCAAAATGTAAAAAATTTTAATTTTTTTACTAAAATTGTGTGTGTTTTTGCACAAAACTATCATATTTTGTGATTTTTACCATTCTTATATACTGATTGTTAGTAGGCAATCCCAATACTTCCAATCCCAATATGAGAGCCCGTAACAGGATTGACAGCACGAGTGGTAATTTCAATATCTGGTCTTTTGGCAGATAATTGTTGAATAAAAGTTTTTAAATACTCACTTTTATAAATATATAGTACATAAGCTTTTTTGATGGTTGATGGAATTCTTGCTATCATCTCGGTTATTCCTTTTGCCATACCAAATACTTTTTTGATATTAGTAAGGGTATTGGCTTTGTAATTCAAAATAGGTTTGATATTTAAGACACTAGCAATAGTAGCAACAACACCATTGACACGACCACCACGTTTTAAGTATTCCATGGTCACTGGGACAAAGTCAATAGAAACAGTGTCTTTATAGGCATCTATTTTTGCAATAATTTCATCTACTGGACAATTTTGTTCTATTAAAGACACAGCGTATTCGACAATCATGTGCTGTCCTAAAGTAAGTTGATGACTATCTACTACATGAATATGTTCGGGATTGATTTGGTTGGCAATCAGTTGTGCTGTAGTATAGGTGCCACTTAATTGGGAAGCAACACAAATCACTAATACTTCGTCATATCCTTCTAAAAAAGCTTTTTGATAAGCTTGTTCAAAATCATAAGGACTAGGTTGACTGGTCATAGGAAAATTCTTGCTGTTTTCCAAAGCTTGATAAAATTCTTCCCAAGTGTCTTCGTATCCTTCTATTCTACTGACATCATCTAATAAAGTACTTAATCTTACGACATCAATATTGTGTTTTTCCACAAAATCTTTTTCTAAACTAGCCATACTATCGGTAATGAGTTTTATTTTCATAATCACTCCTTATTATCATTGTTTTCTTTATAGTATGATACCATAGTTTTGAATAATTACCAATTAGTTTCAACTTTTTTAAAAAAAATAAAAAAATTTGTTTTGTGTCTTATTACATACGAAAATAAAAAAGAACCTTATTTCATAAGAAACAAGGTTTTTATAAGATTGTGCCTTATAGCAAATCGTTTTGATAAATAAAATCCACAATTTTTTTACGAGATTTTTCTTCATTGATATTAAAGAAAACACCTGCACCCACTCCACAAATACCCATAAGGAAGAAACAAGGGATCATACCCAGACCAAACATACCGACAATATTGACCATCGTTTGTCCCATAAGACCACTATATTCTCTGTCATAAATAAGATCATTGCTACACCCTAAAATGCGAGTTTTTTCTAATTGTTGTTGGAATTCTATTGTAATCATTGCAGCATAACAAACACCTAAAATACTACAGAAAAATCCTAATACATACATATTCTTTGTAAAAGGTAGGAAAGTACAGGTAATACCTGATGCAATGCAAGCAAGTGTCATAATTGGGGCAGCAGCATGGTATTTGCAGTATAAACCAATAAGAATGGCAAATACACCATAGAATAAATAGAAAATAGAACTATAGATCCCTGCTGTCAAATAACTAGAATGGCTAGCAAATAAGTATAAGTTTAACACATTGATGGTTTGATCCATGGTACTCGTGAGCAAATGCAGAACAAAATACCCAAGCAAAACATATTTTTTAGTTTGATGATAGTATTTTAAACCTTCTTTAGAATTTTGATGATAGATGGTCGCATCAGTGGTGTAGTCTTTATTAAAGTTTTTGGTTTTTCGATTACGGAGATAGTATAGGTATAAAGGCAGAACTGATACTAGATAGATGAGCAAAGAAAGGATAGCGACTATATTTTTATTTAAGTAGTCCATAAAAAAGCCACCAAACATTTGTGCAAGGATAATGCCTGCACAATCTAGACTACGAGTCACTCCCATAATTCTAGTTGTTGTCTTTTGATTGATATAATTATGTAAAACATCTTGAGGCATGGTTTTTAATGCATTGGATATCCCATAAAAAATTTCAATCATTGCCCCCAATACGAGTGCATTAGAAGAGGACAAGTAGATAATAAAGATGTACATGATGGCAAGTGGGAAAATTCTACATAGTATAGCAATTTGGGGTTTTCGTTTTACAAAATTACGAAGCAAAACATCAAAGATGACTCTACTAATTCGTTCTAATATCCAGTACAGTAAAGCAATATATAATTTCCCTGTTTGTTGAAAGACAATTAAAGGAATAAACGTGCCAATTAAAGTACACGCAAAATTGGATACAATACGATAATATTGAAATAAGGTAGATTGTTGTTTCATTTATTTAAGTCCATTTTTATGTTTATAGTCCATGGTAAGTCTGTCCATAATTTTAGGTAAATTCATTTGAATGGTTTTTAATAATTCCACATTCAGTTTTCCACTAGCAACAGATTTTAATCCATGATCGTTAATAATAAATGCCAAAATCGTATCTCCCTCATCGGCAACTTGGACATCATTGAGTTCATTAAAAATAACAATTTTTTGTTTGTCTGATTTTTGTTTATCTGGTTGTTTTTGTTGTTCCATATCGACCTCATTGGTAATCTATTTATACATCATACCATACTTTTGAGTTTTTTGCAAAAAATTTTTATTCTTATCGGGAAAAACCTATAAAAATTCATTTTGATTGTAGATAATATAAAAAAATAAGAAAGAATTTCTTTCTTATTCTCCTGTTTCAATCGGTATCTGGACATAGCCTTGTCCTTTATGACAGAGTGGACACTCTGTCCATGCTTTTTTATCTGTGTGCTCAAAACCACATTCATTACATTTCCATTTTTGTGCAGTCTTACTAACATACAATTTGTTTTTCTTTAGTTTGTCATGAATTTGTTTGATGAGCAAATGATGACAATTTTCTACTGTGGCGATCAGCCTAAAAGTATGTGCAATTTCAGGGTATCCTTCTTGTTCGGCAATATCGGCAAAGGCTGGATAAATATCTTGACTTTCTCCTTTTTCATATTCTAAAGAATGTTTTAAGTTGTCCACAAGTTCTCCACAAGGGAAAGGGTATCCGGCTTCTATATCAACATTGACAAATCCACTACTTGTATTGGCTGTAATATGATGATATACTTCTTTTGCATGAGCCATTTCATTTTTTGCGATTGTTTTTAATAGCGTCTCTATATAACTATATCCTTCTTGATTGGCTTTTTGTGCAATCATTTGGTATCGAGCTCCTTCCATACATTCACCAGCAAATGTACGTGCAAGATTTTTGATTGTTTGACTTTTTTCAAATTCTTTTTTTTCTACCATAATGTTCTCCTTTTTCTAATTAGAATATGGACCTTTTGTGTGCTATTTATACTTTTTTAAAAAAATTTTTACGATCAAAAAATAGCAGTCTATTTTATTGACTTTATAACTAGTAAAAGGCAAGAAAGAAAAAGTATTGTTTTTTATAAAAACATAGTTGAATATTTGCTAAAATGCTCCTTTTGTAGTATACTACTATTAGAAAATATATGTAGGTAAAAAATGGAAAACAAAAAGATAAAATTTTTATCCCACTGTTATTTACTCACAAAACCAAAGAATGATTTGAGTCGTGTTCTAGATAAAAAAGGTTTTGTGTCCTTTTTTGTGCGTGAAGATCAAGAAAAAGAAAAAATTATGAAAACCTACTATGATGCACAAGGATTCTTTAATCGATATGGTATTCGTATTAGTATCGTTATTTCTTCCAAACTCAATTATGCACAACTTGTGGTGCGTTTGGAAAGTCAAGTAGAAAGACTAAAATTTTTACAAGATATGCCAGATAAATTTGTGAAAAAAATATCTCCTAAAGATAGTATTTCCAAATATTATTCTTATATCACTGACTGTGTGAATGATATGTATCCTAATGGATTCAATACCAATGTGGCAAGTTTTGTGTCTATGTTACGTCCTATTATGACAGTAGTCAAAAAGAATGAAAAAATACGATTGATCAACAATCATGGGTTGAAATACTTTTTGTGTTATGGACCTGTAGAATATCAAAATAAAATGAATGGTAGCAAAGAAAAGAATTATCAATTAGAAGTAGTATTAGATTATACAGACGATCTGCAAAAATACTACAATCTTATTCATCGCATTGAGATGCAAGTACCATCAATTTTAAAATTAAGTTCTAGTGATATTATGAATGGATTGCAGTTCACACAATCTAATAAAAAATAACAATCTTTGGATTTACAAAGATTGTTTGTTTTTTCTTCTAATTATCATGGAATACTCATATATGTATACTATACTAGCTATAAAAATGAGCATACTTGTAGACAAATACCTACAATTTGTGTATACTAAAATGGGAAAAAGGAGAAAGTATGTCTACCAAAATAAAATGTTGGATTGTGATCGCTATCTGTATGGTCAGTCTGTTTTTTACAGGGTGTGCATCTATCAATTATACACGAGTGGTCTATGAAGATGGATCTATGAAAGATGTATACGAGATTACTTTTGATAGGCAAGTTTTATTAGAAACTTTTTTAGAAAATGGATATACCATCGAACAAGCAACAACATACATGAATACATTTTGTCAAAAAACGTATGAGATTGTCAAAGAATATGAAAATAAAGTTCGTATGAGTTATCAGTATGAATTATCACGTGCTGTCTTAACCGGACAAATAACACCAGAAGAATATGAAGTATACGTGGATCAAATTCAATTCCTAACAGTTATGGATTCCGTTGGGTATGAATATGTTAGATACAGTCGTGTCTTTACAACGCCAGAAGTGGTTACGTTATATCAAGCCTTATATGATACAGGAGAAGATAGTGAAGATGATGGCTATGAGTTGGAAGATGGATTTTTCTTCTATCGCTATGCGATTGAAGTAGAAAACTTTTATCAATCTCTAAAAGTAACCTTAGAGCAAGATCCCAATGTTTTTTCAATTACGTATGATCAAATTCTACAAGAATTTGGCATGGGACTATTTACAGAAGCTGATCTAACAGTGACACAAGATTATATTTCTAGTGATAGTAGGCTTCATAGCAATGCTGATTATACAGCGCAGGAAAATGGCTATTATCTACAAGAATGGAATATTTCGACGAGCGAACCAACTGTTTTAAAATACTATTACTACATTGCGAATACTACGAATTGGTACTGGTTGTGTGTGGTTATTGGTGTGGGTGTTGTAGGATTGCTAGGTGTATATCTAGGGATATCTCATTATATGAAAAAGAAAAAAAGAGATGATAGGGTAAAGTAAGTACCCTTCATCACTTTTTTTATGGTTCACATTCTTCTTTTTCTTCTGCCGAGCTAAAGACTTGAATAGAAGGATCTAAGTAGGTCTTTTGTATGATATCTCTACTTTTTTGAAGAATATGGTAAACATACTCTATATCTTTATGAATCATCTGTGCTATGGTTCGATCGTTTTTAGGATAGCCATTATCAAAACCACATCGAAAAATAGCAACTTGTAGATAGCTAGGATCTATTTTTTTTAATTGTTGTAAGACAGCAATGACTTGTCGCTTGGTATGGAAAGGCACTTTGAGATCAGGGTAAAAGGCTTTCACAAAAGCTTGATTAGGCGATACTACAGGAATATTGGTACGATAAACTTGATTCAAAATGCTAACTGTCTTTGGTGTAATATATAATTTTTTTAACTGCATAAATAACTCCTTTTAGTTATGTATATGCAAGTTAACCTCAAAAAGTATCTACTAAATAAGTCATAGGAGAGAATAGGTATCATCGTATAAGTACGGATACAAATAACAATGTTTTTTATGCTTTGCGATTTTTAGCCAAGTAATTCTATATCAATTTCTTTATCAACACAAACAAAAAAATCACCAAAAAATTGGTGATTGTTTATTTTACTCTACCGCTATATTCTCCTGTTCTGGTATCAATACGAATAATTTCATGATTCCCAATAAAAGAAGGTACTTTTACGGTAATACCTGTTTCTACTTTTGCAGGTTTGTATGTTGTTTTACTATCGCTACTAGAAGAGGCAGGTTCGGTATCTATGATTTCTAATTCTACAAAATTTTGAGGGGTAAGGGAAATGACTTTATCACGACAAAGATGCAACATCACAACATCATTTTCTTTCACATACCCAATTTCATTTTGAATGGTAGCATAATCCACGACTACTTGTTCGTATGTTGTGGTGTCCATAAAATAATATAAACCATCATCGTGGTAAAGATATTGCATTTCTCTATGTTCTAATCTGGCTTCTTGTAAAACTTCACCTGGTCCAAAGCGTCTTTCTTGTACTTGGCCTGTTTCAATATTTTTTAATGTAGTACGAATAATAGCTGCTAGTCTAGGTTGTGACACATGTTGTTTTTCCACAACTTGATACACGTTACCATCTAGTTCAAAGGTGGATCCTACTCTTAAATCACTTGCTGTCATAGTTGCCCCTAAATTTGTAATTCACTATTGCCGACATTACGACGTTTTCTATCACGTTCGACACAATCTGCAATGATTTCATGCACTTTATATGGAGATTTGACTCTCAGAATTGTAAAATGATTGGTGGAAGCATCATTACAATAGACTTCAATATTGCCAACGCCAAAAATTTTATTTACAAAAGATTCAAACACGGTAAAGTCATCAATACGATATACTTGTGTTTCTTCAATATGTGTTGAGAACAATCCTTTTTCCACAAAAAGTTTGATCCATTTGCCAGGTTTTTCTACAATAGAGTAACAAGTAAAAGATAAAGGTAGCCCAAAATATCTTTTTCTGTCTTTCCAAATAATTTTAACATCTTCACCGAATTTTCTTGTAGTTTTCATATACTTTCTCCTTATTCTATGTATAGTATAACAAAAAAATAGTCTAATGTAAATTTGATTAGACTATTTTTTATAACTATTCTATGATTTTATGATGTGAGTAAGAACAACATATATTTACGCATTTTTGATAGAGATATTATGTTCTTTTTTCTCTTCATGTTCTTTGATAGCATCTTCAAACATATTGACCATTTTGTCAATACAAGATTCCAAATTAAATTGTTTTGCATATTGGATATATTCTTGACTGACTTGTTCTTTTTCTTGTGGGTGTTCTATCCAATATTCTATCTTATGTGCTAGGTCAGTCGTATTTCTTGCCTTAAATGTATTTTCTGGGTGCAAGGCAAAAAATTTTGTAGCAGATTTTTTGCTATTGGAGATCACAGGGACCAATCCACAAGTAATAGCTTCTAGACAACTAATAGCTTCGATTTCTACATCAGCAGGGTGTACATATAGATCACAGTAATTGATGGTTTTGTTGAGTTCCTCTTTGTTGAAGAATTCAAATTTTGGTGGATTTGGAAGTTTTCTTCCCATTTTTTCTAGTTTTTCTTTTAGTGGACCACAACCAGCAAAAATAAGTTGGATTCTATCTTTATATTTGCATTTTGCCACTGCTTTAATAAGCAGATCATGTCGTTTTTCTCTACTATATCTACCAGAAAACAGAATACAAAATTTGTCTTGATATTCTACTGGTTTTTCTACTTCCATAGGATAAAAATCACTAGATACCCCATTGGATATAACATATTTTTTTGACTTATATCCATGTTTTGTGAGTTCGTTGGCAATAAATTGTGTTGGACAATGAATATAATTGCTGTGTTTAAATAATTTGTTGTCCAAATAATGATATAGCCACGTATTGACTAATTTTGAATTTTGTAAATACAAATGTGTACTAATATTTTCTGGTTGCACATGGAAAGCAGTAGTGTAAGGAATATCTAGTTCGTTCAAAATTGGAATTGCGTGTTTTCCAAGAGCAAAAGGCATCATAATATGCACAAGATCTGCTCCTTCCACAGCTTTTCTAATGACATCATTTTCTGCTACGGCAAGTGTCACGCCGTTTTTTGCTACATAAGTATCGAATGGTCCAAAACTTCTTTTCTTGGCAGTTATATATTTTTCTTTATCATCACTTTCAAATGTAGATAATACTTTGACTGTATGACCTCTTTCTTCTAGTCCTTTAATTAGTCTAGATGCAGTGATGGTTGTTCCGTTGTTTTCTTTTCCAAATACATCGCAAATAATGGTTATTTTCATGTTTCCTCCCTAAAAATAGGCGAATATTTGTATTATTATTCTATCAAAAACAAACTATAATGACAAATAGTTTTTCATAATATTCTATTTTTCTATCATTTTAGACAAAATTTTGTGAGCTAAACCTTATTTTAGGTAAAAATTGTAGGTTACTTGATAAAAACAAGTAAAACAATTTGTATTTTTATCTTTTATTTGGTAGAATAAATGGAATATGAACTAAGGGAGAAAATATGATAACAGTTAATAATGTTCGTTTGCAATTTGGCAGCAGAGTGCTATTTGATGAAGTGAATTTAAAATTCACCAAAGGTAATTGTTATGGTGTTATTGGTGCCAATGGCGCAGGGAAAAGTACCTTTTTAAAATTACTTTCTGGGGAATTAGAACCAAATAAAGGGGAAATTGTTGTAGATAAAGGGGAAAGAATCAGTGTTTTACAACAAAACCAAAATGCTTTTGATGATAAAACAGTCATTGATACAGTACTTGCTGGGCACAAACGATTGGTAGAGATTATGGCACAAAAAGATGCCTTATACAGTAAAGAAAATTTTACCGAAGAAGATGGAATTCTGGCTGGAGAATTGGAAGCAGAGTTTATGGATCTAAATGGCTGGGAAGCAGAATCCGAAGCACAGAATTTACTCAATGGTTTAGGCGTAAAAGAAGAAGATCAACACAAACTTATGAAAGATCTTGATGCAAAAACCAAAGTAAAAGTGTTACTGGCACAGAGTTTGTTTGGCAATCCTGATATTTTGATTCTAGATGAACCTACGAACAATCTTGATGCCAAGACGATTCGCTGGCTAGAAGATTATTTTTTGGATTTTGAAAACACAACCATTATCGTAAGTCACAATAGACATTTTTTGAATAAAGTATGTACGCATATCTGTGATGTGGATTATGGAAAAATCAATATTTTTGTAGGGAACTACGATTTCTGGTACGAAACCAGCCAGTTGCTTCTTCGACAACAAAAAGAACAAAACAAAAAAGCAGAAGCTAGAGCAAAAGAATTGCAAGAATTTATTCAACGATTCTCAGCGAATGCTAGTAAGTCTAGACAAGCAACCAGCAGAAAAAAAGAATTGGAAAAGTTAACCATTGATGATATCAAACCAAGTCTTAGAAAATATCCTTATATTGATTTTAAATTTGATAGAGAGATAGGTAATGATGTATTATTTGTGGAAAATCTAACGAAAAAAGGATATTTTGAGAATCTTACTTTTAAACTTAATAAAGGGGAAAAAATAGGATTTGTAGCAGATAATAGTAACGTACTGACAAAATTATTTGATATTCTTGCAGGTGTAGATACACCAGATAGTGGGTCTTTCCGTTGGGGACAGACGATTACTGTTAGTTATTTGCCACAAAACAACAATGCTTTTTTTGAACATTGTGATCTAAATCTAGTGGAATGGATTGGACAATGGAGTAAAGAGCATGATGAAACATTTTTACGTAGTTGGCTAGGAAGAATGTTGTTTTCTGGTCAAGAAGCATTGAAAAAGGCAAGTGTTTTGTCAGGTGGAGAAAAAGTCCGCTGTATGCTTGCTCGTATGATGCTCACAAGTGGTAATGTACTCATTATGGACGAACCAACCAACCACTTGGATCTAGAAAGTATTACAGCACTGAATAAAGGCATGGTGAATTTTAAAGGAAGTATGCTATTTACCTCTGCAGACCAGGAAATTATGAATACGGTGGCAGATCGTATTATTGAGATCAAAAATGGACAAAAAGTCTTTGATAGATCTATTCGTTATGATGATTATTTGGATCTTAAAAATGAATAGGAATCAGGTGATAAAGGGAGAATCATGATAACAATTACTTGTTTACAAAAAGGAGATTTTTGCTCTAATACCTATGTAGTAGAAAATGAAAAAGGTAGTATCATCATAGATGCAGGAGTGCCTGTAGAAGATATTTTGCACACAACAAAAAAACCAATTATGGCAATTCTTATCACACATGCGCATTTTGATCATATTTGGTATCTAAAAGAGTATGATCAAGCTTTTCATTGTCCTATCTATATGTCTTATGTGGCATACGAAAAAATGAGTGATCCAGAAAAAAATTTGTCTAGACAATTTTGTGAAAAAGATTTTGCTTGGAATATTCCCAAAGATCATGTGCAATATGTAGAAAACCAAACCTTTGAACTTTTACAAGAGCCAATAGAATGCATGATGGTACCAGGACATAGTGATTGCTCTATATGTTACTTCATAGATGGGGTATGTTTTTGTGGGGATCTTTTATTTGAAAATGGTATAGGTAGAACAGACTTTGCCGATGGAAATATTGTCAAACTATACCGTTCCATGAAAAAAGTATTAGAAAAACCGGTGAAACAATTTTATCCGGGGCATGGACCATCTTTTACAAAATTAGCCTTCGAAACTATGGTTAGCAAAAGAAGGTGATCATGAATAAAAAAATACAAGAGAGACAAAAACAGTATGAACAATTAGAAAAAGAAGGTAGGCTTGATGCGCATGTGAGAGATGTGGATCATTTGCAAGCAGAGCCATTATCAGAAGAATATCAGTTTATTCCAAGATTTTTCCTAACAAAATGGATTTATGCTGTGATTTGGTATATTGCCGTATTCTTGATAGCTCCTATTGTGACCTTTGTGTTATATGGTGTTAGAATCAAAGGTAGACGTAATTTAAAACATTTAAAAACGGGAGCTATTAGTATTTGCAATCACTGTGTGGATATGGACGTCGTATTCGTAGCACAAAGTTTAATGCCTAAAAAGGTATACTATACGACATTAGAAAGTAATATGCGCTTGCCTATTATAGGACATATTATCAAAGCATTTGGGGGATTGCCAATTTGCTCTAGACCAAGTATGCAAGTAGAATTCAATCGAACAGTGGCAGAACTAGTCAGCAAAAGAAAAATTGTACATTTTATGCCGGAAGGAAGCCTTTGGGCTTATTATGATAAAATAAGACCTTTTAAAAAAGGAGCATTTTATTATGCTGTACAAAATCAAGTTCCAATTTTGCCAATTTGTATCAATTTTAGACAACCAAGAAAATGGCAAACTTTTTTTGGCATACGAGCCCAACTTGTGACGGTTCATATTGGAAAACCTATTTTTGCTGATCCTGATTTGCATAAAAAAGACCAAATCGAACAACTACGAGTTCGTAGCCAACATATTATGGAAAGAATGCATGAGAACTTTAAATTAGTGGACAAATCTCATGTGCAACAGGAAGAACAAAAAGAACAAGATAAAATCTAAAAATAAAATGAAATATCTTGACAAATTACACAAGAAAGAATATAATAAAGCCAGATTTTTAAATGCGATGAATGTGTTTTAGTAGATACATCTGTATGGTAAGAGAGTTGTGGTCATAGGCTGAAAACCATAATACAATAAGATGTGTTCGAATTTCGCCACAGGAGCATCTAGTAGAAATATTAGACGGGTTATCTCCGTTAAAAGATAGAATGAGGAGAGAGAATTCTCTTGAATTCGGGTGGTACCACGAATCAATTCGTCCCGTATATGTTTTTGCATATACGGGCTTTTTTTGTAAGAAGGAGGAAGTATGAAAGAATTAGAACAAATAAGAACAATGTACCAACACAAAAACAAAGATATTCATAATTTGGACACATGGAACGAAGTAAAAAATCTCTTTTTAGGTAAAAATGGGTATGTTACTTCTTGTATGAAGGAAATTAAAAACTTAGATCCAAAAGATAGAAAAAGTTTTGGAGAAGCAGTGAATCAATTAAAAAATGAAATCACTGTTTTACTAGACAAGAAAAAAGTAGAACTAGAAAATCTGGAGATTGAAGAAAAGATCAAAAGTATGCCAAGACTAGATCTTACTATTCCTACCCAAGAAGAATGTGGAAGTTTGCATCCAGTAACGATTGTGCAACAAAAACTCATTGATGTATTTCGTAGTATGGGGTTTGCTGTGGAAGATGGTAACGAAATCGAAACAGAATACAACAACTTTGAAGCTGTGAATATTCCAAAACATCATCCAGCACGTGATATGCAAGATACTTTCTATCTTAATAATGGGCAACTTTTAAAAACACATACTTCAGCTAGTCAAAATAGAATTATGAAAAAATATGGAGCTCCTTTAAAAGTGATATTCCCTGGAAGATGCTTTCGTAATGAAGAATTAGATGCTAGTCACGAAAACACTTTCTTCCAAATGGAAGGTATGATGATCGATAAAGATGTTTCGATTAGTAATTTGATTTACTTTATGAAAACCATGTTATCAGAAGTCTTTGGAAAAGAAGTGAATGTGAGATTGCGTCCGGGATTTTTCCCTTTTGTCGAACCAGGATTTGAATTGGATTGTTCTTGCCCATATTGTGGAGGAAAAGGTTGCAAAGTTTGTAAACAAAGTGGTTGGATTGAACTTTGTCCTTGTGGTATGATTCACCCTAATGTTTTAACAATGGGTGGAATCAATCCAGAAGAATACCAAGGGTTTGCATTTGGTTTGGGGTTAAGTAGATTGGTCATGATGACGTATGGAATTGATGATATTCGACATCTTAATGGAAAAGATTTGAAAGTATTAGAGCAAACAAAGGTAAAATAAGGAGGTAAGATATGTACATTTCAGTTAATTGGTTAAAAGATTTTGTGAATTTAGATGGTTTGAATATAGAAGATGTTGTACAACAATTTACCTTGTCTTGTGCTGAAGTAGAAGGCGTAGAATACAAAGGAAAAGATGTACAAGGGGTCATTACAGCAAGAATTGAAAAAGTAGTAGATCACCCAAATAGTAAAAAATTGCATTTGCTAGAAGTGAATACTGGGAAAGAAAAACTGGCTGTCGTATGTGGTGCACCTAATGTCAAAGTCGGTATGATAACAGCTTTTGCACCAATCGGCGCACAGGTAGGACAACTAACCATAGGAAAAGCAATCGTTGGTGGATATGAAAGTTATGGTATGTGTTGTAGTGCAAAAGAGTTAGGAATATCTGATGATCATAGTGGAATTCTAGAATTTAGTGCAGATCAACAAATTGGTGTTGATGTAAAGAAAGTGCTACCTATTGACGATATCATTATAGAAATTGACAATAAGTCCCTAACTAATCGTCCAGATATGTGGGGACATTACGGGATTGCAAGAGAAATTGCAGCTATTACAGGTAGAACATTACAGCCTTATATTGTAGATCAACATACATATAGTGGAAAAGAAAATCTTGCTATTGAAGTGCTTTCTCCTAGTTGTTATCGATACAGTGCTGTTCGTATCGGTCATGTAACAAAACACAGTAGTCCAGAACAATTAAAAATTAGACTATATTACTGTGGTATGAGAGCTATCTCTTTGCTGGCTGACCTAACCAATTATATTATGTTGGAACTAGGACAACCAATGCATAGTTTTGATGGAAGTAAAATTCAAAGTATAACCGTACGTGATATTCAGCAAAATACACCATTTACCACTCTTGATGGGGTACAAAGAATCCTTCCTAGTGGCACGATGGTGATCGACACCAATCATGAAATTGGTGCAATCGCAGGTGTTATGGGTGGCCAAAGTACAGAAATAGAAGAAAATACAGATAGTGTATTCTTGGAAGTAGCAAATTTTGAAGCTGTAAAAGTAAGAAAAACAGCTACTGCGATTGGTTTGCGTAGCGAATCTAGTGCTAGATATGAAAAAAGTCTTGATCCAGAAATGACGATGATGGCTTTGCGTAGATATATCTATCTATTACAAACCATTGATCCAAATTGTGAAGTTGTTAGCAATATATGTGATGTTTGTGTCAAAAAATACGATAAAATTGTCATCAACATAACAAAACAATTCATTGACAAATATACCGGAGTAGATATTCCTCAAGAAAGAATGGTGCACATTTTGACGTCTTTGGGATTTCAAGTTACAGAGAATGGTAGTGAACTATGTGTTCATGTTCCATCTTGGCGTGCTACCAAAGATATTTCTAATAAAGCAGATATTGTAGAGGAAATTACCAGAGTCTATGGGTATGATAATATTGTTAGTAAACCATCTACACAACCTATCAAACCATTAAGAATAGGAACAGATATTGTGCGTGAATATGATATCAAGTATATGTTAGCCCAAAGATATAATTGGCACGAAATTCATAGTTATATATGGGAAGATCAACCTACCAATGCTATGTTAGGTATTGAAACACCATCTTACATTTATCTTATCAATTCCTTGCAAAAGGATAATGAAAATATTCGTTCTAGTATGAAACCAACTATGATTCGTACTTTGTTGCAAAACAAACGTTATGCAGATGACTTTGGTGTATTTGAAATAGGACATGTTGTGACAGGAATGAAAGATCATCTTGCTCAAGAAGAAAAACATTTGGGTATAGGTGTTATGACAAAACAAAACAATTTTGCTCAAAAACTGCTTGAAGTCAAAGATAGTATCTTGTATCTATTCCACTATGTCTTACAATTACCTGTTCGTTTAGAAGAAAGTCGACCAACAGAAGAATATTTGTGTCCAATCAATCATTATGATATTATCTGTGATCATGAAAGTGTTGGAAATATTGGTGTCTTACACCCAAAAGTACAACAAAAAATTGATGCAGAAAAAGTAGTTATTTTAGTAGAACTCAATGTGTCCAAAATTTATCAAAAACCTGCAGAAATATCGAAATATGAGAGTGTGTCCAAATATCCTACAACCAGTCTTGATTTTAATTTTGTGTTGGATCAGGAAAAACATTATGGAGATATTGAGGAGATTGCACATAAAATACCTACAACTCTATCTTACCATGTGGAATTACTAGATATTTTTGATAATGGAAATACAAAGAATTATACTTTAAGATATTTTGTTACCAGCAAAGATCATACATTATCTAGTGAAGAAATAGAACAATTCCATACTTCTGTTATTACAACCTTTGAACAACATGGTGTGTATTTAAAAACAGAATAACAAATAAGAAAAGAAAAGGAAAGCAATCCTTTTCTTTTTTTTATGTTTTAAAATAGTAAGACAAACTCGTCATACATTGATACTGTTTTTTGATCAGTAATAACGATACAAATGGACTATAAAAAGCTAATGATATTTATCAAAAAATACAGAATAAATCAAAATATGTATTTGCAAAAAAATACGTCATCATCAATGGAAAATGTGTATGAAATTGCATGGAAAATATATAAAAAAACAATCCATCATGAAGCGATATTTTTATAAGTATTATTTTTTTATTATATAAGTATTTTGTTTGACAATTTTAGACAAAAATTTTATACTTAATTATAGCATAAATAATCTTGAATTTTATCTTTTTTACAGGGGTAAATTTTGAGATAAAATATGTATGAAAAATGTTCAATTTTCAAAAAATAAAAATACAGGTGAACAAATGGAAAAATTCAAATCTAAAATTAGTCTTATTTCTATGATGTTTTTATGGGCAATCCTTCTGCTTGCAGGGTGTGGAAATCCTTATAGAAATATGAAACTAGAAATAGACAGCAAAATTGCTGTGGAAAATGGACAATATACTTTTGATGTAGACTTGGAAAATGACGAGCCTACTCCTTTTACATTCAGTGTGAATGTTGCAGGGGCAAAAAAAGGAGTAAATACCAATGTTATTGTATCATCTAGTCAAACAGAATATGTCACGGTAGATCAAACAGTAGTCAATGGTTCTAATACAGATGTACGATTGACAGCATATCGTGTTGGACAAAGTCTAATCACAGTCAAAAGTGTAGAAGGAAATTTGACAGAGACTATTGTAGTAAGAGTCAACAAGCCTGTGGAAGATATTGTGGTTGACACAACTTCTTTGTACATAGAACGTGGGGTTGCCATAGATATGAGAGAAGTTGTCTCTTATTTGCCTACAGATACCAATCGCAAAGATTTGATTTTGCAAGTAGGGCAAGTAGATATTCCAGCAGAAGAAAATCAAATTCTAATAGATGGGAATATGCTTACGGTAGATCAAAATTCTACAGTGCAATCTTTTGAACTTTCTATTCGTTCTCTATACAATGAAGATATTGAATCCAAACAAATCACTATACACGTTGTCGATGTGATACAAAATGATGCCATTGTGATCAAATATGAAAAAGAAGGCGAATTCGTAGAATTAGAAAAGAATAACAATGGACAATATGTATTATCCATGGCACAAAATAGTGAAAATATTGGAGATTTTTCTAAAAACATTGCTTTCTTTGTAAGAACTCCAGAAGAAGATATATTGCTTGATCCAGCAACATACCAATTAGGGATTATCAATCAGCAAGGGGTTTTTACCGATCATTATACAGATAGTTATGTTGATGTAACGAAGATGGATACTACATTCCAAATCATGGAACAAGGTATGGGATCCACGGTGTTAACATTTGGGTATCAACATAAACTATTGGACACCAATTCCATCAAAAAGGTAACGTTACAAGTACTAGTGGAATACTATCCAGAATCCATCGTAGTAACCAATCAAAATGTACAACTTGATGAAAATCATGGCATGACTATTTTTGATGAAGATAGACCATATGGCGATGGTAGCAATGCAATCCGTGTTAGTATACGCACTCTAAATGATACTGTTTTGACACGTTCTCCTTTCTATATTCATCTAGAAGGGGAACAAATAGCAGACTATAAAGTATCTTTGTACAATCGTAATGGCATTGTTGATCCAACGGCAATGTATACCGAACAAGATGGTCCTTTCTATATTGTACATAACTATCCATCAGATGTGGAAATTGGAACATTTTCTCTAGTTATTACCAGTGCTGTAAGTGGTGTAGATCTTACAAAAACCATTCCTTTGCAATTTGTGAGAGGACAAATGGATATTGCTACCAATCAATCTATTTATTATCTTAACGTTGATGGAACAGCAGAAGATGGTACCAATATACAAAATATTACCTTTACAGGTATCAACGCAACGGAACTTTGGGAAAGTTTCCAAATTATTGGTATGCAAGATAGTCTAGTTACTTGGGAATGGCTTGCTGATCATTCTGGTTTGTTGCTAACAGCCAATCTAGAAGGACGTACGGGAAAATTCGATGTGCGATTTGTGGCACCAAATGGTAATGTGTGTGTAGCAACGATTGTTGTATTCCATGAATTACAAGATGCTAGCTTATATGTAGGGAATGCAGTACCTAGCAATATTGCTATTGCTTCTGTAGAAACTGTTACAGAAGATGTGATTGCGAATGCTCCTACTTATCAATTCTTAAGTGGGACTCAAGTACCATTAAACTTTATTCTCAATGGTACCGTACAATCTTTGTTCGAGGGAACAAGAGTTCAAGTACAATTAAGTGGACGAGGGGTGACCTTTAGAGCAGATAATCAATCTTTTACAGTTACCAGTAGTGCTGTAGAAACTGTGGTGACTTTGACACTGCAAGGGTATGATAATACTGGACAGTCTTATGCAACTGTAAAATATTTTGTGTTTAAAGTTAGTCCTGTTTTACCAATCACGCAAGTGACGATAGATCAACCAACAGGTAGTTCTAGTTTTCAAATTTATAGTAGATATGAACTAGATAGTTTGGAAGATGATACACTGAAAAAAGCAACTATTCGCTATCGTGTATACCCAACTACCGTTAAGTATATGGATCCTACTTGGGAAGTGTTTGGTACACAAGGCAACACTATTGCACAACTGACTTACAATGAAAATGAACAATCTTCCACTTCTAGTGTGCAAATATCTTATACTTTAGGTCAAAATAATGAAAAACTTTATAAAACTTATGCTATTCGTTATGGCGATCATACTATATTCGTAGAATTAAATTTGAAAGATAAAAGTTATGCTGTGGTCTATGCTAATATTATCAATGCAGATATTGTTACCTTCCATATTCGTGTAAAACTAATGCAAGAATATCAAGACACCAATATGGTCACCACATACCTTTATAATGAAGAAGCTTATGCGACTATACAGGTACAAAAACCTACAAAAGTAGAGTCTATACGATTTGAAAATTTGCAAAAAGAAAATGATGAATATGTGTATTATTTTGATATTCGTGATATGCAACTAAATGGCAATCAATTCGTAGGCAACAATACAGCTTCTATTAGAACCAATATCTATCCTATCGATTCTGTCAATACTAATTTGGTAATTGAAACAAAAGTTTGGGAAAGTGTAGATCAAGGTAGGACATATCAAGATACAGGAAGTTCTGCGATTGCTTATCTTAATTATACCGTCCAAAATGTTGATGGGAAAAATTATCAAAAAGACTTACAAATTGAATTGTTGCAACTTCTTAATCAAGAAGGAGATGATGGATATATTACTAGATACATTGAAGTAATCATTTATGCACAAGATAGTAAAAACGGATCTAGCTACACCATTAGGAATCAATTCAAAATTTTCTTACTAGATGGTTCAGAAAGTAATCCATTTAGAGTACGAACGGCAGAAGATGTCGATGATATGAGAAATGGACTCAATAGCCATTATGTTTTAACGAATAATATTGACTTATCGTACTATATTGCGACTAGAATGAATGGTTCTTGGTCGCCAATCGGAGATAAGAATACACCTTTTACAGGATCTTTACGTAGTCAAAATACAGATGAATTCTATGGGAAATATACCATTAGTGGTTTATCATTTGTGGAAAACAGCAACACCAATAACATGCTTGTCAACGATGTTGAAAATCACAAGGAATACTTCATTGGTCTATTTGGATATTTGGGTGATGGTGCAAGTTTACGTAGTTTTGATGTTGTTGTAAAACAATTTGATGTAGTCCAAACCAAAGGTACAGTAGGTGATATGTTGTATTTTGGTGTACTAGCAGGTGCAACAGCAAAAAATACCACGATTGCAGGTGTAGGTGTCTATGATAATCGTGGTGCGACAGTCAATCCAACAGGCAATGGTGTACAATTTGTTTCTACTTCTTCTATCACAGCTTACATAGGTGGTATGGTAGGATTCAATCAAGGCAGAATGACAAGTGCTACAGATACCACGCATGGAGTAGAGTATCGTTTGCAAGTCAATCTTGTCATGAGTGTACTAGACAATAGTACGACGGGAGCTTCTACTGTTGTGTATGTTGGTGGTATGGTGGGAGCTAATTCTGGAACAATTCAAAATTCCGAAAACAATACCCTTCTTTTTGGGGTGGACACGTATGATGTAGTAGTAGATATCAATCCTACCAACAATCAAGTATCTAACAGGAATTCTGTCTTTGGTGGGGTAGCAGGTAAGAACACAGGGACTATTCAACAACTACAAGTCTTGGCACACATCAAGGCATACAATCAAGTTGGTGGAGCAGTAGGATCTCAAGAAAGTGGTGTTTTACATTCACTTACTGTAGCTCCTTACATAAGAGGAAATGAAAGTATTGGTGGACTAATTGGTGTCATTAGTGGATACTCTTCTATCGATGATACCCATATAGAATTCTATGGCTATCAATATGCTAATAGCATTGAAAATTCGAGTATCGTAGGAAAGGATAAAGTAGGTGGTTTGATTGGAACAACAACCACAAGAAGTAGTTTTACCATTAAAAATACATCTATTTATTCTTACACAAAAGCAACTGTTGAGGATTATTTGCCTACAGCAACTTCTGCTTTCTGGGGTGATGTAGTAGCACAGAATACTGATGCGTATTTGTCCTTAGGAATTGGTTACCAAGGATCAAGTAATGCACAAAATATTGTGGTTACTTGGAATAATATTTTCGTATCTGCAAGTATGCAAAACTTTGCTTCTACCAATTCCCATGCACTATTACCAAATGGTGCTATGGTGGTATACAACACATCACTGCATGTCACGATACCAACTGAAATCGACTCTATAGAAACATTTGCATTTGGAACAGCTGTCACCAATTCTTATGCAGTCATCAATGAAAGTTTTGTAGGATATGATACCACAACTTCTTATACTAATTATCAAGAATTCTTAACTCAAATGAGTACTATGATTTATACCTTTGATCAGGCAAAAGGAAATGCTGAAAAGGGATTGAATTTTGATAGTCAGGATCCTACTTATACCCAAGCACAAAAAACACAATATGAAAATGCAGTCTTCTATGCACATGAAGATTATACGATCACGATTGGAGATGTGACTTATCCATATTTGATCAACTTGGCAGGAACTGATGATCGTGGCACACCTTACGTGACAGATCTTACGACACAAACATTGCAACTTGTAGGCAGTGTACAATTACTTGTCAATTTGCCACCATTAGGGGTGACTTGTGAAGCAAAAGTGACTGTAGTGGGTATGGTTCGTCTGGCAGATAGCAACTATGATCAAAATGGTAACTTGATTGGAGATGTTGATGGTAGTTTGACAAGAGCTTTAGAGGAAGAAAATTTAAAACCTTTAGAGGAAATTCTATCTATAACAGCCATTCCAGCATTCTTAACCAACTCCAAAGTACAAGTGGTGGCGAACAATCGAAAAGTAGCAGAAATTGTGAGCTACAATGGAGCATCTTACTTGAAACTAAATGGTATTGGGGAAGTGACCTTAACTATCACAAGTTTGTATGATAGTACGATCACAGCAAGTGCAACCCTTCAAGTGATAGATCAAGTGCTAGGATTTGGACTATATGAAGATGATGCTTATGCAGATTCCATTGTATTAAGTAATGATGACGCATTTCAATCACAATCTACTTTAACGATGGAAAAGGGAACGACCTTATCTATTTACTCTAAAATGATGCAAGATTGGAATGGATACCAACAAACCATGGATTCTTCTTCCATTGGTGTAAGGTATCGCATTACAGCGATTGAAAATGAAAAACATGAAGATGTTGCGATTGATGAACAATATTTGACCATCAATGGTAAGACAGGCACAATGTGGGAAAGTGCTTTAGGGCAAATGACCATGAAAGGATTGCAATCTGGCACAGTAACATTAGAAGCTTGTCCATATTATCGTAGTGGAGATACAACCATCTACTATGAAGAGTATGCTGTTCAATTTGATCTCGATATTATTAACGGAACACAAGATGTGTTTGTAGAAGGACAAACGACAAGTATTCGTTTTGAACCAAGCAATACAACACAAAGATTTGCTGTTAGTATTGAAACAGACAAAGATAATGAGCAATTAGTTTTGTTGTTGACAGATTCCTATAATATGCATTATACATTTGTGCTTGATACAAAGAATTGGAAACAACAAAACACAATACAATTAGGGTATATGTTGTTATCTTGTGAATTTAGTAAGAATGACAACATTATGACTTTTGCTTTCTATGTAAGAGCAGATATGTCAAAACTCTATCAACAAATAGACGAAATAGGCGAAACACAAGTCTTAGACAGTCTCAATACTGCTGTTAGTGTACAATTCGATTTTTATGTTTTAGGTCAAGAATCCATCGATATCTTGCCACAAGCCACTTCCACAACCGACAACAAATATACTTTGGATAAAACTGGTTTCTTCCAAATTTCTACGGCAAGTCGTTCGGAAGTCATTAGTAAAGCCAATAGCAATGTTATCAACTATCCAAATTTGATCATAACCATGAATACAGAAGAATTAAAACATGGTGCGATGAATGCATATCATTATCCAAACAACCTAGAAAAACAAATAGAAGCAACTACAGAAGAAACTAAAGAAGAAAGTTATGTCTTTAATGGAGAGGAAATTCCATACGACACCATTTTAAGTGGTAAAAATGGATTGTTAAAAATTGACTATACTCCAATTTATGCCAATGTAGATTATGTAGAAATTACTTCTACTGCTATCAATGGACAATATATTCGTTTTGACCAAATGATCAAAACTTATACCTTATCCACTGTAGGGGATACTTCTACTATAAACATTCAATATGTAAGAGATAGTGAAAGTGCAGATCCTATAGAAAATGGTATTACTCTTGGAAAACGTAGTTTTGCATACAATGGAAAGACAATGTTTAACGGATCATTCTATGTCCGTACAACGATACCATCAAGTATACAAGCAGGGAACGTATATACGATTACCATTAGAGCATATAAGTATTTGCCAACTGGAGAATCTGTGCTTGTAGATACCATGACAAAACAACTAGATGTTTTGATGCCACCTAGTGTATCTATCTCTTGTTCAACCCAAGCGATTGCACGAGGTATGACACAAAACTTTACGTTGAAGATCAATGGACAAGATGATACAACCACTTTGTCATTTGAACAGTCTACATTGAAAAAAGGTAATGTTTCCTATTCTTATGGTAATTATTTTACCATTCAAAGCATGGGCAATGATCAATATCAAGTCTGGGTATCTTCTGCCGTTCCACAAGGTGCAGAATTAAATATTGTCTATAAAGTTAGCAAACGTATCAATGGTGTCAATATTGAAGAAACCAATTTACAACAACCATTGACCTTGACAGTAGCAGATTTTGTTGTGAATGCTATTGGGGTAGAAAATGTATACAATGGTAGATTCGTTGGATTGCTCAATCAATTCTATACCTTACGCATTGTACTAACAGATGTCACCTATAATAGTAGAACTTTAGGGGTAGCACAAGCTATTACAAACCTAGAAAATACCTTGTCAACACTTGCGTATACGACACAAAATACTACGTTGACTTCTACTTGGTGGACACAAGAAGGAAATGATCTTACACAGATAAAAACGCAAAGTTATGCAGGATTCATAGCAAGTACTTCAAAACAAGAGGACAATAGTGTTTCTATACGAGTGAAAAACACGGTCTTAACAACCAACACGCTTCTCAAAGCTAGAACCTATCTATATTATGGGGACAATGGGATTGTGGCTGTGCCATACAATCAAATTGGTTTACCTGCTTATAATGGACTATGTCAAAACTTAGAGTATGATTTCACGTTTGATTGTTATCAATATACTGATGAAGAAAATCCAACTCCAATATACAATGAAGAACAATTCATTGATATGGTAGACAATGGAGTAGGTGATTATCGTCTTATGGCAGATCTTACTCTGTCTAATTGGACACCAAGGAATACATATCATTCAACAAGTGATGCTGTGAGTGGACAAACTGTAACTGGAGTCATTAGTAGTTTTGATGGCAATGGATATGTGATCAAAATAGAAAGTTTTAATACACAAGCTATTCAGGAAACAGGCATTGCTGGATTGTTCGCTACAGTGCATGAAGATACATTACTGAAGAATATTACCGTTCTATTAGAACCAACGGGCGATGCTCAAAGGGTAGAAGTGGACCAAGAAGGCAATGGTCTAGCATCTTCTGAAAATTCTGTTGATGAATTCGATATAGAGATTGATTTGACTGGTAATGATACCGTCTATTATGGAACCATTGCAGGTATCAATAATGGTATGATTACCAACTGTGCTGTCACGTATAATACCGAAGCTTATCAAGATCAAAGAATCAACGAACTTCTACAAGGTACAGAAGTAAGCCCTATTAATGTTTTGTCTTTTGAGGAATACGAATTGTATACGACTGTGGGCGATCAATTAAAAGATACAGATGGAAATTATCGCTTCTATCAAGCAGTTGAGAAAGTAAGTAATTTCCACAATACCATTTATGACACTGTCATACAAAATAATAATGTGATCAAAAATGGTAGAACTTTGACCTCTATTTGGATAGAGTCTGATCTTGGAATCAGTGCTTATGTTGGAGGACTTGTTGGACAAAATAACGGGTATATTACCAATTCTAGAGTAGAACATATCAGTATCAAAGGTAGTGGGTATGTTGCAGGACTGGTAGCAGAAAATACCAATAAGATTAGCAGTAGTTATTATAAAGATGGGAATATTAAAAACAACTTCAATTCTACCACCAATGCCGGAACGGGTGGATTAGTTGCGATCAATAGTGGCTATATTGGATATAGTTATGTAGAAGGACGTAATCCATACCAAATGATGATTGGACAAGAATTAGAAGGTGATTTTGAAACAGTAGCGAATCGATCAGTCACCAGCGTGGATCTCACAAAATTCACGGGTGACAATTATGAGAGTTTGCTAGAATTAGGTATGTATGCTGTCAGTATGCGTAATACATATTCAGCAATTAATACCAATACGCATGCTGGTGGATTTGTATATGATAATACCGGTACCATTACCAATAGTTATGCTAATATCTTAGTCAACTCTACAGGTGACTCAGCAGGATTTGTGTATCAAAATGGTGAAAATGGTTCTATCAGTGAAGTATATTCTTTAAGTAGTGTTGCGATCAACAAACGAAACGCTTCTCAATTTAGTGGTCGAACAACCAGCGGGAATTGGCTCAATCAAGGAACGATCGAACACAGTGTATACTTAAAAGTAGAAGGATTGGACAATAAAGGTGGCACGATTGAAGATCAAGTCACAGATGATCCATTCGTAGATGCTATCAGTATGACACAATTTGGAAGATATTCTTCCTTTACAGGTTTTGCATTTAATGGGGATTATCAAGAAAATACAGCAGAAAAAGTAGCAAGTGCAGTTTGGTTTATTCCAGAAATGAACGAATATGATAATTGTTTTAGTGAAGATGCAACGGAAAATACAGAAGATTTGTATTTCAGTATTATGCAAAACAATTACTATTTCCCAGCTAGACCACAACTAGTCAGCGCTAATATCTTGACACGTTCTGTTTCTTATTTAGCAGGATCAAAAACTGACGAAGAGAATAATGTGATTTATAGTTATCAAAATGTGGCTGATGCAGAAGGTTCTATTACCAATCCATATTTGGTCTATGATGCACAATTATTTGATACACGTATGCACGATGTTCAAACATTGCGACAAGAAAATACTTTGAATACTCAAGAAGGGAATAATACCTATAATATTCGTTTAATACGTGATTTTAGTTATGCAGACAAATTAGATAGAAAAGCCACCACCTATGATGTCCTCTTTAGTGGGATCCTAGATGGAAATGGTATGGAAGTGCAAGATTTGACCATAACGGCCGCTAAAGATAGTGATACGACTGCAGATATTGTACAAGCTGGTTGGTTCGGTTCTATCGATCAAGGAACAGTCAAAAACTTGTTCATTGAAGTGGAAGAAGTTAGTGCTACCGGTGTACCTTTTGTAGGGGTATTATCTGGG
The DNA here is from genome assembly GCA_944332185.1 of uncultured Clostridia bacterium. Taxonomy (GTDB): domain Bacteria; phylum Bacillota; class Clostridia; order Christensenellales; family UBA1242; genus CALVJJ01. The sequence goes on from CALVJJ010000004.1 coordinate 62,340, forward strand.
GTGATTCATGATGCCAATGTCTTTAATGTGACAATCACACCAGCGAATGAAGATTCTTATATTAGTGGAAGCAATATCATCGGTGGCCTAGCAGGACTTATCTATGGAAAGTCCCAAATCATTGGTATTACTTCTAATGTCAATATTACCTCTTATTTTAAGAGCGGATCTAATGAATTCAATTTTGAAAATTTGTATGGAGACAAAGGCACATTTGCCATTCTCAATATCAATGAAACAAAAGATGATTTTTCTGATCGTTATACCAATTACAACAAAGTATCTTATGTTGGTGGTATTGTGGGTGTCATGGATGCTGAACTTAACGAAATTGATGCCTATTCTGTGGCACAGGCACAGACCAGCCAAGCAAGAAGATTGTCTGTGGGTGATACGATCCAGTTAGCAGGCGAAATTGTAGGTGGTATTATGGGATACATGGGTAAGAATGTCGTTAGTGTCAATGATGAGATTCAGTTATCCGAAGATGCAACCATGAGTATCATCGCTTCTCGTGTTGCAGGTGGTATTATTGGAGAAAATCATGGTAGCTTACAAAGATCCTTTGTATCACATATTACGACTTTACAAAATAGTATTGATGAAGCACAAAAATTAGGTACTTATGATACGAATAATTATCGTAATTTGTTTGGTACCGATCAAGATGGAAAAGGTACAAGCAGAAATGCACATTATATTGGTGGACTTGTAGGACTCAATATCAATGGTGTCATTGAGAATAGTTATAACAAAGTACCAGTATATTCCTTAAATGCCTTGGCAAGTGGTGGACTTATTGGACTAAGTTTTGGTGGAAGTATTGTATCTAGTTATACCACAGCTACTGTACGATCTTATGAAAGTGCTGGTGGACTCATTGGTAGAATGGGCGAATGGTATACTACGACAGCAGAAGATGTGACGACAGTAGATAGTGAAAAAATACAATCTACTTATTACATCAAATTGCCAGCATCTTATTATACTATGGTGGATTTACCTACGATATTTGATGGTGGTGTGGCTGCAACAGTATGGAATACAGAAGATTTGCATGCAAAATTAAGAGCCAATGGCACACTCAATACATACTATTATCTGGGTGCTTATGTAGGCAAGTTAGATTCACCTATCAGTAATTTAGAGAACAATGATGCTTCTATTATGGGAACGTCTAGTTATAGTAGAGCAAAACAAGAAGTCAATTATGCAACCAAAGTGGTTCTTGACTATAAGACGAATATTGGTACAGACGCTTCCATGATTCTAACAGAAACTGGTAGTGGGAATTTAGTCAAAGCTACAGATGGTACCTATGTTCCATATATCACAGGAGGAGTATATTTACAGAATCCAACGAATGGAAAAGAAACTTATTATTTGTATAGAGATATGGGATATTTCTGTTCTTTGCGTACACAAGAAGAAATTATAGCTAGACGATTACTCTGGGAGAATGATACTGTTACATGGAATGGTAAGATATTTGCTGGAACAGAAGATCCAATTGTTGACAATGGACAGTTCAAACATGCAGACAAATTAAAATCTTCCACAACATCTATCTATAATTCCTTTATGGAAATGTATTGGAATGGCTTTGATATCAACGATGTCACTTTAGATCCAATCGATGAAAGTTATCTATATCCAGCATTAAAGGCTGAAACATACGATTTGATTGTGTATGTGACAACTGTTGAAGATTTGAAAAAGATGGACGTCTATCCAGATGCTACATTTATTCTAATGAATGATATTGATTTGGGTGATGAACCTTGGGTGCCTCTCTGTCAAGATACCCCATTCAATGGTACATTACGAAGCAACGAAGGCAATGTGTATACCATTCACAATCTGTATTTTACAGCAGATTCTATCGGTATGACACAAAGCAATCCTATCAATTCTAATATTGGACTCATTGCACAAGCAAAACGTGCAAAATTCGAAAACTTTAATTTAACTTTAAAAGACACCAATATTACAGAAGATAATGCTGTCAGTGTGAATGCAGGATATGGTTTGAATTATGGTAATCTAGTTGGAGTAGTGGTGGACAATAAGAAAACAACCACCTTTACGAATATTCAAATTGGAGCAGAACAAGAAAACAATGTATCCTTAACGTTAAAAAATATCAACACCTATGGTGGTGTTGTCGGTGCAGGAACCAACTTTACTTTAAGTAAGGTTACAGTTGGACCTTATCAGGTAGGTAGTATTTCACATTCTGGCATAAGTGCTACTATACAAAGTTTAGTAAAAGATACTCAATTTGGGAATAATGCACAACAACATGGTATTGGTGGACTCATTGGATTGTATATTCAAGAAGGATATGAACCACTTTCTTTGCTAAGTACTGCAGTTTCTCATCATACTTGGGACATAGCAACAAGTGATGAAGGTAAAAACCATACTTCCATTGCTATGGGTGGAGCCATTGGATCTATCGTAGATTACAATTTAACCACCACAAGTGCAACCTATCAATTAGATGTATCTGTGAGCAACATATCTATCAAAGATAACAGCACACAAGAAAACAATCAATATGCAATGGGTGGTGTCATTGGTAGTCTGACCGGGAATACGACTCTCAATACAAGTGAAGATACTTCCATTACCACTTGGCAAATAGATGCTATTACCTTAGAAAATGTTAATACTTCTACTAATACTACTTCTTATATTGGTGGACTTGTGGGATATCAAAGTACACATAACAGTGCTAACAGCAATGATATTGTGTATAAGATACCATCTTATACGAAAGACAATGATATCACAATGAATGTGTTGGGTACATCTGTTGGTGGATTATTTGGATATCTTAGTGGAGCATCTATCATAAGCAGTAGTGATGCTGTTACCACAATTCCTGAAAACTTCATGAATATTACGATAAAAGGGAAGATTGGGGATTTGGGTATATTAGCAGGAACATTTGTAAATGCTCAAGATATACAGAATATAAGTATTACACCTCAAACATTTAACTATGCGGGATTGTATCAAATTACTAATTTTGGAACAGTCGCTGGTTCTATGACCGGAGGCACCATTGATGGTGTAACTGTACAAGATTACCAAAAAGCGCTCGTTGAAAACCAAGAAACGAACCAACGATTATCCATCAATACCCTTGGTGGTATTGTGGGCAACAGTAATGGAACAATGATTCAAAATTGTTCTGTAACAGATGATGCTAACAAACGTGTTGACGCTAACAAACGTATTTATGCTAACACTCATGGTGGAATTGCTGGACAAAGTGTTTTAAGTGGTAGTACATGGTCTAATCTACAAGTAAACATTGCTGGGTTATCAGGAAATATTGCTGGTGGTATTGTAGGAAAAGTAGATAATACCATACAAGAAACATCACAATTAAATACCCGTACTACTGGATCCATTAGCCAAGTATTGACTAAAGGAAATATTTATCAATATTATGCATCAGCAGATACCATTTCTTGGTATACAAATGGGTATATGGGTGGTATCATTGGTCATCTATCTGCAAGTATTACCCTAGATCAAGCAGTCAGTGAAATGAATCTTATTTTAGATCGTACGAGCAAATATGTTGGTGGATTGGTTGGATACAATGCAGGAAGTATTACTAATAGTTATAGCCAAGGATATCTCGATATCTCTGAAAGTTCCAAAGGTAATGAGAGCGCAACCGAGAATAATCCTGTATACTTAGGTGGATTGGTTGGGTACAATGCAGGAAGCATAGAAGATACCTATACTATTAGTCGTTATGTCTATGGATCGAATGTCACGATGTACTATGATACCACCAAAGGTGGACTTGTGGGAGACATGGCAACTAATGCTTCTATTAGTCGTAGTTATTACAGTACAGATATTACTCCTTATAGTAATGATTGGGGAAAAGGTCTCTATTTAGATGAAATATTGGGTAAATCATTTACAGAAACTACTTCAATAGAAAATACTTTGTGGGCATCAGATGGTATTACAGATACAACACCTCAACTAGCATGGACTAAAGATAAAAATATCACGACTTCTATCATATCTTCATCAGCAGCAACAACAGATACTATTAGTAATATTGTATACGATGTTGATGGATCGATCACTGTACAAGCAGTTGGGAAAACAGGATTCATCATTGCTCCTAGTGTAACAGTTGGTGGAAATAATGATGGTATGATCTTTGGTGGTAAGAATAAAGGTACATCATTATCTATCACAGGGGATCAAAATGGAATTGTCGATTACTTTGTGGTATATAGTGAAGAATTTATTATTGACGGTAATCAAAAGGGATTACTTAACCGAGTCAGTTATACCGGAAGTAACAATATTGCAGATACTCTTGGCGGTATCTTACGCAATGTGGAGATCTTTACAACAAGTAATCTTGATTCGATATTAACTAACCAAGTCACATGGATAGATAGTATTGTGGCACAACAAGATGTAGACAATGCTACTGTGACGAATATGACCTTCTATCGAACTAAGAGTAAAACTGTCATAAGTCATAATCCAGCTGATTATGTAGATCTTGGTGGATCTACAGATCTATGGATCATGATTCGTACATCCAATCAAAAAGTAGAAGACAATGATACCACTAGAAGAAAACTCAATTATGGATTCCCAGTCTTACGTTGGTCATTGCAAGATAGTTATACTATGGCTACAACTGATCAATTAAGTGATAAGTATTATTGGAAGTCTAATGATGACTTGGTCACAGATTTACAAAGTAATACATGGAATACCTACGATATTGATCTAGGCAACAAACTATGGACTCCATTAGCAACAACTACAACTACACAATTAAGTGGGAATTTGCAAGGTGTAGCAGATCAAGGTGTGAGTACAACTATGTTAGACACCTTTGGAAAGAACTACACAGCAGATCGAGGACAGACACTGAATCGTATCTACAATATGACCATTTATTATCAAAACAAGATGATGGCAGAAACTGATATGACTAATCTTACGAATATTGGTTTATTCCAAACTTTGCCTAGTGTCAGTAATATTAGAATGGAGAATGCTCTCATCTTTGTACCAGATGGTACGGGTACAGCATTGAATGTTGGGACGGTAGCAGGGAAAGTTACAAGTTCTGCAACTAGACTTGCTTCTGTCAATAGTTCTATCTATGTAGGCAATGATCAATCTACTGTCGGTGGATTGATTGGATCTATGGAGGACAGTGGCACTATCACCATGGCATATACTATTTATACTGAACATGGAATGAATGTCTCTGAAAACACTCAAGATACTTACACATACACTTCTGGCATTAGTACAAAGTCTACAAAAGGAGAAATTGTAGGTAAGGGTAATGGTTCACAACTTTATACTCCATTATCTTCTACTGGTAATAAGTTGAGTGGTGGTGGAACTATCAGTAGTGCATACTATAAAGAAGATCAACTAAAAACTTCTGTTCTAGAAGGATTCAATTGGAATATTTGGCAACGACAAAATAATGCAGAACATTATTACAACTTGCCATATATTGATGGAGATTATCCATATTGGATTGATGGTGTGCGCAAGGTTGACAATGCTTACTACTACAATGAAAACAATACAGGTATTACCACTTCTACAGAAGCATATACTGTCCATACATCACAACAACTAGCAGTCATTGCTTATATTACGAATGTTGAACAAAGGAATGTAAACGTGACTTTGGGTGCCAATATTGATCTTGGTGGAAAACTTTGGACGCCAATCGGCATAGAAAGTAACGCATACCAAGGGACATTTGATGGTGGTTCTCATACTATATCTAATATGGTTATCACGAGAGTTCATGCAACAAAAGATGATCAAGATTATGCTGGACTCTTTGGGTATATGAGTGGTGCAACGATCAAGAATGTAAATATAGAGAATAGTAATATCTTCTTTACGGATTCTGCCAAAATTGTTGATACTGTTGGATCCATCTCAGGTTATACCACGAATTCATCTATTACCAATGTCCATGTGAACAATGTCGTCTTATACGTCAATGGACAGACTGTGGGTGGATTGGTAGGATCTGCTAATGCAACTACAATTTCACGAAGTAGCGTGACAGGTTCGACCATGAGTGCCAATGATATCATGGGAGGTCTTATTGGTGAAAGTAATGGTGGAACAGTAGAGACTTCCTATATTACAGGTAGTACGATGACACAAGTAGCAAGTAGTGTGACAGGTTCGACATCATCTACCCAAGTAGCTTACCTATCTAGTCTATCCAATACCAATGCAACCACGAGATCTAATGTAGCGTCACCATACCAAGGTGGACTAATTGGAATATCTACGAATACCAATATTTTAGAGGTTGTGGCAGATACTACTAAGATTAGTAATCATGCTGATTCTTATAAAAACGTAGGAGAACTATTTGGATCTATTACAGTCAGTAATGATACTCCTACCATGACCAATGGTGTACATAATGTATTAGCGTACGATGTGACCAATGGAACAAATAATCCAATAGAAAAATTATTTGGAAATGATCTAACTTACCATAACAATATGAGTATGATATTCACAAATAGGAAAACTGATTTAGATACAACGTACTATATTGGTGGATTACCTAATATAGAAGATGCAATTATGACAAACAATCCATGGTGGAATGGTCGAATCAATGATAATAATAGGACAGCCAATATCGATAGACCATATTATGTACCGGGGAATGCAACGAACAATACAGATATTACACTTGCAGATTTTATGGCTACGATGAGTTTACGATACTATCCAAATGGTAGTATTCCAACGACAAAGTATACCATTACGCAAGTAGGTAGTAGTTATACAACAATCTATTATGATGATTTTACCATTCAAAAATCTGCTGGAACTACGTATTATCCTATTGCCAATACTTCTCTTTATGGACCAGGTAAAGATAGTTATTATCAATTAGAAATTGCAACGAATGGTATCTCTTACTTATTTGAGACAATGACTAATATTACAGAGTTTAAGAACTTTAATATCTCTACTGACGTACCTATTGCTAATTCTATTGATAATAGTAAAATTGGAGATAAAGTTTCCAGTGAATTTAGCAATCTAGTTTTAACATCTAGTGCACAAGGTGGTGCACTTGCAGTAGAATATAAAGGGAATGGAACATTATATTCTTCTATAGGCAAAGAAGATGCTTTTATTACGGTGAATGCGAATGAAATTTCCGGTGGTGGCTTATGTGATTATATAAAAAATGCAACTGTGCAATATGTCACTATTACAGGAAGTATTGTAGGAGCATTTAATCAAGAAGCTGTCGGTGGCGTTGTTGGAAAGATGGTATCTGGTGAGATTAGTAATGTCACTGTTACGGCAACTGTTGATGGAAATGGTGCTCCACAAGTTGGTGGTGTGATCGGTGATGCTGATCAATCTAGTATTTATGATACCACAATTGCGATGACCAAGATATGTAACGCTGAAAACAATCTTGGTGGTTTTGTAGGATATATGTCAGGTGGAGAAATCACTGGTTCTATCCTTGCTTCTTCCTTAACACTTTCTTTTACACAAGCCTATTATGTAGGTGGCTATGTTGGATTTGGTAGCAATATTAACAATATAGAAGGTATCAGCTTACAAGAGGGGGTAACGATCAAGATCGAAGGTACAGCCAATTATGTAGGAGGTGCTATTGGATATTTACAAAATAGCACAGTTAGCATACAACAGATTACAGTAAATAGTATTCTTTTGCAAGAAAATATTCATTCTGTACAAGGTGTTGGCGGTCTCATTGGATATGTGAGTGGTGGTAATTTAACCATTCAAGCTATTACTCGAACAGGCGATATTATCTTTGAAGAATCTAGTAATATTGGTGGTCTTATTGGAAGTTTTAAAGGGAATTCAATCAATTGGACAGGAGATTCTGCTAATAATACACATATCATAATTAAAGACCGTATTATTGGAGATAATAATATTGGTGGTCTCATTGGATATTCTTCTCAAAATATAGATCTTCCTCTTGGTATGAGTATTGACGTAGAAATACATGGAAGAACAGAAAACACTTCTTTATATATTGGCAATCAAGGGGTAAAACATGATAATAATCTTTATTATCAAGTTGTATATCATGATAAGGACGAATATGATTATGCAATTATTCAGACTGAACAATATAGTTATTTCTTTAAGCCAGATGGCACAGATGCTACAATCAATACGGGATTTACCTACGAGACATTAGGTTCCACTGTGAACGGAAAAGGTTCTTATTGGGGATACTTTAATTTTGTAGAACCTGATTCTACAGATTGGGTTCGCCATGATAATGGTTATCATTCAGTAGAACTACGACGTTATTCATTAGGTACAGTGAGATTCTATGCCACAGATAATGGATATTATCTTGATGATGATAATGGTAGGGAAAGTTGGTATGAAAATACGATACAAAGCCAATACGGAGCATCTCAATGTCAAGATATTACTGTTATATCTTCTATAACATATAATTGGGGTATGTTCTATCAATATGGAATTAGTATTGTAACATCTTTAACAGATATTATAGATAATGTAACTTATAATAAATTAGAGCGTAATAATGCTTTAAAAACATATAGATCTTATTCTTCATATAGGGCAGATGATACAAAAAAGACCTATACATTAAGCTATGTAACTTATAATGAAGATACAGGATCTTCAGATGGAGAATGGTACTATTCTGCTACCAGTCGTCAGTATTATTTTATGGGTGTTCGACAATTGGCAAAAGTAATAAATACAGAAAACTCTCAAATATTATATGTAGACGATATTTATGGTGCGGGGATTGATAGTTTCGTTCCAGCAATCAACTCTATGGCTTATGAAATAAATGGGAAAGCATATTTTCTAAGACAATTATCTTATCTTAATGATCAAAGTACAATTACAGCAGGACAAAGTTATACTTATGTATTTGCCAATGCAGAAACATATAGCGCAACAAATGATAAACATGATCTTATCATACCTTTAAAATTACAAAGAGGGTATTCAGATATTATGGGTAATTATACTTATTATGGAACTCCTACTGATAAAGATTATGTTGCTTGGTTAAGTAATGGTGTTAGTGTTGCAAATGACATGGGCACTAATGAAAATGGACTGGCATTAGTGAATCATAAGGTAGCATTTAAGTGTTTGGGTATATCATGGGCAAATGCTTATAAAGTTTCCTTTGTTGTTAGAAATTCATTCGATGACGTGGAAAAATTAAATACATCTGATCCAATCAATGATAAATTAGGTAAAGAAGATCCTATTACGAATTTGTCAAAGATGGAAATTCAATATATACAAGCTAAGAATTGGAATTTGAATTATATTGCTGGTGACAGTAATTATCCATCTATTGCATTCTTATTTATAGAATATTCGGCATAAAGCATTGTATGATAAGATGTATAATCTAAAAAAAGAAATCGTAGGAATACGATTTCTTTTTTTTAACATATATCTATAGATCTGGTTTTCTCATGCCTTGATGTGTAATTTTTTAAAGAATTTTTTGTTTAGTTTTTGTTTTGACAAAGGGGTTCCGTTGTGGTGGATAACATAATAAGGAATATAAAAGAGGTAGCATACCAAACCAATCTAAAGGACAGCAAAAAAAGGATTGAGAAAACAATCCTTTTTTAATTTATTTGATAGGTAAAGAAGTATCTCTTACAGGGCTATGTGCAAGTGTCAATGCAAGGACTTGTTTTGCTCCACCTATATCCTTTAATACTCTTGCACATTCTTGAATGGTGGCGCCTGATGTAATGACGTCATCAACTAACAAAATTGTTTTGTTGTGATATATATTAGGAATCGTAACGGTAAAAGCACCTGCTACGTTGTCTTTTCTTGTGGTAATGGTAGATGTTTGAGAAGGGGTATTGGTGGATCGAATCAAATGTTCGGTATCCATAGGAATATTCTGTGAAGTGGCTAGATCCATTGCCAACCATTCTGCTTGATTGTATCCTCTTTGTTTTCTTCTCTCTTCATGTAAAGGAACGGGAATAATGATATCACAAGTAAGTTCATGATCTAGATATAGTTGAGTTAGTAATTTTCCAAACGTGTCAAACATATACTTGGCATTATCATATTTGATAGAACGAATCATTTTTGTGATAGGATAGGTATAGACAAACACTGATCGACATAGATCAAATTTCCATGGCTCAGTACTCCTTTTGCAATTATCACAATATTCACTTTCATCATGTACTACTTGTCCACATCTAAGACAAACTTTGTCTTTGATGTAGGGCAAAGTTTTTTGACAAGTGTCACAAATATCTAAGGCTTCATCAATTTCGGTATGACAAAATAGACAAGTATAATGTTTGGGGTATAGAAGATTCAATATTTTTTCTTTTAAAGACATAAGATCATTCCTTTTAGGATTCTTTTGGTCCAAATAGTGCGTCCATATTGGATTTGCTTTCTAATAAGAATGTAGATAACATACTATATCGAACAGCTGTATAATTATTATGGACCATCATAGCAATACTTTTTTTCGATCCCACAAGTACCACCATTTTTTTAGCACGAGTAACGGCAGTATACAAAAGATTACGGGTAAGTAACATATAAGCACCAGATATGACAGGAATAATGACGACATCGAATTCACTACCTTGGCTTTTGTGAATGGTAATGGCATAAGACAAGACAAGTTCTCCTACTTCTTGCGATAGATATGTAGCCACGCGTCCATCTTCAAAAGTAATCTCTAGACTTTGTGTATGTCTATCTACTTTGGTGATCATACCAATATCTCCATTAAAAACACCGGTACCATGTTCTAGTCCTTTATTCCACTGTCTCTCATAATTGTTGCTGGTCTGCATGACACGATCTCCCAGCCGAAAAATTGTTTTATCTTTTACAATTTCTGCTTTGTCAATACTAGATGGATTGAGAGCATCTTGCAAATGGACATTTAAGTTTTCTACTCCACAAATACCAGCACGCATAGGAGCTAATACTTGAATTTTATCTGGTTCTATGCCCAAATATTTTGGAATACGAGTAGTCTCTAACGCGATGATCGAGTGAAGCATTTCTGTGGTATCATCATAAGGTTCAAAGAAAAAGTCTTTGCTTTTATTATCAATAATAGGCATCTTTCCTTCGTTAATAAGATGGGCATTGGTAACAATTAAACTTTTGTCATCTTGTCGATAGATCTGTGTCAGTTGCATCACAGGAATGACACCACTTTTTAAAATATCAGCAAGCACATTGCCAGCTCCTACACTTGGTAATTGATCTTTGTCGCCTACAAGAATCACACGTGCATTACGGTGGACTGCACGCAATAGATAAAAGAGTAATTGCACATCGACCATGCTAACTTCATCTATGATTATGACATCAAATGGTAGTTTGTTGCCAGAATGATAGAAAAAGAGTGTTGGGCTTGTATAATCTAATTCTAGGGCACGATGAATGGTACTAGCTTCCATGCCTGTGGATTCGCTTAATCGTTTTGCTGCTCTTCCAGTAGGGGCAAGAAGTTTGACTCGTTTTCCCATAGATTTGTAAACTTGTAAAATACATTTGATAATGGTGGTTTTACCTGTTCCCGGACCTCCTGTAATGACACTGACTCCGTGATTGACAGCAAGATCCACAGCATCTTTTTGTTTGTCATGCATGGTAATATGGTTGAGTTGTTCATAGATAGATATTTCTTGGCTAACATCGACAGGCTGAATGACTGCAGAATTGAGCATGGTCAGTAATTGGGCTACCATTCTTTCTGTTTGGTACATTTTTTGTAACATCACAATTTTTGTATCTTCTAGCTGTAAAATTTTGATTTGTCCATCAATCTCTAATTCTTTCAATCTTAAGTCAATGCTTTCTTGCAAATCTGTTTGTTCTAGTCGTAAGGCTTTTTTGACTTCTTCTACCAAATTTTCATAAGGAATATATGTGTGTCCGTTTTTTTCACTGTTTTCTCTTAAAACATGAAAAAGTCCTGCTCGAATACGAAAAGCACTTGTAGGCGCAATGCCCATATTTTGTGCAATTTTGTCGGCTGTTAAAAATCCAATACCATCTACTTCTTCGGTCATACGGTAAGGGTTATTTTTTAAAATTGTTTCTGTTTTGTCGCCATAAAAATTAAATATTTTAATAGCAAGATTGGTAGAAATATGATACGTTTGCATCATCATGATGGCATCTTGCATATTTTTAATCTTCGCAAAAGATTCTGCAATATCCTGTGCCTTTTTTGCACTAATGCCTTTTACTTCAGTAAGTCTTTGAGGATTGTATTCAATAATTTGGAGAGTAGTTTCACCAAACTTTTCAACAAGTGCAGTGGCTGTGATGGGACCTACCCCTTTGATAAGTCCACTCGATAAGTATCGAATAATACCATCGATATTATTAGGGGGTGTAACACGTACAGATTTTGCTTGAAATTGCACTCCATATTTTGCGTGTTTTATATAGTCTCCCTCTAGTTCTAGCCATTCTCCTTCGTTGATATTGGGAAATTTTCCTACGCAAGTAATATAGTCATGTTGTACTTCTAGCACAAGTACGGTATATCCGTTGTCTTCATTGTGAAATATAATTTCTTCTACACTGCCCGAAATAACCATTGCCAACTCCTTATCAAACATTTGTACTAATAGTGTACCAAAAATTAAAGTGGTTAGCAAATAGATTTTGTGGGTTTTCAAAAATTGCAAATGGTGTTATAAAAAATAAATCTGTCTTTGAAAGAATGTTGTCGAATGGAATGTAATTCTAAAAAAAAAGATTGTAAAAAAGATTGTAAA
>CALVJJ010000005.1 GCA_944332185.1 uncultured Clostridia bacterium
TAAGGCATAAACAATATCACATTTTTATAATGCTTTTTGACCACAATCAGTCCGGCACTGATTGTGGTCTTATTTTTAATATGTTAAGGCGAAAAATCAATCCAGATAGTGGAGTCATCACACTAGACAATCAAGATATACGTGATTTTAGCATCAAAACCTTTAAAAACAACATCTACTATTGTGTGTCCAATCCTATATTCATTCAAGGTACCATTATGGAAAATCTAGGTGTATCTAGTAGGAAAAAAGAAGAAATTACACAGATATGTCAAGACCTTGCTATCTATGACACTATTATGGCACTCCCAAAAGGATTTGAAACACCGATCAACGAACGTATGACGAGAGCTTTACTCTTTTTAATCGGTATGGCTAGAGCATTACTTACAGGGTGCAAAACACTCATGATCTATGAAATACCGAATTCTTTAACTGATGAAGATAAAAAACGTATTTTAAAAGCGATCTACATGATTAGTCAAAAACGTACTGTTATATTTTTTACTCACGATGCATCTTACGTTCCTTTAGCAAAAGTAGTTTACCGTGTAGAAAACGGCAAGATCATTGCTATTAAAATCAATGACACCATCGATACATCTTTACTTGAAAAATAAAAAACTCTTTCCCCTTGAAAGAGTTTTTTCATGTGCTTATTTTATGATTTGGTGCAGATGACAGGACTTGAACCTGCATGATGTTGCCATCACTAGAACCTGAATCTAGCGCGTCTGCCAATTTCGCCACATCTGCAAAATACTATTTTAGTATAAAACTTTTTGCCTATTTTTTCAAGTAAAATTCAAAAATTATGACAAGAAAAAAAGAAAACATGGTTATTCCATGTTTTCTTCTATTTTCTTTCGCAAAATATCTCCTGCATGAAGTGGAATATTCGTTTTGATATGTAATCGTTGCTGTACCTTGTTGGCAACGACAACTTCTTCTTGTTGATCATCTGTCATATACTCAACTGGTAATTGCATATTCAAAGTTTCTGTTGGAGATAAGACCTCTAGAATATCTCCTTTTTGAAATTTGTTCCTTTGCTCCACCGTTACCATGCCATGACTTGTATCTTCTACTACAATAGCCATAAATTCGTACGACTGAATCGGTTTGCTACTTTGTAAATATTCCTTATTATCAGCATGCAAATAAAATCCTGTTGTATATCTTCTATGACTTGTTTTTTCCAATTCTTCTAGCAAATAGGCTGGACACTGATACTTATCTTTTTCTTTTATAGCAAGATCTAAAGCTCGTCTATAAGCATTGACCACTGTTGCCACATAATAAGGAGATTTCATTCTGCCTTCAATTTTAAAACTGGTCACACCGATCTCAATCAATTTTGATAAATATTCGATCATGCATAAGTCTTTACTATTGAGAATATATGTTCCTCTACTATCTTCTTGAATTTCATACTCTTCTTGTCTAGACTGTTCTTTTATGGTATAACACCAGCGACAAGCTTGCACACAAGCTCCACGATTGCTATCTCTACCTGTCATATAATTAGACAAAAGACATCTGCCAGAGTAAGAGATACACATTGCTCCATGTACAAAAGTTTCGATTTCAATATCTTTTGGAATAGCTTCACGAATTTCTTTGATTTCTTCAAAAGATAGTTCTCTTGCTAGTATTAACCTTTTGACACCCATTTTGACAAAAAATTGTGCTGCATATTTATTGGTAATATTAGCTTGTGTACTAACATGTATGTCCAAATTTGGTGCAATTTGGCGTACAAGTTCTATAATTCCTACATCAGAAACAATCACTGCATCTGCTCCAATTTTGTCAAGATACTCAATGTATGCTTTCATACCTTCAAAATCTTCATTATGTGCCAAAATATTGAGTGTAATGTATGCTTTTTTATGTAACTTATGTGCATATTCTATTGATTTTGCTAGTTCTTCATCTTCAAAATTATCAGAAAAAGCTCTAAGTCCATATTTTTTACCTGCAAAATAACAAGCATCTGCTCCATAGTAAAAAGCTGTCTTTAATTTTTCCATATTCCCTGCAGGTGCTAATAGTTCAAGATTTGCCATAATTTACTCCTTTATCTTTTGACTAACTGCCACCCCATCACCAATCGCATAGATATGAGATTGCCATGTTGGTTGTGTTACGATTTCGTTGAGATATTTTCTTAAGTTGACAACAATCGTTCTTTTTTTATGTGGTACAAACTCTGGTCCATCTACCATATGTTTAAACAATACGTTATCAGCAAAAAGTATACCACCTTTTTTCAGTAATTTTTCTAGCAATGGTAAATATTTGATATATTGTCCTTTTGGTCCATCTAAAAAGATAAAATCAAATTTTTTTTGTTGTTGTGCCAACTGTTGTAAAACGATATAGGCATCGCCTAGATATTGGTGCACTTTATCTAATACTCCAAATTCTTGAAAATGCTGTTTTGCAATATCATAACTATCTTGTTCTAATTCCATCGTGGTTAATGTTGCTGTAGGACAAGTTTGTAACATAATCGTACCAGAATACCCAATGGCTGTACCTATTTCTAAAATAGATTGTGGATTGTACTGTTTTAGGCAATGTATTAAAAAATTGGCAGTATCTTCTAATAAGACAGGAATAAACCTATCCCTAGCATACCTTTCGATATGCTCTAGGATAGGTGTTTTCCATGTATATTTTGGTAAAGTAATTGTTTCAATATTCATTAGTTCTCCAAGATAATTGGCAAAACAAGTGGTCTACGTTTTGCTTTCTTTGCAAAGAAATTAGTTACACTCTTTCTAATATTCGTTTTGATGAGCCCCCAATCTCCTGTTTTGAAATTTTCTTTTCCCAAAGCATTGATGACAACATCTTTTGCTTCTTCTAGCATATTATCTTCCCCTTGTTTGTAACTAAATCCACGAGTGATAATATCTGGTTTTGCATTGAGAGCTCCTGTGCTAGAAGAAATAGACACAATAACAACGCACACTCCTTCTTCAGCAAGTTGCATACGATCACGTAGAATCATACTCCCTACATCACCCACGCCAAGACCATCGACAAGTCTAGATCCAGATGGGACAGTCCCTACTAATTTCATCGAGTTTTTGGTAATGGCAAATTGATTGCCTAGATCTGGAATCATAATATTACGTTTTTCCATACCAAGATCTTGTGCCAAATTAGCATGAGCTCGCAAGTGTCTATATTCCCCATGACATGGAATAAAGAATTTTGGTTTCATCAAACTATGCAACACTTTCAGTTCATCACGATAAGCATGTCCACTTACGTGCACTTCTGCCAAACTTTCGTAAATGACTTCTGCTCCTTTTCTGTATAATTGATTGATGACATCATTGATAGTTTTTTCATTCCCTGGAATAGAAGAACTAGAGAATATCACAAGATCGTTTTCTCCAATTTGCACTTTTTGGAATTCATCATTAGCCATACGAGATAGCGCACTAGCAGGTTCTCCTTGTGTACCTGTGGTAATGATAACCAATTCATTGTCAGGATAACGATCGATGTTGCTAATGTCTATGATATTATCCTTATTAAATCTAAGTTCACCAATTTTACTTGCTGTCTCACAAATATTGATCATAGATCTACCTGTAAAAGTGACCTTTCTTCCATATTTTTCAGCAATATCTAGTATTTGTTGTACACGATGCACATTGCTGGCAAATGTTGCAATAATAATACGTTTTACTTTTTGTGTCGCAAAGATATTATCAAGAGTTTTGCCTACATTCTTTTCACTCATACTAAACCCATTACGTTCTGCGTTCGTACTATCGGCAGTCATTAAAAGCACACCTTTTTGTGCTATTTCTCCCAAATGGGCCAGATCCATTGCTTCCCCATCAATTGGAGTTAGATCAAGTTTAAAGTCACCTGTATGGAAATAGACTCCAACTGGTGTTGTGATGACGAATCCAAAACTTCCACTAATAGAGTGTGTCACTTTTACGAATTCAATCGTAAATGGTCCAATTTTGACTTTTTGTCTATTCTTGACAGCAATGCCCTTGAATTTTATTTTTTTATGTTCTCTTAATTTGTTCTCAATCAAAGCCAATGTGAGTCTACTTCCATAGACAGGAGCATTGATTTCATTAAACACGTATGGAACTGCACCAATATGGTCTTCGTGTCCATGTGTAATAATGAATGCACGAATTTTGTCTTTGTTTTCATTCAAATACGTAATATCTGGTACCACAATATCAATACCTGGCATATCATCACTAGGGAAAGTAAGTCCACAATCGATCACAATCATATCATTGCCATATTCCAAAGCAATCATGTTCTTGCCGATTTCTCCTACCCCACCTAAAAATGTCAATTTTAGTGCATTGCCTTTGCTCATAACCTTATTTTTTACTTTTTGTGTTTTGCTAGATTCTGCAATATTGGTAAGGTTGTTTTGGTCTTTTACTGTATTTTGTCTTTTCGTAAAAGTACGTCTTTGTGTATGATGAAATTTTTGCTCACTTACCGGTTGCAAAACCTCATTTTGATTTTGTTCATTCATATTTTTTTCTCCTTTTTTCATAAAAGGGACAGCATTCTCTATAATAAAATTTTCCACAATAAAACACAGTTGTCTTTATGCACAACTTATTTATTCAAGTACTGTTGTTTACACAAAAAACTCCTTTACAACCACAAAAAATCTTGTGTCCACACACATGATGAGTTTTTTTGCCAACATATAAAATTGTAATTATTTATCTACATAGGCGAATGCTATTCACCCAATATTTCCTATTTTAAGTATCTGCAGTATATCACAAATAGTCTGATTAGTCAACAAAAATTAAAAAGTATATCTTTATCTTATCTTTTAGTTGTTTCCCTTTTCTAGTATACTTATACAACTTGACTTTTTCGCACAAAAAAAAGAGGCATTGGCTGCCTCTTTTTTAAAAACATCATCATTGGTTGGTATTATGAGTATCATTGGTATCATCATCTGTGTCAGATTGATGGTCTTGATCACTTTCACTATCCATAGAATCATTGTCGCTAGGTTTTATGATAATGCCTAATATAACTAATATGCCACAGATTGCTGTCACAAGTTCACTAATAAACTGTTCATTGATGGCAAAACCGAATTGTTTTCCTATCACTTGCAATAGCAATATTACTGCCCCTGTTAAGCTGATCCAAAACCCGTATTGTCTTAATTTACTCATTTTCCTTTTCTCCTTGTACATGTGACTGAATGGTTGTTTTTATTTCCTGTATATCTTCTTTTATGTTTTCGACAATAGATAAAGATGCATTCAAAGATGCAATCGTTTCTTGATACTTGATTTCTCTACGTCTACTATCTTTTAAAACATACACCAACAGCATTAAAAACAACACTGCCCATAGCCCATTGCTTATAGCCAAATTCAATATTTCTTCAAATACCATTAGTATAGATATTCCTTTTTCAAAATACTAAAATATGGTCCAAGTACAGATTCTAGCCTATTTTCTTTTTCTAAAACAGCACGAATTTGAGAAGGAGAAAAAGACTGAAAAATGGTTTTTAGACGTTCATATATTGTTTTTTCAAAATTATTTTCTTTTTCTTGCATACTTTTTTGTTGTTCTTCTTGCTGTGCTTGATGAATATGATTGGCTTTCTCTTTTTCTTTTTTTAATTGCTCTTGAAGAACTGCAATTTTTTGCTCCACATTTTCCACGTTAAAAAGATTCAGTTCCTTGAGATCTGTTTCTTTTGCTGATTCCAATCCTTCTAACTCAAATTCCAACATCGTAATATTCTGTTGAACTGATTTTGCTTGTTGTTGCAAGTCAAGATTGCTATTTTGATGATCTTTTAATGTATCTTGTGGCAATGATTCTGTGCTATTGTTCTCCACTGACTTATCTTGTTGCGATACTTCTAGATTAGAATTGCCAACATAATTTTGATTGATGTTTTCTTGTTGCTCATAAGCTGTATTTTGTAATTTTTCTATTTCCTTCCCTACAAGATAGATGGCTTCTTGTTGGCTCGTTTGGTCCATCATATTTTCTGTCCAATGTTGATCAAATTTGTATGTGTACATACCTATCCTCCTATCTTTTTGTAATTGTAACATGGCTCGCCTTTGTATCGTATTGCCGATCATCATATTATACCTTACTTTCGTATAGTTGATCTTCATAGACAATATAGGTTTTATTTTGCAAGTACATAATTTCTTGTGCATTAGGATAAGTGGCAAGACTCGTTAATTTTACTCTACCGTTGATGGTTGTCAACAAGTATTCTTGTATATATCCATGATATTTTGCTAATAAATGTATACCATCTTCTTTTTCCACCCCTGTCAGTTCTAATGGTGACTTAATATTCAAACAGAATGGATATAATATATCATCATCAAGAAAACGAGTAGACAACATAAAATAAAGAATCTTACCATCAATGCTTTGTGCTAAAAATCCATTTTCACCAACTAACCCTTGCATACTTGTCACACCTTGTAATTTTTTAAAATTCGTAGAGATCAGTAATTGATCTAGTCTAGTACAAGTATAAGATGGCGCTAAAGTAAAATCTAGTTGTACTCCTGTCAAAATCCATTGATCCCCATCTTTATATAACACAATGATAGGAGACAATCCTGAAGAACTACTAAGCACACTACAGATACTAGGTTTTGCTAAAGGAATCTGTAAGATAGCATTTGTAAATAGATTTTGAATTATGATAGCTGTGTCTGTCTGATAGATGACACACATCATAGCAGTAGTGTCATTTATTTTTGCTACTGCAAAATCACAAACATTCTTAACTGCTTGTGCTGTCTTACCAAAGGTTATCAACTTGGGATCTTCTTCCAAACTATATTGACTTAAATAATATTCATCATCAAGTAAAGATAATATGTATGCACCTTTTTGTGTATAACATATTTTTGTACTAGGTTGTTCAAAATCTAATATGATAGATTTTCCCCTTGATGAGCAATGTATCAACATAGTTTCTGTCTCTATATTATTATTTATTGTCAGTAACATTGTAGATTTTGGTGTTAGATATACACTTGTTGATAATTTCAAACAATTATTATATTGTGTAAAAGAAGCTATAAAAACGTTGTCAATATATAAAAAACACTGTCTTTCATTAGCATTTTGAAACACCAGAGACAAACAAAGATCTATTTTTTCTACCTCTGTCACATGAAATAATTGCAATGGAATTTGGTGTGTACTAGGAATAGTCAGTCTTCTAAATTGTTCTTTCCATTCTCGTTCTAAACTTGAAAATTGATCTACCATTGAGGATTGCAAAACACCTAATTGCTCATAAGCTTCTTTACCATAACTTTTATTCATTGATAATATCCTACTAAAATAGTTGGTGCCGAAATGTATGCTTGTCTATCTTGACACTCAAAGGTAATCCCAAATATTTTTCCTTTCATATGTATTTTAATCGTTTGAGGTTTGTCTGAACCTTTGACAAAAAATTTTTTTGTTTTCTTGTCTGTACTGATCACCATTTGACAATCATAACGTGAAGTTAGATAGATCTCTTGTATCATTTTTTCTTTATCTGGAAGATCTAGATCTATCATAGGCGATACCCATTTTTTAGGTAATGGTTGATCAAAAAATTGACCATCTTCTTCAAGTACTGTACAGACTTGCTTGCCATTATGTTTACAGACAACTAGTAGTTTTGAGAAGGTATCATCATGGCAGGCACATATACTCATGATACCAACTCCTCTAAGTAATGCAATTTTCCCCGTTTCTAAATCATATTGTAATAATGTATTAAAATTACCTGTTTCACAAGTCATTGGATCAGGATAGTTCATATTGCAAGCTAGATAATAACAGCCGTTATGAAACACACCTTCAGCTTTTGTATTGTCTTGATTTTGTAATGCTTGCATGAGTGGAAAATCTATTTTTTCATAATTTAGTCCATCAAATCGATAGAGTCCATCTTCCATAAGCAAAATAAAACAATCCCCTGCTACCACTACACTATCTGGATAAATTCTGGAATTGGATTGATAGAGTTGTTCTGCTTCAAAACCTTGATTGGTTTTTGCTATCCTACTAATTCCATAATCCCTAAACACATAAACATAATCTTTAAAACTCATGACTTTATTCAGTCTACCTTTTTCATCGATCATGGTAAGGAATCCTGCTTCTAGCATAGACACATTCCAATTCGTTGGATCTAGGTCATCGCTATACCATACTTGACTTTTGTCTCCACTTAAACAAGCAAACAGTTTATCAAACTGTAGACACATACTACTAATTTTAGGTGCATCTTCTACAAAAATAGGAGCATTATTCGCATAATTAGCGTCCCAAATTATCATACCATCTTGTTTTGTACACAAGATAAAAACATCTTGACCGTTAAGTCTATAATTAACAGCTACCGGACAAGAAGACAATGAAAATCTGGTTTCTTTGCTAGGTGTTGTATCGATGGCTTGCAAAAACACCGAATACAAGTGATGGTCTACACAATAAGCCACCACCATTGACCAATCATTCCCCATATAATCATAATACCGATATACCCATACTTTTTCTATATCATAAGGAAATTCATCAATGATTCTTGTCAAATGTTCGGGATCATCTACATGAGGCAGATATAAGGTTTTCAATCCCATACCTGTTGTTAATGCCCCATTATGAGCATCAAAATTATACATAGAAGTTGCCACATTCAATGGCAAGATATTGGGATCTTTATCTGTATTAGCATTCTGTAAAAAATCTTCTATTTTCACTTTTTTATATACAATATTTTTTTTAGATCTTTGATATTGACTATACATTATACCCACCTTCTAGGTTTGATATAAATTTCTGATTTTTTACGAGCAATATTCGCAATAGCTTTTTGGAATTCTTCATCATATCGATTCATTTCTTCTTCAAAACCTTTGATAAAATAGTAATCACTTACGACACTTAAGGCTACAATTTGTTCATGAATATCTTCAGCATAATAGGTTATATCTTCTCCAAAGGCAACTTCTTTTGGGTAATAAGAATACTTAATCACCACCTGTCCTACATTTGGACACAAGATTTTGTCTTCTTGGATACTATACTCTACACTTGCTCCTGCAAGTGTTTTTACAGATAAAATGTTATGAATGATATGTTCTGTATGCTCACGCATTGCTATTGGTTCACTGGTGGATACTGTCATAGAAGAAACTAAAGGTTTGTAATGCGTTACCAATTTTATCATAGTATAATTGACACATTTTAATAGCAGTGTTAATTCTTTTTTTCTTTCTTCATCGCTATCTTCTTGCCCCAGTAAGATGGGACTACCCATCAAATCTTCTTTGTCCAACATGACACAAGCATATTCGATAATTTTATTTACTTTCATATTTCTCCTTAGTACCATTGATCTTGATATGCACCATCTAAACAATCATGCATCATAAGATATTGATACATTTTTTGTAATTGATATTTGGTTTGATCTAGCAGTGTTTGTTCTTGTTTTTCTTTTCTTTTTTGATTGTCTTTTTCTAATTGATAAAATATTTTTTTACTATGATAAGGATTGGTTCTTGTTTGGTATACTTTTTGGATTACCCTTTGGTCTAATACAGCAAAAGAAAATTGATAACTATGTTTACCATACCCATAATGCAATTCATATTGTCTGTTTTTTGTCCATATAACCGAGTATTGTGGATCTATTTGGTACAATTCTTGCAAAATATCAAAAACGTCACTTGTTACTCTATATTGTTTTTGTCGTATCATAAAAAACTAACAATATTGGAAGATCTACTCTTCCAATATTGTCCCCATTGTTTATTTTTTAAGCTTCAGTGATTCCTGTTAGTTTTGCTTGTCCAGCAGGTTTGTCACAAATCATTTCAGCATATTTGACTAATGTTGCTGTATAGGTTGGATAGTTGTCACTCATTTTTAGAATTCTACCATTAGCAGTTTCTAACCATTGCCAATCGCAGAGTTGATGCATACAGAATTCCTTGGTGTTGAGTAAGTACATATCTTGCTCACCTGCGAATCTATCAGCAATAACTGGAATACCATTAAAACTAATAGCTTTATGACCACCAGCAAGTTCCAACACATCAACATTGCGTCTATATGTAGCGAGATATGCTTGATACAATCTTCTTACTTTGCTAGAACAAGTAATAAAGTCAATCGTGCTACCATGATATTCTTCTAGATAATCAACTGCTTCTTGAATTTTGTCATCACTAATTGCCCCAACACTTGTTTTTACATAAGGATTAAGCCATGGATTTTCTTCTTTGGATACGCCATAAATTGTTGGTGTATCAGTATTGAATAATGCTTCTAAACCAGTAATTTCGTTTTGATAAGAACCTTGTACCACCATAATATGATTGGTCGTTAGTTCTTTTAAAATTGGTGTAGAAATTGTAAGTGTATTAGTATTTCTATCAATAGCAAGAATATTGAGTCTTTGCAAAGTTTTAGTACCATTGGTCGTATCAATCACATCTACCAACATTCCTTCCATCAAATTCTTACAACTGTCTACAACAATATGGGTATTATCTGATGACGAAAAGGAAGATACAGTACATAGTTTTCCGCTACCATCACCATAAAGCATACGGCTTAAATTGAATGCACTAGATTTGATTAAGTTTTCCATTTCATTATTGAGTAAATTCACAAATGCTCCAGCACTATTAGAACTTGCGCGCAATGCTTTGTCTGTAATTTTTAAAGATCCATACAAGTTTTTCAGTGTAGAAACAAATTGTACAGCACCCATTGCTTTTGCTGTTGGAAGTGTTCCATCTTCAATACCAGCTCCAATACCTCCACTGATACCGAATGGAGCCATTTTTCTTACTTCTTTACCCCAGACATCTTTGGTAGATTGTTCGATTTTGCCAAGTAATGGATTGGCATTGATATTTAGTTGGTTAGATACTACTCCCAAATATACTGTTTTTAGAGCGTTTTCCGCTGTTTCAAAATTGATCATGTTCCCCTCTTTTACTTAAACATACGTGCCACAACATCTCTTGCTTCTTTTAAAGTAGTTGGTTTTGGTTGTTGTTCCACTTGGTACCCACTTAACTTATTACTTTTTATGAGAGGTGGGACATCATGTTGTTGGACACGTTCTAAGTATTCTTTTATGATTTTATCTTTTATTTCTTGATTATCCCGAATATATTTTTCATAAAATTCCGGATCTTGTCCCACAAGGCTTTTATCTACAAAATTGGTTTTCATAATTTGATTCCAAGCAAGTTCTAGGGAGTTTGGCTGACTTGCCAATACTTTATCCTTCAAAAGCAAGGATCCAATTTGTGCAGAATATCGTTTTGCTTCTTGGTTATTTTCCATAAAAGCAGAAAGTTTTTCTTTCCAATGCTCTTTTTGATACTCAGGTACATTATCCAATGTATTATCTTTTTTCTCTAGTTCACTTAATCTTTGGCACTTTTTCGTGAATTCACTTTGTAGATTTTTATATGCCTCAGCTAGTGACTTTGCATCTTTAAACTTTCCTAATGTAGAGTCCATAGAACTTCTATCTTCCTCTACCACTTCTTCCAATTTTGTATTCTCTACAACGGGGCTGGAAATAGATTGTTCTATTGATTGTTCTACTATATTTTTTTCTTCCATTGATTACTCCTTTTGTATATTTAATTTTTTACTTCTTGTTCTGCAAGTTTTTGTTCTTTTAGTTTTGTTTTGTGCTCTGCAATATGTTTTAATAGTTTTTCTTCCCATTCAGGGTGTTTTTGACATCGTTTTTCAAACTCATCACCAAGTAAGAAAACTGTATGTTTTGTGATATGAATTTCATGATCATCGACTTCTTTGACTTCCAAATCTTTTCCTTCTAACAATTCGTAGTTTTCTTTGTCTGCTCTTTTACTATGTACCATGGTCACATCTTGCGACATATCCCAAACACCAAACCCTAGTTGATCCAAAATTTTATAACGAACAGTATTACTTAATTTGCCATTTTCATCATGTAAAAGTCCGGCATTATAAATTTCAAAAATCATACTCCTTTTTTGTGCTACTGTTTCATTCATTTCATTTTGTGTTTCAAAAACAACATCATCACTACCAATATCCGAAGAATTCCAATAAAACATTTCAATAGCACCATTTTCTTCTAAAAGTCTAGTAGAATGCATGCAATCGGCAAATTGTTTGTATAGTCTTAGTACCTGCTTTGCAATTTCTTTGGTAGCATTACGAATTTCTTCTGCAGAATTGATGAGTTTTGACTCATCTTGTTCAATGAGTAATTGCAACGTCACCCCACTAATATTGGCGTATTGAGAGGCTTGATTACTAAGGTCGCTAACGCCACTAACGGTAATCATTTCATTCAACAATTTTTCTTCTTCTTCCTTAAAATCAGCAGGCACACTATCTCCTGTCAACATTTTTGGAGGAGTAGCACCTTGTCTATATACCAAGACTTTCCCCGGACTCATACCTTCTTCTTCTAGATTTTCTGTATCTACCGATCCATCTTCTACGGTAAGTACCCCCATGGTTAATCGGTTGATGTATTCATGTTTTCTGTTCTTTATGGTATTGTATGCCCTTTGCAGTGGAATACATCTTTCAATCATGGACACTCCCCAGAAGCAACCAGGAATCGCATAGCTACATTGTTTGATAAATGGATACCCGCGTAATTGATTTTCTTGATTGATATAAGGTAAAGGTCCTTGATAGACTAAAGTCTTACCAGCAACGATTGTGAGTCTGCCATCTGGGAATTGACTGGTAGGTGCTTCATACTTTTCAATCACTAATGCATGATCATTTTGTGCAATAGAAGTAGTTTGGATAGAACAAGCATTGTACCCCAGTCCACCAATATTCGCAATCGTATCCATACCCAGAATAGACACATTGTCTTTTTCTACTTCCACATGATACAATCTTTTAATCTCATCTATATGATAAGCTTTTGCATGAATAATACTCTTACAGTCTTGAATATTGGCATAATGATTATTGTCTGGAAAGATCTCAAAAGGACTAATGACACTTACTTCTACTTCTCCACTTCGTACTTCTTTTCCCTTTTGATCTACAGCTATCAAATCTCCCAATTCTGGATTCCATGTTACTTTATAAAAAGCAGTCCCAGTGAGTTCACTCCATCGAGTGCCTTCTGCTAAAATTGCACTCAAATTTTTAGCATTACAGAATGCTTTTAGAATGTTTTTACTTACTTTTGCTTGGTATATATCTTTATCGTTGTCACTAAAAGGATTGACAGTCATACTTGGTCTAACTCGACTCAGTTTTGTAAGTCTCAAATCCACTAATGGTGCAATATGGTTAAATACTTCTCTTTCCTGCCAAAAGTATTGTCTTTGAAAATCTTCTATATTCCCATTATGATCTAAAGAACAATATTGATTACCCAAATAATAATTGATATTAAGCATCCATGTTTTTTCAAAATTTCTACGTTGTTTTTGTCTATCTTGATACTCTTTGATGATAGCACGAACAATATTTTCTTTTTCCACCTGTTGTTTTTTCATTTTTATTTTTCCTTTTTAAACATATTTTTTGGACTTTTTGGTACTATAACGCTCCCTATTGATTTATATAGTTCGCTAAGACATTCTTTGCAAAAATACATATTCGTAGCAATAATGCCTTTTTTCTTTTGTATGACATAATCTGCAAGATTTTTACAACCATGTGTATCACATTTTATATCAATTTTGACTGGTTTTATTTCCATGATATTCCTCCAACTTTTCTAATAATTTTATTTTTTCTTCCATCAGTTCTTCCTTGCTCATGGACTGATACGTTTTCGTAATTGGATCTTTGATATACTCCATCATCCATTTGATTGCTGTTAGATCTGGAGGTATATGTTTGACGGTCACTTTTCTTTTGTTTAACCGTATCTCCTGATCATCAGTTGCATATTCTTCCACAACTTCTTCAGTATCATACCCTAGAGCTTTTTTCATAATGGCATCTTTTAATTGGTCGATTTTTTTCACATTTTTGCTACCTCCACGGTTGCCTTCTTAGTTGTCTATACAGTCTTTCTTTGTCTTTTTGTATGATTGACTTTTGAGGTTTGATAGGTTTAGGTTCTGGCTTTGTCATGATATAATATCGTAATTCGTCCATAGCATGATCATCTTTTTTGATAGGGATATCCTTATCTGACCAAAAGTAAGATTTGATCTCCCGAATCATATTGGTACAAGTGCGAAAAATAAACAATTTTGAATGTCCATTGGCATCTTTGATATATTGTTTTACACGACTAATTCCACTAAACATATCTTTATTTACATGGGTATTCACATTCAGTCCCAACTCATAAAACAACTCGCTAACACTTTTTGTGCTAGCGAGTGTTTTTTGATTGGAGGCACTGTCAATTAAAGCATCATACTTTCCATTAAAACCTTTTGGCCACCCCAATTTTACACAAATATTCTTGATACATTCTGCATGATGCACAATATCTTTTTGTGCTTCATAATGTTCTGCAATGACATAGATATTTCCATCATAATCCATAGCATACCAATGACAACTTAAAGGATTGTGTAAACCCGGATCAATACTTATCATATCATACCATTCTTTAGGAACAGTAAAAGGATCTATCACATTGACTTGTTCATCAAAATTAGCATAAACTAATCCCCCATAACTTGTAAAATTCCCATACTTTCTTGTCTCCAATTCTTCTTTACTCATGGTACTAGATAGATATTGAATTTCTTGTTCATTCAAAAACGGATTATCTTCCCAACTCATATGAATATACCAATTTTCTGGATCGTTTTGTTCGTTTAGATAAATATCTGAATACACCCATGTCAAACCTTTTAGTGGAGTCATCGTTCCAAAAATTTCGCCACATTTATCTATAACACGCATTTTACATTCTTGATAAATATCTTGTGGTGGTTCTTCATCAAACCACACAAAATCCAAACTTGTCCCTTGGAATTTTTCTCTGCCTTGGTCACAACTTTTAAAGCCAATCGTACTGATTTGTCCACTGACATTTTTAATTTTAATTAAATCAATGACACCATTTTCTGGACTATCTTTTCTTCCCTGTGCCATTACAATGTCTTCAATCCATTCGGGATTTAGGTAATGTAAAATCTTTTTTTGTGCAACATCACGCTGCACCTGTGTAGATAGACTTACTACCCACCCACTGACAGACTCTTTATTGTTTTTATATGGGTGAATACCTCTTGCTAGCCATATACACTCGACAGCTCCACATTCTGTTTTGCCTGTTCTATTGCCTCCAAATACCCATCGGTTTCTTTTTGTAGACTTATGAAAAGCTATTTGTTTTTTGTGTATCTTTTCTCCTTTGTTATATTGATCCAATGGACAAACATAAGACTTAAGTTGCAATATTTGATCAATAAGTTGTAGTCTTCTTTCTATTTCTTGTTTTGATTGTTTTGACATAATAGGACATATTCCTTATGAATTCGTGATTTCTTTTCTTCTATTTTGTGATACAGTAAAAATATGAAATGGATTCTTATATTCTTACTACTATTCCAGCCCTTATTCCCTAAACCTAACACATGGGTAGAGGCAACTGATCAATATGCACGTCTTACACATAACGCACCTTTATATAAAACCAGCTCTGCAGATCAAAACAATTATGGTATATGGTGCGAAATGGAAGCTACATATTTTGTACAGATTATTTTAGATTTTAATGAGTCGTTATACAAAGTTAGATATGCCAATATGACAGGATATGTAGAAAAAGATGCCGTTACACTTGTCTATTCTACACCACAAAATCCATATCCTAGTAACATCATCATCACCATTGCATCATCTTGCTATTTGCGTTCTACCCCAACCATTCAAGCATCGAATACACTTACCACCTTATTCAAAGGCACAACTGTCACTTTTATTGGCAAAGTAGATAGCGAAACCATTATGGATTTTAATGGTCCAACATGGTATCTCGTCTCTTATCAAGATTTGATTGGTTACGTATATTGTGGCTATACAGAAAAAGTAGGTACGATCATGCCCAATATCGAACAAGTCACTGTGGCAAAACCCAATACTTCCGAAGTTGGTATCACACCGTTTAGCAATATCCAAAGTATGTGGTTGGTCTTACTGGCTTTAATCCCTACTATTGCAATTTTATATTTTATTTATAAACCAAATAAAAAGACATCTAAATAGTTTTTAGTTCTTGGCGAAAATTTTTGAGTAAATATAATTTTTGCAATGCATCAAATTCTGTATCTTTTTCTATATTTGCCTGATACTGCCCCATAAGCCATTTTTCATCTTTATATTCTTTTAGCCACCACGACAATGTATAAGAAGATTTTTCCATAATGCTCAATAGTTCAACTAGAGCATTATTTTTTCGTCTAAAAAAGGTCCTTGTACTAAGATGTAGTAGTTCTGTCACTTCTGCACTTTTTAATCCATCAAAATAATATAAAACCAGTATTTTTTGATCTATTGGATTTTTTAATTTTACAATAGCATTTTCTATAATGACTTTGATATTGATAATTTTTCTTTTTCTTTCGTTCAGTTCCATCAATGTTTCTACACTATCCATGGTTGTTCGATAGGTAGAAGAAAAAGATCTTTGCACTTCTTCTTGAGCCATTTCATCAATCGTATTGGCAATGAGTTCCAAATGTCTATAAATTTCTAATAACGTTTTGATCCAAGCTTTATCTTTCATATTTCCCCCATGTTTCCATTTTATGTAGGCATAAAAAGCATAAAAATAGCATTTTTGATTTGCTATTTTTGTCGATTTTTATCCATCACGCTAATAGTATAAATGACAAAAAGTAGCAATGTCAAAGTTCTATGCCAAATTTTGTAAAATATTTTTCAAAAATCAAATATTATTTTACAAAAATATAAAATTTTGCTTTTTATCAAACATTTGTTCGATTATAGCACCCTATTCTTGCCAACAGTCTGTCAACAATAAGAATATTTTTATATTTTTTTGCATTTTTATGTTTTTGTTTTATTTTCTGTAGAATAAAAATGGTAATGGTGTTCTTATTTTTATTTTTATATTTACTTTTACTATTCAAAAAAAATATGGTATACTCTATGTAAGATAAAATATTTGAAAAATATAAGGATACTATATGAGAAAATATATATTATTTTTGCTTTTAGCATTGGTGATGGTATTGCCATTTACTATGAGTTCTCCAGTTATATACGCCCAACAGCAAGAATCTTCACAAGAAGCCATTCTATATTTAGACAACTACCCTAATAGTCACTATTATCATATTGGAGAAGTGATGAATTTTGCAAAACATGGCACGACGGTATATTACACCAATGAAAGTATGACAGTAGATGCGTATGATTTGACCACGAATACGTTACAATCTTTACCAATCAGTGCAGTCCAGTTTATTAGACCCTATCACAATGGAATACTATATATATCGGAAGGATTTTTATATCAATATGATGGAACAACTTCTAAAAAGTTAGCTACAGCCGATCAGTTTGATTACTATGAAAGCGACACAAACAATATGTTATGTTATACTGTTCAAGACCAACTCTATCTTGCTTCCTTGGATACGACCAATTACAATCAATTACAGTCTCTATCTTCTGTCAATCTTACAGAAACGTATGGTATTTCTATATCAACCATAAAATCTATTACGGCTACGGAAAAAGGTTGTATTGTCCTGACTGAAACTGCTGGACCTACGATCGAACTGTATCATATCTTACCTAATGGCAATTTTCATACTACCATTTCCAATACCTTAATGGATTGCTCTATGGTAAAATATGCAAAAGTAAATAACCAAGGTGTACTAGCTATCCTATATCGCAATCAAATTGCATTGATTACCATTACAGATGAATTGGAATGGAATTTGAGTCCTATCAATCTTGATTCGACCAATCAAAGTATCTATACCCCAACCTATATAGATTTTATAGACAATCAATTATTGGTCAGTGATACTACCAAGAAAAATATCAAAATTTTTGAATTTGATCATTTTGATGCTATACAAGATATGACAATGACTACCTTGCTAGGCAGTAATGGATCTAACATTGATCAATATGATCGTGTGACAGATATCTATTGTAAAACAAATGATGATATTTTAGTCAACGATACAGGCAATCATCGTATCAAACGTATTCAAAATGGAAGCACGTATGCAAGCGATATTTTTGAATACGATAGCGACCTTACCATTCAACGCATAAAAGTGAATGCACACAATCAAACAGTTATTCTTTCTTATTCTACAAGTCAACAGACTTCTTATATCCAATTCTATCAAGATAGAGATCTTGCTTCTCCTATCCAAACAATTACTTTATCTAGCTTGGTATACGACTTTTGGATCGATGATGAAAATAAAGTATATTATTGTAAAAATGATGGGATCTATCTAGATGATACCAAAATAATTTCTTATGCCTTACAGAATCCTACCTTGTATTACCTTCCCGACACAGACACATTCTTATGTATTGATGGCAGTATGGTACTAGATATAGATCTTATACAAGCAACTATTGTAGATTCATGGGATTTTGAATTGGATTATATAGATAAAACCATGGATTATCATGGCAACTTGTATCTTTTACAAGATACTACCCTTACCAAATATCAACTACAAAATCAATCTCTTATACAACAAGATCAAGTTGTTTTACAAAGAAAATATGAAAAAATGGCTCTAGATCAGGAAAGTGGAAAGTTTTATTTGTTTGATACAGTCAATTCTTGTATCTATACTTATGAGAATACAGCATTTTGTGATGGTATGCAATCTTACCAAGATATCTCCAAGGAAGTGGTTAGATCTTACGATCAGTTAGCAAGCTTATCTACATTCACCACTTCTAATGTGTATATCTCCCCTTACCCAAATGCCATTGGTCAGCTTACAGAATTATCTGCTACTTTACCAAATAAAGAATATAAAATGGCAGTCGTTACATTAGAAACGGTAGGAAAATATGCACATATTGTCTATTTTGATGAAGACTCTATGTTACAAGATGGATATATTGCAAGTTATTATTTGCAATCTAAAAATA
The DNA here is from genome assembly GCA_944332185.1 of uncultured Clostridia bacterium. GTDB lineage: Bacteria > Bacillota > Clostridia > Christensenellales > UBA1242 > CALVJJ01. Next base: position 19,162 of record CALVJJ010000005.1, read on the forward strand.
TACAAACTTCTCCAAAATCCTATTATGTCATTAGTAAAACTGCTAATGTCTATTACTTACCAACACAAGTTGCGACCACTAATACAATATTAGAAAGCAACACCCAAGTACAAGTCATATCCAAGAATGTCACAGATATAGTAGGCTCTCCTGTGGAATTTTTAGCTATAGAACTAAATGGAACGGTTGCTTATGTATTACAAAATGATCTACTTCCTAGTAGTATGCAAGCCCCTACAACGAATACCGTGCAAAATGCAACCATTATCACAAAAGATGACTATGTTACTGTCTATACTTCCCCTGATAAAACAAGTGAAGTACTTACCACTCTCCTAAATGGCACTAGAGTGTATCTAGTAGACTATCAAGAGGATAGTGAATTCACAAAAATAAAATATTTGAATGCCAATCATGAAGAAGTAGAAGGCTATGTGCTTACCACAGTCATACAACCTGATAAAATGAGTAATATCATTCTCATTTGTATTGTATTAAGTATCGTTGCCATCGTCATTTTAGTTGTTGTGATATATAATATTGTCAAACTAAAACAAAAATATATGAAATAAAGAGGTATGGCTTTCATCTTATCATATACCATATCATACCCAACAGAATTAGAATTGTACTTGCCTATCACAACCATCGTAACAATATAAAAAAATCTAAGGACTTCCCTTAGATTTTTTTATAGTACTTATATATTCATAGCGAAATAATTATCAACTTGACCAATCGACGTTGGCATTTGTGCTAATTTTATTTCTTCCTCTTTTACTAATTGCAAAGAATTAAGGCTCAATTCATAAGCAGTTTTGATTTGTATATCTCCATTTTCCAATTTCTTTTGATATACTCTACTTTGGATTCTACCTTCAATTTTTACTTTATCACCAATCATGAAGTTTCTAGCATATCTAGCATTTCTCCCCCAAGCAATACATGGCAAATAATCACTTTTATTATAACTTCTATTCACAGCAATGAGAATATCACATATTTCTCTTTTGAATGGTGTAGTTCGGTACACAGGTTCTTTACAAAGATACCCTACTACTTCTACATCATTTTTATATTCTCCACAGAAAGGTACGACATTTCTTACAAACATGGTAAGCATCAATTTGCTTTTATTATCTTCCACCTTGTTGTAGCTTCTAAATTGGCCACTAAATTCATAAGATTGCCCGATGGCAAAATCTAAATTTTGCATGAGTTTTTCAGATATTGTAATAGGAATCATATCACTACTATCACTCAATCTTTTGACTTCCAACTGGAATTCATAAAATTTTTCTCCAAAAATTTCATGACTGACTTGTGGCACACTTACAATTTTACCTGCCACTACTGCTTTGTTATTCATCTCTATGTAATTCATATTTTTCTCCCTTTTTAAACATTTGGTCTTTGTACACCAGCATGGTCAATATAATAGTTGTCTTGTAAAATCAAGTCTCCAACACTCGTAATCGTATAGCCTTTATTCTTTAGTGCAGATAATAGTAATGGCAAAGCATCAAGTATGTGGTCAGAATTGTTATGACAAAGTATAATAGAACCGTTTTTTACCTTGGACAATACACGATTGGTAATTTCTGCACCAGATAATCCTTTCCAATCTAAAGTATCTACGTCCCATTGAATTGTTTTTAGCCCTAGACTTTCTGCGACTTCCATAGATGCATTGTTATATGAACCATACGGCGAGCGAAACAAATTCACATCTTTTCCTGTAAGATTCTTAATGGTTTCTATAGAAGTAGTCAATTCCTGTTCCATTTGCACTTTAGATAACGTAGCAAAATCAGCATGAGTATTGGAATGAGTGCCTATTTCTACTCCTTGCTCTGCAATGGCTTTTACCATGTCAGGATATTCTTCTGCCCAAAATCCTACAATAAAAAATGTTGCATTTGCTCCATATTCTTTCAAATTTTCCAGAATACGAAGGGTTTTGTCTGCTCCCCACGCCGAATCAAAAGTAATGGCTACTTTCTTTTCTTCTGTTTCTACATTATAGATGGGCACCTTCCTCGTTGTATACCCAAAGTATACGTTTGCTGCACTTGTCGTACCCAAATTGACAGACAATAGAATCATGGTTAATATCAAAACCACTACGAATAAGACTTGTTTTTTCTTAAGCACGAAACATTTCATGTTAACCTCTTATATAGTACGCATTTTTTTTATAAAATCCAAAACAATGCTTTTTCCTTTTTTGGAAAAGACTGTCGAAAGAAAGATAATTGTAGATTATTTTATAAGACAACCTCTTTTCATACTACAATATATGAAAAACAAGCAATATAGTAGAACTTATTTTTATTTTTTGCCAACAATTTTTTAAAAATGACTATCTTTTAAAACTTTATAATGATAATCATCTTGATCGATATACTATTACATTCTAGTAATGTAAAAAAAAATACAAGGCAGTTTGCCTTGTATGATAAATAATATTTTAAATATTTTTAAAAGGATAAGCATGAAGACAAGTAATTTCTGATTTCAATCCTTTAAAATTTAGTCCAACTTGTGTTCTCGAACATAATTTTACATCTTTGATAAAGAATTGATGAAGATGTTTTCCTTGGTCTTCCACTACATAACTATTTTTGCCAACTTCATCAACAAGCAACAATTTTGCTTTATTGGTTTTTCCATTCGCAAAAGTCAATCCTTTTCTATTCCTTGGCAATACAGGAAGATCACTAGAACGGATTTGTCGTACATATCCATCATTTGCAATGGTCACCATGACCGTGTCTTTACTGAATTGTATAGCTCCCACTACATCATCATTTTCATTGAGAGCTATTCCTTTAACACCCATACTCATTCTACCACTGATCGCAATATCGTGTGTTTCAATGGCTACACCCATATTGTTACTCGTAAATAAAGCCAAACGTTTTTCCAAAGCATGAATACCAACATAGACTAGTTCGTCGTTGTCCTTTAGTTTGATCGCGCCTGTTGATTGTGTTTTGACAAAATACTCTTTTACATTACTTAATTTTACCATGCCTTGCTTGGTGACAAATAGCAAATTAGATTCTGCATCATGATCATTTAATTCCAGCATACCTACAACAGTTTCTTTTTCTTCGAATTTCTTAATAAGTGTATTGAGTTTAAAACCTTTGTCTCTAAATTTGCCGACTTCTATGTCTTCGACTTTTAGTGTATGACAATTTCCTAAATTGGTAAACAAATACAATGTTTTATCTGTTGTTGTTTGCATAATATGTTTACAAATTTCAAATTTGTTTGGGCTAGCACTCAATTCTTTTGCTGCCATATTATAATTTTTAAGTAGCATGGATTTGATGGTGTTTTCTGGAGTAACCACGACACATACATCATTGACAAGGGTATTCGATTGAATCACTTCTTCAATTTCATCGTCTTGTTCATCGATAAAATGTGTACGTCTTGGATTGCCATAATCTTCTTTGATCTTTAGCATTTCTTCTTTGACAATTTGCATTTGCAACACTGGACTTTTAATAATAGCCTGATATTTTTTAATCAACATTTTTAATCTTTCTAATTCAAAGATCAGTTTGTTGACTTCAATCGTTGTCAATTTTGCAAGTCTCATATCCAGTATAGCTTGAGCTTGTGCATCTGACAAATAGAAAGTAGACATTAAAGATTTTTTTGCTTCTTGTGTAGATTTGCTAGTTTTAATAATTCTAATCACATCATCAATATTATTGACTGCAATGAGCAATCCTTCAAGTATGTGTGCTTTCTTTTCACAAGCATCAAGATCGAATTTTGTACGACGTAATATTACTTTTTGCTGATAATTAACGTAATAACTAATAATATCTTTTAAGTTCATAAGTTTTGGTTTATTGTCAGCAATAGCTACCATATTGACATTAAAAGAACATTGTAAGTCTGTATTCTTATATAGTATTGCCAAAATAGCCTTAATATTAGCATCTTTTTTGCATCGTATTGCAATACGCATACCACTTCGATCTGATTCTTCTACAATTTCTTGTATAAAAGCCAAATGTCCTGTATCGTCAGCTTCTTTTACTTTTTGTATTTTTTGTAATAAGTTTGCTTTGTTTACTTGATAAGGAATTTCGGTAAAGACAAGGACTTTTTTCCCATTGTCTCCATTCTCGATATGGTGTTTTGCACGCATAATAATCTTGCCTTTCCCTGTGGTATATGCTTGCAAAATTTCACTAGAATTTAAGATATATGCTCCTGTTGGAAAATCTGGACCTGGCATAATCTTTAACAATTCTTCGATACTAATTTTTTCATTATCAATATATGCCACACAGGCATCAATAGCCTCTCCCAAATTATGTGTTGGAATATTCGTAGCCAATCCTACAGCAATACCCATACACCCGTTGACTAACAAATTTGGGAATCTACCCGGTAACATATCTGGTTCTTTATCTGCATCATCAAACGTAAATGACCAATCTACTGTATCTTTATCAATATCTCTTAGTAATTCTAGAGATATAGGAGAAAGTCTTGCTTCTGTGTAACGCATAGCCGCAGCACTATCTCCATCTACACTACCAAAGTTACCATGACCATCGATCAAAACTTCTCGCATATTAAAATTTTGTGCCATTCTCACCATGGTTTCGTAAATACTAGAGTCGCCATGTGGGTGATATTTTCCCATACAATCTCCCACCGTTTTTGCACTCTTTTTATAAGCACGATCTGGCAAATTACCCAACTCATACATAGAGTACAACACTCTACGTTGTACAGGTTTCAATCCATCTTCCACACGAGGAAGAGCTCTATCCATAATGACAAATTCACTATAAGGCATCATACTTTCATGCATGACTTGTTCTATACTTTTGACAACAATGTTATGATTTTGTAATGTTATACTAGAATGATGTTCTCTTGCCATTATTTACCTCCTCTTTGATCAAAGATGTCTTTTTTATTAAAATTCGCATATTCGGTAATATATTGTTTTCTGGCTTCAATGTTATCGCCCATAAGAGTGGTGACAATTCGTTCTGCTTCTGCAATATTTTCCAAACTAATTTGTAATAGCACCCTATGTTCAGGATCCATTGTTGTTGTCCAAAGTTGTTCAGGGTCCATTTCTCCAAGTCCTTTGTATCTTTGTACTTGATACCCTTCTCCTACTTCGGCAATGGCCGCTTCATAATCAGCCTCATCATAAACATAGATTTCTTTATTTTTCTTATATACTTTATATAAAGGAGCTATGGCTACATATACGTGCCCTTCTGTAATCAATTCTCGCATATAACGATAAAAGAAAGTAATCAAAATAGATCGAATATGAGCACCATCTTGGTCAGCATCTGCCATGATGATAATTTTATCAAATTTCAAATTATTGATATTAAAATCTGATTCGATTCCTGTACCGATTGCGGCAATAATACTTCTTATTTCTTGGTTTTCAAGTATTTGATTGATTCTCTTTTTTTCTACATTGAGTGGTTTTCCTCTTAAAGGTAAAATAGCTTGAAAACTTCTATCTCTAGCTTGTTTTGCACTACCACCAGCACTATCGCCTTCCACTATAAACATTTCGTTTAGTTGTGGATTCCTCCCTGTACATGGACTGAATTTTCCTGTCAAGGATTCACTTGCCAGACTGTTTTTCTGTCTTGCCACTTCTTTTGCTTTTTTTGCAGATTCTCTTACTCTTGCTGCCCCTTTTGCTTTTTCTATAATAGCAGACAAAATTGTTTTGGAAGATTTTGCTTGACAAAATTTCATCAAAGCATCGTACACAATATTTTCCACTTCGGTACGAGCTTCAGGATTGCCCAATTTGGTTTTTGTCTGTCCTTCGAATTGTACATTCTTCATTTTGATCGCAAGTACACCAATAATACCTTCTCGGTAGTCGTCACCCAATAAGTTAGCATCTTTGTCTTTTAGCAAGCTCATTGCTCTTGCACTATCATTGAATGCTCTAGTTATAGCACTTTTAAAACCTGTTTCGTGTGTACCACCTTCTCCGGTCGGAATATTATTAACAAAACTATATACCACTTCATTATAGTCATTGGTATACTGAATGGCAGCCACCAATTCGACTACATCACTATGTCCTTCAATATAAATTGGATCTTTGAATAACAATGATTTTCCTTCATTAAGGTATAGAATAAAATCTTTTAATCCATTTTCATAATGATACACATTGGTCTTAAATCCATCTTGTTCTTCCACATTTTCATCAATTAACGTGATCTTGACTCCCTTATTTAGGAATGCAAGTTCTTTCAATCTTTTCGCAATAGTGGTAAAATCAAACTTAAGATTCCCAAAAATACGACTGTCTGGTAAAAAAGTGATTTTTGTCCCTCTTTTTTTCGTTTTTCCAATTTCTTTTAAAGGAGCAACTGGCACTCCTCCAGATACTTTATTCTTGGCTTTTTCTACTGTATGGAATTCCATATAATATTCACTACCATCGTGAAATACTGATACTTTTAGCCAATCTGATAAAGCATTCGTAACACTTGCACCTACTCCATGCAAACCTCCGGAATAGGCATACGTATCATTATTAAATTTTCCACCAGCATGCAGTTGTGTGAATACAACTTCTACCCCACTAACTTTAAGTGTTGGGTGTTTGTCTACAGGAATCCCTCGACCATCATCTTCTACCGTAATGGAATTATCTTTGTGCATCGTCACAATGATATGTTTACCAAATTTGTTACTTACCTCGTCCATTGCATTATCTACAATTTCCCAGAGTAAATGATGCATTCCTTTGCTTCCTGTCGTTCCAATATACATACCAGGTCTCAATCTAACAGCATCTAATCCTTGCAACACAACGATATTAGAACTGGTATATTCCTTACTTGCCATAAATCCTCCAAAATACCCTAAAATATTCACTTTTCTTAAAGAGTATACCACAAAGAATCAAAAAATAAAAATAACTTTTAAAATTTCGCAAAATTTTTCATTTTTGTTTTTTTCAAAAAATAGTACCATTGATTTGTATATTTATACTTATTGTTGCATTTTTATAATACAATAATTTTCACAAAAAATCATATACTATCTATGAGGTGAAATTATGAAACGAATTGTCTTTACCGGAGGTGGTACAGCTGGACATATTGTACCAAATTTAAGTTTAGCTACCATATTACATCAAAAAGGCTATGATATCCATTATATAGGTAGTGAAAATGGTATGGAAAAGAATATGGTAGCTTTATATCCCTATATTACCTACCATAGTATACCCTGTGTCAAACTGATTCGTAGTCTAACATGGGAAAATTTAAAAATACCATTTGTATTATGTAAAAGCATCAAACAAGCTAAAAAAGTATTACAAAATATACAACCCGATGTCATTTTTTCAAAAGGTGGATATGTAAGTTTACCTACAGTGCTCGCTGCCAAGGATATACCTATCATTGCCCACGAAAGTGATATGAGTCTTGGCCTTGCCAACAAGATCATCTATCAAAATGCAAAAAAAATGTGTTTTACTTTCCCCAATATTCCCAAAAAATATATAAAAAAAGGTGTTTTTACCGGTCCTATCATTCACCCAAAATTTTATAAAACAAATGCAAGTATTATCAAAAAACAATATCAATTTTCTAGTTCAAAACCAAATTTACTTGTTGTTGGAGGAAGTCTTGGTGCACAGAGTATCAACCAAATGATACAAGATCATTTGTCTTTACTAACATCTAGATACAACATCATACATATCGTAGGGAAAGGAAAACAGAATAAAAAAATACATCAAAAATATTATGTTCAAGTGGAATTTGTACAAGATATAGAAAATTATTATGCATGGGCAGATTTGATCATAACCCGTGGAGGAAGTAATGCCATTCATGAAATTTTATTTATGCAAAAACCTATGCTCATTATTCCTTTATCAAAAAAATCATCACGTGGAGATCAAATAGACAATGCCCTATCTTTTTCTAAACGAGGAATCGCTCATGTATTATTGGAAGAAAACATGACTATCTTTACCCTATTAGAATCATTAAAAGAAGTGTATAAATATACAAATATAATTCAAGACAATATGAAAAAAGAAAAAAACATCAACGGAACTCAAAAAATTATTTCCCTGATAGAAGATTATGCTTGTCCAAAAACTAAAAAATAAGTAAAATGTCGAACAAATGTTTGATTTTATGGTAAAATATGGTATAATACCTATAATAAAACATAAAAAGTATAATTGAGGTTCAAGATGAAAATTGATGTTTTGTTTGAAATGACACTAATATTACTGAATAAAAAAGTTTCTGCAAAATACCTTGCCAATTATTTTTGTATCTCTACCCGATCGGTCTATCGATATTTGAGTATTCTAGACACATCAGGAATACCTATTGTAGCAAAACCCGGACGTAATGGTGGAATTAGTATATTAGGATCATTTAAATTAGGTGGCTTGTATTTTACCCCAGCTGAAAAAATGACTTTACTATCTTTAATGCAATTTGTTCCTACCCGGTTTATGAAAGAGAATTTAACAAAAAAGATTACTTTATTATAGTAATCTTTTTTGCATATTTATAATTTGTTATGTATATTTATTATTTTGTTAATTTCCCTATTTTTCCATTTTTATATTGTTGTAATACTACAAAACGTACATTTTTTTGTAACCTATTTTGCTGCCTATAATGTGCTTCTATTTGCAATCTTCTCATAAGTTCTGCAAATTCAATATCAAATAAGTAATAAGCTAATGATCCCGGAATATTATTGATTTCATTTAGATATACTTTCTCTGTATCTATATCTAGTAAAAAATCAATTCTCACCACCCCTGATAAAGATAATTTTTCATATACTTCTTTTGCAATCCATTCAATTTGTTTTTTCTGTTGTTTTGTTAGATCTGGATCCATAATACGCACCGCTTGTGCCATACCTTCTTTATCCCCTTGTTGATATTTGTCAGCAAAAGACAAAATGTTCTCTTTTTTTATAGGTTCTTCCATACGTGATAGGTATATTTCATTTTGATACCGATACAAAGCAATGTTAATTTCTTTTGCATTGGTAATATATTGTTGCACAAGCAATTCTTCATCATACTGAAAGCAAAATTGCACAGCACTTTCTAATTGTTGTTGGTCATAAACAACTTTAATACCAATACTACTTCCTAACATACTAGGTTTGATAATCATGGGGAAAGACAATGTTTGTAATATCTTTTTTATTGTTTTTGTTGGATTTTCATAATAGGTAGATTTTTGAATAGCAAAATATGGCAATCTATCTATATGCATACCCTGTAAAACGTATTCTGATTTTACCTTGCTTTGTACAATACTACTACCCACGATAGAACTGGAGGTGTAGGCAATATGGTTTAATTCCAATAAACCAGCCACTGCTCCACCTTCCAGCACATCACCATGTAAGACACAAACAACATCTTCTATTTCAATCCAAGGTTTCCATTTTTTCCTTTTTTTTACATACAAACGTTGATCATTAGGCAAAATTGTCACTTTTTTATTTTTAACATAATCATGATTTTGATAGGTTTTTATATTTTTTAAATTCTCCCCAGTATACCAATTCCCATCAAGAGCAATATATACTGGAATACAATGTTCTATTTGATTCATGACTTGAATGGCTGAAATAATACTTATTTCATGTTCAAAACTATCGCCCCCAAATAGTACAATATGTTGTTTATTCATACTTTCTCCTTATTGATATTGATCTGGTAAATCATTGAGTAACAAATATACACTTTTTGTTGGTTTTATATATTTTTTTGCTTCTTCAAAATCATGAGCATACATGACTTTTATATGAGTATTTGCGTCAATAACCCCTCTTGTAATGGCTATTTTATTGATATCATTGACAATTACTATTGTATCAGCATTTTTTGCAATCATATTTCCCATGGTACAATTTAGTGTAAAACTTTCTTCTCCAGCCTCAACGATACCTGGTGTAATCACCACTTTTTCATAATCATGAAAAGTACGTAAAACTTCTAAAGCATTTTTTGCCCCCTCAATATTGCAATTAAAACTATCATCAAGCACAAAACCTTCACCAAAAGGTTTTACACTTAATCTATGCTCCACGCTTTGTATTTCTTGCAGTCCTTTTACAATTAAACTATAGGATACCCCTAGATATTCTGCTACCAGAATACAGAGTCCAATATTCGTAGCTTGATGCTTTCCCAAGATCGGCACACAAAAATGATATTGGTGATTTTTTGTATAACACTCTATCTCTATTCCAGTCGATAAGCACTGAACATTTTTTAAATAACATACATTATCACACGCATTTTCATCGATCAAATGCTTTCTATTCTCACTAATAACTACAGCTTTTGGAATGATTGTTTTATGTAACAAATTGAGTTCCAAATCACAATCTCCATTAAAGACAGCATATCCTTCTTTTGGAATATTCTCAATTAAAGCATATTTAGTACGGATAATTTCATAAACACTACCAAATGTTTTTAAATGCGCTTTTCCAATCGAAGTAAGTATTCCAATACTAGGTCTAACTTGACGACATAATGTTGCAATATCTCCTTTGTGATCAGCCCCCATTTCGGCAATAAAAATTTGATGTTCGGCATTCAATTTTTGAAGAACTGTTTTAGAGATTCCCATTGGCGTATTATAACTTTTTTCTGTGGTTAGTACATTATATTTTTGTTTTAGTAACGTATCTAGTATGTTTTTTGTACTGGTTTTTCCATAACTTCCGGTTATACCTATTACCTTTAAAGCCTTTTGCTTTTGAATGGTTTTTTGAGATCTAGTATAGTAATAATGAAAAATGATTTTTTCTATAACAAAGTGCACACCATACGCAACACAAAAAATAATAGGAAACAACAAGACATATAAAGGTATTCCCACCAAGATAATTCTTGACCAATACTGCAATCCCAAGACAAGAAAGAGTACAAAGTACACAATACTAATACTGCACAAAATTCCCATTAACCGTTTTATTCTTTTGGTATATTTTAAAGGAATTTTATACCGAGTCGTCATTTCACGATATCCATCATTCCAAAGAAGTAAGCACCATAACAAATTACTGACATAAGCCACTATCATCCACCCACTACTTTTAATAGAAAGCAAACATAAAGACAAACATAAAAGTCCAAAAAATAATGCTGGAACCCAATATTTTTTTGTATATTTATACAATTTTACTTTTTGATTATTATAGGTTTCAAAAAAATGATAGCCTTCCAACTGTAATACATGCATATACCTAAGAGACAAGATCACCCCTAAAATAATACTGATACAGGACACTATTCCATACAGTACCACCCATGTAGCATGAAATGAAAATGTATTCATACCTTCACCCCAAAAAATGATTTTATAATTCTTTGACATTGTGTTGTGTTTTCCAAATAACAAAAATGACCACTATATGGAAATACAATAAGCCCACTGTCTTTTATTTTTTTATGTATTCTTTTTGCAAAATACAAAGGTGTGATGTTATCTTGTTTTCCCCATATGAGTAGCACAGAACATTTTATTTTACTCAAATACTTATCTAAATAACAGGTAACCACTCGCACAAAACTCTTTTTTTCAAAAGGACTTAAAACTTGATAATCATCACTACCAAAATTATTTAATCTTAAAGGATGCATGAGATGTAACTGAACTAATTTTTGATAGCAACGATATTTTGTTTTTAAATACCATTTTTTGAAAGAAAAATGATATTTTAGACCAGCAATATCTAATAGAACCATTTTATCAATTTGAATATGAAAAACACTAGCAAGCAAAATCGCTACTCTTCCCCCAAAAGAATGTGCCACGATAGAAATTTTTTGAATATTGAACTTACATAGTAAGGTAAAAACTTCACTAGCATAACAAAATATAGAATACGGTCTACCGATCTCACTTTCTATCATTTTGGGAAATTGTACAGCAATACAACAAAAATTGTTTTCCAATGGCTGTATCAAAGATTGTAAACTTTTTTTATCTCCACCCCAACCATGTAAAAACACAACGACCTCTTTTCCTTTCCCTCTTATTTCATAAGATAACACAAACACCTCAAAACAAAAAAATCTATACATAAGTATAGATATGATATAAACATAAAATTGTTGTCAATTCAGTACATATTGATACACAAGAGCATCTTCTGTACCATAATAATTTTTTCGAGTGTTCAGATAAACAAAACCTAATTTTTGATAAAATTCTCGAGCAGAATTGTGTTGTCTAACTTCAAGAAAAACTTTTTGTATTTTTTGATCTTTAAGATATGCAAAACCATATTTTAGAAGTGATTGTCCTATGCCTTGGTGTTGGTAATTGGGAGCAACTACAATTTGTAAAATATCAGCAGTCTCTACTGCTAGTAAAAAGCTCACAAACCCCACAATCTTTCCCTGTTTTTCATACACAAAATACACTTTTTGATCATCTACTAGATCTGCAGCAATGACTTCTTTAGTCCATTTTTCATGTGTAAAAGCTTGTTGTTGCAATTGAAAAATAGACTCTACATCTTGATTATTGGCTACTTTTATCATCTTGTTTTTTATTCCACTCTCTTTCTGCTTGTGATAATTGTAAATAATATGGTTCTACTTCTATAATAGAATCAAATTCTTTGTTCTTTATTCTTTTTTCAACATATTGCATCATAAGATCATCGATATGATGAATAAGGATTACATCACTTGGCATATCTTGTTTTTCTTCCTCCAATGCATAATATGGAAAACTTGCTTCTTGCTTTTGAATTACTTTTGCCTCTACTACTTTATGTTGATCTATTTTCCCCATATAATAGGTACTATGCGTAGAAGATAACAACATCATACCAGTCTCTATATTATCTTTTACCACATCGAACATAGAAAAAGCTACTACTTTTTTGTTTTGCCCAAAACAAAATGCTTTGACAGTGCTTAACCCCACACGTATTCCTGTAAAAGATCCCGGGCCAGTCACCACAGCCAAACAATCAACATCTTGTAAAGATACATTGGCTTGTGCCAAAATTTCATCTATAGCAGGCAAAAGATTTTCACTATGTTTTTCATTTTCACCCAACATAATTTTATAAGGCAATTTATTGATTTTTGCTAAAATATGAGCAATTTTTTTTGTTGTATCTATGATTAAATAATTCATACATTTCCTCTTTTTGTTAAAGTCACTAATCTTTCTGTTTCTCCTAATTTTGTGATTTGTAATTCATAACAATCTGGATAGACAAAATCTGGCAAATTATATGGCCATTCGATCAAGACAATATCTTTTTTTTTAGGTGCATATACATAGTCTTCGAATCCAAATTCTTGTACTTCTTCAGTTTGTTCAATACGATATAGGTCAAAATGAATAATATGGAAAGGTTTGCCTTGATATTCTCTCATGATGGTAAACGTAGGACTTGTTACTTCCTCTTTGACTTTACCTGCTTTACAAAAATATTTTGTGAAAGTTGTTTTTCCAGCTCCCAAATCACCATTTAATAAAATAATTTCTCCACCATGTAAAGTTTTATAAAATTTTTTTGCAAACTTTTCCATTTCTTTGACAGATCGAACAGTAATTTTGATTTCCATTATTCAATCACCTTCTCAATCAATTTTTTCTCTTTTGTTTTTGTTTTTTTGATTTCAAATGCACTCTCTAATTCCTGCAACATACTATCTAGTCCACTCTTACTATTCGTATGAATATAACAAAGCACTTGTCCATGTCTGACATAACTATTGATCTCTACATTGAGTCTAATCCCTTGCGTTGGTTTTAACTCGTTGGCAATATTCATATTCTTCAAATGTTGTACCACTTTTGCAATTTTATAAGCATCAATATGGTGAACATACCCAGAGGTCTTACTTACAAATTCTACTGTATATTTTGATTTTGGAAGCAGTTCTGGTTTCATGACGTATGTACTGTTGCCTCCATGTCTTTCAATCATTTCGGCTAACTTTTCTTTTGCCATGCCACTTTGCATAATTTCTTCGATTTTTTGTCCAATATTTTTATCTTTCACATTGGTGTACTTTTCATACAAAAACTTCACAATGGCTTTGGATAAAATAGCTAGTTTTGAAGTAGATCGACCGGACAAGACATCCAGAGCACATCGCACTTCATCGACACAACCAATTCCTCGATCAAGTGGAACATTCATATTGGTTACGAAAGCATATACTTCTTTGCCGTCCATTTTTCCAATCTTCACCATCAGTTTTGCAAGAGTGATGGCATCTTTTTTTGTCTTCATAAAAGCACCGCTACCATATTTTACATCTAATAGAATAATAGATGCACCACTAGCAAGTTTTTTACTCATGACAGAACTTGCAATCAACGGTATACTATCTACTGTAGCCGTTTGATCTCGTAACTGATATATTTTTTTATCTGCTGGTGCTAGTTCTACCGATTGACTAACAATACTACACCCGACCTCTTTCAAAATATTCTCAAATTCTTTGACATCCAGATCAGCTTGATACCCAGAAAAAACTTCTAACTTATCAATCGTTCCTCCTGTAAACCCCAACGAACGACCACTCATTTTTGCTACTTTTACATTCAAACAAGCAAGAATTGGTGCAATAATCAAAGTCGTTGTGTCACTAACTCCACCAGTACTATGTTTATCCACAGCTTTTATGCCCAAATCAATGGTTTCTCCACTGTTTTTCATGCATTTTGTCAAATAATATGTTTCCTTATCTGTCATAGAATGAATGGTAACAGCCATTAGAAAACTACTCATTTGAGCATCAGTAATTTGACCCAAATTATACCCATTGACGACAAAAGATATTTCTTCTTTTGTTAGTTCTTTTCCATATCTTTTTTTCTCAATAATATCATACATGATCATGATTTTTCCCTTCTTTATCCAACATTTTAAACACCCATGGTAAGAGTATGGTGCTCATAAAAGAACCTAGCACACATACCAAATAGGTAGACCAATCATTAGGAATCAAACATTTGATTAGAATATAAACAACCAGCAGAACAAAGACACCTACAACCGCTCTGATCAAAGATTTTTTAGCATGAGTAGATGGTTGATAGTGAATATATCTATCTTCAAGAAAGTACCCAACAATTAGACAAATAGCAATCAAAAGATATTTATACACACTCACCGAATCCACCTTCATCAATGCAAGTACAAGGATCGCAAGCAATCCAAATATGGCTCCACAAACAAGCATTATCACAATAGTTTTTTTAGACATTTTCTTTTCTATGCTTAAAAAAACCATTTCGCAAAGATATGCGACTGCAAAGCCAATGAGTAATCCAGCTATTGTATCTGTCAAATAATGTTGTCCCAAATACATACGACTAAGTGCCACCAAACACCCACCAAGTATCAATACGATGTCAATGGTAATTCGAAAACTTTTTGAACCATGATGATATTTGTGATTTTCCAATGACGTTGTCGTAGCAAGTAATGCATAACTTTGACTATGACCACTAGGAAAACTTGTGCCATAAGCAGGTTTTTTATTGATAATAGAACTATCTGCCACATAAGGTCTAGGCCTACTAATTAAAGCCTTTAAAACAAAATTCACACCTGCACTAATCATGTAAAAAACACTCAACTTTAAAGCTGATTTTTTACTATAACACCAGTAAAATATAGAAAACAATACAAAAAAGAAAATTTCTTCTCCTAATCTAGTACACAATAAAAAGAATGTATCAAAAAAGGCATTGCTGATCGATTGAATTGCTTTTATGATATTGATTTCCATATACACCCCTTATGTTTTTGTACATTATTTATTGTAGCCAATATGATCAAAAAAGTAAAGTAAAAAGAATAATAAGCCTATATTTTGTCCATGATTACATAGGAGAAGTATCATGAAACATATTACCAATCTTATTAGACATACACTTACCTTTTTTATTTTCTTTTTCTTATCTTTTATGTGGATTCAGTATTATCAAAGGCAATATATACAAAGTCTACTACTGGCTATCTTCATCAGTATAACACTCACGATTTTCATTAGTCTATTACAAAATAAAAAATCAAAAAAATATCGACAACTAAAAATAAAAGAAAATGAGGTAGAGCAATTTGGAAAAAATTTACTATTATGCTCTGATGAAGAAATTATCAAAATATGTGAACCACTTGCACAAGGAAGTGATCACTACGAATATGCTTTTCATACTTTTTCTGTGACACCAAACGATATACTATTCATTCTACATCAACACCATACCCAACAAAAAATCACTATTTTTTGCTATCAGTATGACAAAACTATTCTGGATTTTGTCAAACATATTGCCAATAAAACTATTATACTCTATCACTATCAAGATATTTATACTTTACTATGCAACCTACAAAAATTGCCTACATTACCGACATATTATCAACCCGAAAAACATACTACCATCAAGCAAATTTTATCTACTGCTTGCAAAAAAGAGAAAGCAAAATCTTATTTTTTAAGTGGTTTATTTTTTGGGATTGGCAGTCTTTTTATTCGGTATAATATTTATTATATGGTGATGAGTACTCTTTTATTTTTGCTGGCTTTATATGCTCTATGTAATAAAAAATATAATGATACAAAACCATAAACACCTATTCTTATATAAAAAATAGCACCAATGTGCTATTTTTTATGTCTATATATAGTTTTTACAGATCCTTTACCTACCTAAAAAGTCTGTCACACAATAGAATTATAATACATGATGGATTTTTGATTTGTTGGAATATTTGTATAAAACAATTTTACTTCCAATCACACATACGATTTCACTTTCTGTCTGCTTCATCAGTTGATCAGCAATGTCTTTCACTGTATCCATCGCCCCTTTTTGCACCTTTATTTTTACTAATTCATGTGCCAACAAATTGTCTTTTACTTGTTCAATCACCGTGTTTGTCACGCCGTTTTGTCCCACATATACTAGATCTGGAGCAGTACTTGCTAAGCCTCTTAATTTTGCTCTATCTTTTGGTTGTAACATGTTTCCTCCTATTCTACATATTCGAATTCAATATCGCACACTTTGACGGTATCTCCTTCTACCATTCCCATCTCTTTTAGTTTATCAATAATGCCTTCATCTTTTAATCTTTTTTGGAAATAAGCAAAACTACTCATATCATCAATCATCACACCATAGGCAATGGTATCAATGAGTTCGCCTTGCAATTCAAAATAATGTTCTGCTTGACGAATAATTTGATATTCTTTGTGATTTCGTTTGTCCATATCTGTTTCTTCAATTTCAACTGGTTGTCTTTTTGCAATGGTATTAAGTTTTGCAACAATACATTTTAAAAGTGGATCAAAACCTTGATAACTAATAGCACTGAGTGTAAAGATATCATGACTATCTCCAACTTTTTCTTTAAATTTTGCAATGACTTCTTCTTGGTTTTCTCCCAACAAATCCACTTTGTTAAGAACAATAATTTGAGGCAAATTCTTTACATCATCACTGTATTTTTGTAATTCTTGGTTGATAACACAGTAATCATGGTAAGGATCTCTTCCTTCTGATCCAGCTATATCAATGACGTGTAAAAGGAGTCTTGTCCTTTCAATATGTTTTAAAAAATCTAGTCCAAGTCCTAATCCTTCACTAGCCCCTTCAATGAGTCCCGGTATATCTGCCATCACAAAACTTGTATCATATACTTTCACTACACCAATATTGGGAGCAAGTGTGGTAAAATGATAATTGGCTATTTTTGGTTTTGCATTAGATACTACAGATAAAATAGTGGATTTCCCTACATTTGGAAAACCTATTAAGCCCACATCAGCAATGGTTTTTAATTCTAGTAGTAATTCAAATTCTTTGGTAATCCCACCCATTTCGGAGAATCGTGGAGCTTGTCTCGTTGGAGTACAAAAATGTTTATTTCCCCTACCACCTTTACCACCTTTTAGCAAGATTACTTCTTGATTAGGATAATACATATCTGCCACTACTTTACCAGTAGCTAGATTACGAACAACTGTTCCTTGCGGAACTTCAACAATGACATCTTCTCCACTTTTTCCCGTTTGTAGTTTTTTACTGCCATCTTGTCCATTCTTTGCAAAAAACTTTTTCTTGTATCGAAAATCTGCTAAATTGGTAAGATTGTTGACCACCTTAAAGACTACATTTCCCCCTTTTCCACCATCGCCACCATCTGGGCCACCACTTGGGTTTTTCGCATCTCTAAAGAAACTGACACAACCATTCCCACCATTACCGGCTTTACATACAATTTTGACTTTATCTAAAAACATAATACCCTCTTATTTTTTATTTTGATTATATTCGCATAACTTTTGCAACACACAAGTTGCACATTGTGGATTACGAGCCTTACAACAATATCTACCATGTAACAGTAACAGATGATGTAATTGTTCCCATTGCTGTTTTGGATACAGTTGTTTTAAAACATTCTCGGTGTCTACAACATTAGTAGTATGACACAAACCAATTCGATTACTCACTCTTTGTACATGTGTATCTACTGCAATAGCAGGAATATGGTATCCTACAGCAAGCACTACACTGGCTGTTTTTCTTCCTACACCATCAAGTGTCAACAATTCTTCCATCGTAGAAGGAACTTGTCCAGCATATTGACTCACAATCATTTTACAAGCATTTTGAATGTGTTTTGCTTTGACTTGATAAAATCCACATGGTTTTATAGCTTGCTCTAGTTCTTGCGTATCACAACTAGCAAAATCTTCTGGAGTTGCCCAACGCTGAAACAAATCTTTCGTGACCATATTGACTCTTTTATCTGTACATTGTGCTGATAAAATCACAGCAATCAACAACTCAAATACTGAAGTAAAATGCAGTTCACTTTGTGCATTAGGAATAACTTGTTGTAAGTGTAAAAACACTTGTTTTGCTTTTGTATCTTGTTTCATCATGATCCTTGTACTCTTGTAGTATATTATAGCAAAAAAGTTAGGAGATTTAAAGTGTTTTTATCAAAATTGTCTAGCAATTATACAACTTATCTCCAAAATGGTTTTTGGCTAGGATACACACTATACTTTTTTGTCTGCCCATAATGAATCTCGTAAAAGTTTTGAAAACTACTATAATTACCCCTTTTTAAGACATATAATGCCTTGTCATACTGTAGTAGATCTGTTTTGACACTTAGTCCACAAGAAACACCAAGTTCTCTAGGAGTAGGTACTACTTCACATTTTACGCCCATGTTTTTTAACATTTTTTGATAAGTCAATGTATGCGTCCTATTCCCGAATACAATTAGCATTTCTTTCATCGTTTTCTCCTTAGAACAATTTATCTATTTACTACATACTATTATATAGTGACATCTATTTGTGACAAAAGGAGTAAGTATGATTTATTTAGATAATTCTAGCAGTACATTTCAAAAACCTTTTTGCGTCAAGCATAGCATCAAAAAAACACTTAACAAATATGCTGCCAATCCTGGCAGAAGTGGGCATAAGTTAAGTCTATTAGCAGGCGAAAAAGTGTTAGAAGCAAGAATGACTTTAGCCAATCATTTTGGATTAAAAGATTTTACCAATGTCATCTTTACTGCAAGTTGTACCGAAGCATTGAATTTGGCGCTACAAGGTTCAGTCCAACCTCATGGACATATTATTGCTACTATTTATGAACATAATAGTGTGCTACGAACACTGGAATATTTGAAAAAGACTTATCACATCACCTATACCCTCGTCACACCCAATGCCAATGGCATCATTACTCCAGATCGTATCTTGTCAGCAAAACAACCCAATACTTACCTAGTTGTTGTCAATCATACGAGCAACGTAACTGGACACACACAACCTATCCATGAAATTGGTGCAGTTTGTCATGAACACAACTTATTATTTTTAGTAGATACAGCACAAAGTGGTGGTCATGAAAGACTAAACATGGAAAAAGACCATATTAGTATGCTGGCAGTTGCTGGACATAAAGGATTCCATAGCATACAATGCGGTGCACTGCTTATTCAAGATTGCAAAATCAAACCATTAAAATATGGTGGAACTGGTACCAACAGTATCTCCCTTACCCAACCAACTGATTATCCTGAAGGTTTAGAAAGTGGGACAGATAGTATTGTCAATATTATAGCCCTTGCTACCGGGGTGAAATTTGTAGAAAGAAAATGGAATGATATTCATCAAAAAATAACAAACTTGACACAATATACCCTTACCCACCTATCAAAAATTCCTAATTGTATTGTATATTCCACCAATGCCAATAGTGGTGTAATAAGCTTTTGTATCAAGGGATATACCAGCACAGAAATTGCAAGTTATCTCAATCAAAAACATATAGCTGTTCGATCAGGTCTACATTGTGCTCCTAAAATACATGAATATTTGGGAACAACAAAAAATGGATTAGTACGTGTCAGTCTATCTTATTTTACGCACAAAACTGATCTAATGTATTTGATTCATTGTCTAAAAACTTTATCTAAAAAAACCCTCTTATTTCAAAAAAATTAGCATTGACAGTACACCCTTTGTGTGTTATACTATGAATAACTTAGAGGTGGGATTATGAAATTTGTTGCAAAATTAAATGATAAAAATACGGTAGAAGCATTTGGCTTAGAATATGGTAATAATTTAAGAAAATTGACCATGGACAATTCCAGTTATCTTGTCTTCTTTAATGATGATCGTGACTGTATTGGAATTCTTCCAATTCCAACCAATGAAGAAAAGAAACAATTACTTCATTCTTTACAACAACAAGCAGTAGATATTGTAAAAACTAAAGATGTGAATAAAATCATGCAAATCTATCTTTCATACTTACAAGATTATTCTTTATATATTGCAGGAGATAAAAAATTACCTCCTATTGATAACAAATATAAAGAATATATGAAAACTGTCCTAAACGAATACTATGGGAATATTGATAGAATTCATAAATATCTAGTATCTTTTCAACAAAAACCAAATATGCAAGATGCTAATTATGTCACTCGTAGTTTTAAAGAATTTTTCTATAACGATCATACCAATAAAACACTAGATATATCCCAATTATCACAATTTATTATGGGTACGAGAAAATACGAAGACTTAAGAAAACAATTTGAAACTTTCTATAAAGGTCAATTATTAAAAACCAATGCTATTAGTAAAGAAGAAGATAAATCTAATTCTTTATAAAACTTTAAGACAATAAAAATAAAAAGAGTGGAAAACACTCTTTTTTTTATTTTTACCTTGATTTTTTGCTAAAAAAAAGAGCAAATGCTCTCTTTTTGGTGCCGATGGCCGGAGTCGAACCGGCACGAGGTCGCCCTCGCTGGATTTTGAGTCCAGTGCGTCTGCCAATTTCACCACATCGGCATATATGCATATAAATCATAACATAATTTTGGTTTATATGCAACTATATTTTTATAAAATTTCTAAAGATTTTTGGAAGGCTTTTTTAAAATCACCAGCAAACAATTTTGCATACTTTAATTCCAAACTAATATCTTCTTCATTCTCTGTAATAGTTTTGATAATAACGCTATCCCCTAGCACATCACATGTAATATCTTTGATATAGCCAAAGGCTGTTACATCTAATGCCATAGCTATTTTTAAGATCACAGCCAATTTTTTGACAGCCAATAGATCTTCTTCTGTGACAAGATCTTTATATTTTAACCATTCAGCCATATTAAAATTGTCTGGTTCTACCATCATAGCCGTAAAAGCAGCAAGAATTAACTCTGTATGTGTCAATCCATAAATATCACTACCTAAAATCACATGGAAGGAATTACGTGCTATATCTAAAGAATTCATTCTTCTACCAGAATTGTATAGATAACTAGCAGTACGCAATACTCTCACATACGTTCTTGGTAGCTTATGTAATACTTTAAGTTGTTTAAAAATAATCATGCTGAGATTGTATACTTGTTCGGTATTATTTGGTTGTATATTGTAATAATCACTAAGAACTTGCAAACTATATCCCAAATTATCTGTCATAGGTTTTTCTAATGTAATTGGTAGTGCATAATTAAGAACATATCCATCAATTACACCAAATTTACTAATAGAAAAGTTGTCTTTATTGCATAGACTCATAATAGCTCTAGCTATACAAGCCCCAGAATACAAAATGGAGGTATTTTCTAGACTTACACCTTTTACTTTTGATGTTGTGCTAAACCCAACTGCAGAAAGTGCTTGATATACTTTTTCAAGGTCTTGTTTTGACATTTCATAATTGTGTTCCACTTCTAATGGGTACTTTTTCGCTTTTCTGCTCACTACACCCAAATCTCTAGAGGTTTGTCCAGCACATACTACATCGAATTCATCTTCTAAAGAACCAAGGAATGTCTTTTCTCCTAGTTTTTCTGTGATCAATTTTTGTATATGTTCAGCCACAAGGTTTTGATCAGTCAAATGGTCAAATTGATCTAATATATTCCTACTTCCGTATGGCAAACAAATGGTATCTAAAATATTTCTACGGTTGTAATAGACAATTTCAGTAGAAGTTGTACCAATGTTGATAATGACTCCTTTTGGTCTATTGAAAGTATTGATGACTGCAGTATAAACATAACTTGCTTTTTCTTCGCTAGTCAAAACTTTAAATTCAAAACCAGTCTTTGAAAAAATTTCGTTCAAAAAGCCATTACTATTCTTAGCAAATCTTACGAATTCATCAGCAATAGCTACCACTTCTGTAATATTTTGGCTATCAATAATTTTCTTAAAATGCATCAAGATATCCACGACTTCCTTTACAATCAAAGGTTTGATAATCTCTTCTTTAGGAATTCCTTGATACACATCAATTGGCATGTGAAGTTGATTATATGGTACATAACTTTTGTTCTTGACCATATCTGCTAAATATAATTCTATACAATTTGTACGCAGTACAATGAGAGCAATTTTTTCCAATGTAATCTCCTTTCGTGTTTATTAAAAAGTATAGCACAAAAAAAACCATTTGTACATACTAAAACTAAAATTTTTCTTAATAATTGATTTCTATTGCATTCATTGGACAAATACTTTCACAAGTTCCACATTTTATGCATTTTTTTGGATCAATGACAGCTTTTCCGTTTTCCAAACGGATTGCCCCTACTGGACAATTACGCACACAAGATCCACAACCAATACAAGCATCTTGTTTAACCATAAATGTACTCCTTTTTTTAGATACCGTCACATTGGTATCCATGGTATTATAACAAAATAAAAGGAAATTGTACACTAAAATAGCATCAATTTCCCCTAAAACTTCTAAAATCGCGTATCTTTAATTTTATTTATCAATTAAAATTCATCTTCATAATTTTTACTTTCTGTATTTGCCTAAACCTCTACTATGCAATTCCATATTTTATCCTATATTTTCACTATTTTTACTACTTGCATAGTATCGTTATTTTTTTGTCAAATCATGATGAGTACCGATTACAATATGATAAGATTGTAATTGTATTTTTTCTTTTTTTTGCTTGTATTTTTGATATACCATCGTGCTGATTTGAAAGACACCAATGAGTAGTAAAAATACACCAAATAAGACTCGCAAAATATGATTATTTAGTTTCGTTGCAAGTAAAGAACCAATGACACTAAAGACCACCCCACTTAAAACAACAGCTAGTCCTTTTTTAAAATCTACAAGCTTGTTTTTGATATGAATCAGTAAAGAAACAAACGCCGTAGGTAAAAAAGCAAACAAATTGATACCCTGTGCTATTTGTTGTTGTGTTCCAAAAAAGATAGTCAAAACAGGAATTAGTACTGTTCCTCCTCCCATTCCCATACCAGCCACAACCCCACTACTAATGCTGGCAATCAAAACCCAAATATATTTCATATACCCCTCTACTAAACTTCACTTTTTTGCTACATGACCAAACGTATTCCTCCTGCAATAATGACCAAAGCAAATACAAACTGCAAAATGGTATTGTTGATTTTCTTTAAACAGATGGCTCCCAGAACTCCTCCTGCTACAAACCCTGCTGTAATCACCCACATATTCGTATCAAATGTCACAAATCCTTTTACGTAATAAATAATAAAACTGGCTAGACAAAGTGGTAGCATGACAAAAATAGTAGTTGCATGCGCTTTTTTATCTGGCAATTTGGAAAGCCATGCGAGTGCTGGCACACACAGCATACCACCTCCACCTCCCCAAAACCCATTGACGAATCCAATCAATGCACCAAGAATGACAGCAAACCAATGGCTACTATACCATGTTTTTTTCTCTTTTTGTTTTGTGTTTTCCAATGTTATCATACCTCAATAGTTGCCATTTTAAAAAAATGTATACTTCTTTTATTTTGTTGTATACTAAACAAAATACCATTATTTACCAATTTGCAATGAAGTAGAGGAATCAATATGTATCAAGAAAAAACGTGAAACTACTGTGTTTTGTTTGCCAAATCTATGAAAATACTATATAATTATTTTGTTATGATATGTAAAAGAAATTTGTTTGATCATTATGATATTTTGATACCCATATATCTGCTATCATGATCCAATCAAATAAAGAACAATGAATAAAAAGAAAAGGTGGCATTTATGATAAAATACGCAAAACTAAAACAACTTAACAAAACTCTTGTTAGCACAAGTCTAGCAACCGGTCTTTTTGCCAGCGCATTTGTTGGATATTCTTATCTTCCAAGGTTTCAAACAGAAATACACGCTGATTCTTATCTTTGGGAAGATGTATCAAGTGAGATGTGCTCCAACTACAATTTTGCAAGCTCTGGAGTAGATGATGTATGGAGTCCAAGTAATTTTACAGCCATTGATCCCAATAATATTGGCAATAATACTGACCTACTCATTGCCGGTGTCATTGACTGTACAGCCAATGATATAGAAGACTATCAAAAAACCTATGGTCTTAGCGAACAAGAAATTTTGAACACGAATTTGGGAACAAGCACAACAGATTCTGGTATCTCTCATCACCTTATGATCAATGGTATGAACAATAATACCAAATATGGTTACAAAACAGCAGATTTTACATTGGAAGCCAATTCCTATTATGAAATCTCCGTCTATGCAAAAGTGACCAGTGACAATGGTGGTTTTGGTACCATTGTTCTTGATGGACTTTCTAATGAGAATCAATCTAGCTCCATACGTATTACCAATACCAGTTGGGATACGTATACCTTCTTTGTTGCTACTGGTGCCAACAAAACAGAAACTGTCAATCTACAACTATGGTTAGGTAGCGAAACAGAAACAAGTACTGATGCGATTTTCTACAACAAAATCAATATGAAAAGATATAGTCAAAGTGCATTTGAAAACAATCCTAACAAAGACACCTCTAATAAAACTTTGTATATTGATCTTGAACAATATGAAGAAGTAGCATTATTTGATAATCAAGACTTTTCCAAAGATCTTTCTATTGGTTGGAATCCAATTTTGACAGATACCACCTCTTCAGCTAATACCATCTGTCAAGTCTATGAAGTCAAAAACGATTACGATAAGACTTTGGAACAATTAGGGATTGAAAAACCTTTTACCATTAACAATAATGATCAAAATACCACTGCCCTATTGATGTACAATGCAGAAAGTACAACACAAGGTATTGAAAGCGATGATTTTTATGTAGAAAGAGATAAAGTATATCGTCTTAGTGTGTGGGCAAAATCAAATTGTGGTACCGAACAAGGAGCAACGATCAATATCGTGGAACAAAATGCTACAGAAGGAGAACCATTAGTTGTATCTCAAACTGTTGCTACTTCTGTTACAACGAATGATTCTTTTAGTGATTGGACACAATACAATTTTTATATCAAAGGCAATCCATATCACAATTCTGTTTTAAAAATTCAATTATTACTAGGCACAAGCGAAACTCCAACAAATGGATATGTTTGGTTTGATGAAATTACCATGCAACAAGTCACCTATACCGAATATAATGCTCCATTAGGGACATACCAAACCGTAAACCTAGATAAAAATGCCACAGACACGATCCTTAACGGAAACTTCTCTTCTGTCAATAATGATACCACGAGTAATGTTGGTCCATTAGATCCTGCTAATTGGACATTGTCTACAGTAGATACTGATTTTGATTTAGAAGATTCCATGAGTGGTGTAATTGCTACAAGATCAGATTTGTTCTTATCTACTGTCACCAACCTTTCCACAAAACCAGGATTCACCACGATCAACAACCCGGGGCTTACCCCTACTGATAGTGTATCTACCATCAATACAACAAAGAATAAAGTCTTAATGATTGGAAATGGTTCCAACAAAATGACACAAACTTATACCAGTGATGAATTTACTTTGGAGTCTGGAAAATTCTATCGTATGAGTTTTCTTGTGCAGACACAAGGTGTCATCAACGGAGAAGATAGTGGCGTCACCTTAAAAGTAAAATCTGGAGAAAAGACAATTTATCAATATAGTGGTATTGCTAGTGAAAGCACTTGGGATAGTTATGCTCTATACCTATCTACACAAGGAGAATCTGCAACATATACCATTGAACTTACCTTAGAGAATACGACTGGATATGCTTTCTTCGATAATGTCTATTTGAATACTTTTGATGATAGTACAAAACTTGATCTTGACTATGACAACAACGATACCTACTTACACAAATACAAAGTAGACCAAACAAAAAATACCTTCGACAACTATGTCCAAAATGATACTATATCTGATGGATATTATGATCCATTCGATTGGACACTTAAAGTAGAAGAAGATCCTGAAGAAGCAACTATACAAGCAGGAGTCACCAAGAAAAATGATGAAAATGTATTAGCCATCGAAGCCAATCGTGATGTCTATGCCACATACACGTATGACAATGCATATTCTTTTTCTTCTGGTTCTTTCTACAAATTATCTATTACATTGCGTACAGAAGGATTGGGTCAATTAGAAGGCCTAACAGAATATGATGAAGATCACAATGCCTATCCTTATGGCATCTATGTGACCTTAAGTGATATTGGTACATTTGAAGCGATCAATACACAAAACGAAATTGGCAACGGATACAAAACATATACATTCTATGTTGCTACAAAAGATACAACAAGTTCTACCTTAAGCATTGCAATGGGTAGTGAACATGCCCTAACCTACGGGAATGTGTATGTCCAATCTATTGAATTAGAAACTATCGCTGATCAAGATACCTTTGAAAGTGAAACAAACAATCTAGACTCCAATTATAATATTGTAGTTAATACTGCTGAAGCCAAAGATGACACAGAAGATACTACTGATACAACGAATACTGGCAATAATGATATGCGTCTAGATCTTGTGATCCCATCAGTCCTTCTTGCCCTAGCAGTGTTAATTGCCCTGATCGGTACACTTCTTAGAAGAATGAAGTTGCATAGAAAACCAAAAGTACAGACAACGTATGACAGAAGAAAAACGATTGAATTGCAAATGAATAAGCAAGAACGTATCAACTTAAGAAAAACTATTATTGAAGATCTCAATACCGAACTTTTATCTATTGATCAAGAAATTGAACAATTAAAGAAAGAATTTGATCTTCTTACTAACCAATCACGAGAAGAACATACTCGTTTGATCGAATCCTTTAGAGTAGAAAAAGAAAGTCTACAAGAACAACATCAAGATCTTGTCAAAGAGTATAAAGAAAAATTAAAATCTTTAGATAATGAAGAAGATAGAGCAAAAGCAGAAAAACAATTTGCAAAATATGTACGCAAATTGCAAGATCGTGAAGAAATCTTAAGTAAAAAGATGGAAATCAAAGATGAAAAGACTGCTTTGTTAACACAAAAACGTGATGCACAACTTAAAAAACATTTAGAAAGAAAATTGCTTATTGAACAAGAAATCCAACAAGTAGAATTAGAAATCGAAGCCATTGCTCGTGAAGAAGAAGAGATGTGGAGTGAATATCGTAAAGCAAAAGAACAAGAAAAACAAGAAAAATTGCTTTATGTTGCAGAAAAACGTAAATACAAACAACGTAAAAAATTAGAACGTCAAAAAGCAAAAAACACTCTACTAACCAATAAAGAAGACACAACTGACACGCAATCAACTACGACTGCAGATCATGAAAAAGAAGATAATGATCAACCAGTTGAAAAAAAGACTAAAACACAAAGCAAAGGAAAAGATGATTCTTCTACAACAAAAAAATAAAATAAGAAAAAAGCACTATGATTTGTAGTGCTTTTTTGTTTGTCTTTCCCCTATTTTTTTAGTTTTATTCCCCAATTTATTTTAAGTATATTTTCAAAATATGTTTTACTATGTAGCATATTTTTTATATTCGTTTTTTAACAAAACAACATTCAAAAATAAAGATAACATTTTACGGCAACAATAATTTTTGTCCCACAAAAAGTTTTGTGGTTTTGAGATGATTCAGCGTTACGATTTCTTGCATACTGATTTGATATTTTTGACATATTTTTGTTAGTGTATCTAAAGGCCTTACAACATAATAGGTAGCAAGAGTTTCTGGTATATATACCGATTTTCCTTCATAAACATACCCAAAGTTTCTGTCTCCAAATTGTTTTTTCAAACTTTCTATGCTATCTCCATTTTGTATGTGATATAAAAAATCTTTTTTATGATTTTCTATTAAAAATATCTTATGGTTATTTTCTTTTTTTGTCATTGTCCCATTTTTTTGTATTGATACTATTTCCATATTCCTGACTCCCCTATGTTATTCTTTATATATGTCTTTACGTTCCAAATTGTGCTATGTTGCTTGAAATTCTGTTCTAAAAAATTTCTTCTATAGAGTATATATAAATAATAGGAGGATTTTTCCATGAACAAATTATTAAAATCTGTTGCCATCTTAAGTTTTTTTTCTGTCTTAACTAGATTATTAAGTTTTATATTCAAAATTATTTTATCTAGGTCTATTTCTACAGAAATATTAGGTATGTACACCATCAGTTTATCTATTTTTATGGTGATGTCTACCATGGTTAGTAGTGGGTTTCCTCTTACTATTTCAAAATTAACTGCTTCCTATACCACACAACACAAAAAAGACAAGCTTTGGAAATCTCTCTCCTGTAGTATCATTCTTACCACGAGCATATCTATTGTACTGATTTTTCTTGTCATATTTGCAAAACGACTTTTCCCAATATTTGAAGACAATATTGTCTACCAAATGGTATCTCTTTCTTTGCCTGCTGTCGTATTTAGTGCCTTATATTCTACATTTCGCGGCTATTTGTGGGGACTGGAAAAATATGTGTCTGTAAGCATTGTCGAAATCGTAGAACAAATCATTCGTATTCTTACTTTTGTAGCCTTATTTTTTACCACCAACACAATGGTTCATGCCTATATCCCTAGTATGAGTTTGTCTATTGCCTGTGTCTTAAGTACTATATTTGGAATTTATTTATTCTATCGTTGCGGTGGACGACTGTCAAAACCAACAAAAGAGTACTCCCCTATTTTAAAATCTAGTATTCCTATCACCTCTGTCAAAACAGCTGGTAGCCTGTTGCCACCTATCATGAATATGTTGCTTCCATCTAGGCTCATGGCGAATGGATATACAAAACAACAAAGTCTTGCTCAACTTGGTATCTATATGGGTATGACCATGTCCTTGCTCAGTATCCCTAGTACCATTATTGGTTCGCTAGCCATGGCACTGATTCCCCAAATTACCATTTTACATGAAAAAGAAAATAATTTGGCCCTGACAAAACAAATTTCTAGTGCTTTACATTTTACTATTTTTTGTTCTATGATTTGTATTCCTGTTTTTTTAAGTTTAGGTACATCATTATGCAGTTTGATTTTTGATAATATGCAAGCAGGTGTGTACTTAACCCACGCATGTTTCTTACTTGTTCCAATGGGAATTAGTATGCTTACTACTTCTATGCTCAATTCTATGGGACAAGAAATAAAAACGTTTCAATATTTCATGATTTCTACCATCGTATCTATTGCTTTAATTTATATTTTGCCACAATACTGTGGTGTAGAAGCTATTATTTATGCTATGGGAATTAGTCAAATCCTTACTTGCGTACTGAATCTTCGCAAACTCAATAAACTACTTCATTTTTCTATTCCAATTCTAAAACCTATTCTTTACCAAAGTGGTATAGTGTGTATTGTCACTATTTGTGCAAAACTTATCAATTCCCTTTGTCTATACCTATTCCCTACTGTAATTACTATTATACTAGTAGGCATGGTATGTGCCATCAGTTATATTATGCTTGCTATTTGTTTTGGGCAATTAGATGTTGAGTATATTAAAAAAAGTTTAATCAAGAAAAAAACAGCCTAGTTTATTTAGGTTGTTTTTTTGTATAATTGTTTTGATAATTGTCTATAGTATACCCATGACATACACAATTATTGTTCGTAGTATCATTATATACTGCATTGTATTATTTTTATTAAGAGTTATGGGCAAAAGGCAGTTAGGCGAAATGCAACCGTATGAATTCGTCATCACGATGATTATCGCTGATTTGGCTACTATTCCTATGTCTGACACAGCACTGCCTTTGCTTCATGGTATTATTCCTATTTGTACACTTGCTTTACTACATTTTTTCTTTTCTTTCTTAAGTCGAAAAAGCAAATATTTGCGAAAAATTTTAAATGGAAAACCTGTCATCGTCATTACCCCTGATGGTATTGATTATACTGCTCTACAACTGCTCAATATGACCTTCAATGACCTTATGGAATCCTTACGAACGTCAGGCTATTTTCATATAGAAGAAGTTTTATATGCCATCATGCAGACCAATGGTTCCTTAAGTGTCATGCCTAGATCAGCCTACTCCCCTTTAACACCACAAGATATGCATCTAAAAAAAGAAGAATCTAGTTTGCCTATTATTGTGTTGACAGAAGGCAAAATTGATG
This sequence comes from uncultured Clostridia bacterium, assembly GCA_944332185.1. Lineage (GTDB taxonomy): Bacteria > Bacillota > Clostridia > Christensenellales > UBA1242 > CALVJJ01. The sequence goes on from CALVJJ010000005.1 coordinate 50,189, forward strand.
AAAGCAATCTCAATATGGCCCAAATTAGCGAACAATTCTTAAAACAAGAATTACAATCTCTAGGATTTTCTAATATCAAAGAAATTGTGTTAGTTACGATTGATCAACAAGGGTGTATGTATATAAAACCAAAAATAGGAAAATTCATTACCCACAAAATAGAATATAATGGCAAAAGACATTGGTAGGTGCTTATGACTAGAAGAATTGCTCTTATTGTGATATTGGTATTTTTAGTCACTCTCGGGACTTATGAAATCATTGCTGTCAATATGTTCCTAGATCACATGGAAAAAGCTGTCGATCAGTTGCAAACCGAAATTACACTCCACCAAGACGATCTTACCGTTCTAGTAGAGTATGTGAATCAAGAAAAAGCTTATTGGGAAAAGAGAGAAAAAAATTTGAATCTTATGTTCAATCATAAGGATTTAAAAAATGTTTGTGACACAATGAATAGAGTGCAAACTTATATTGCACAAAATGACTATGAGAATGCTCTTGTCGAAATGAATGTACTTGTAGAAACAGTGCACGAATTACGTTCTGTTATGTGTTTTAATTATGATAATATTCTATGATACTAAAATATTTTTACTAAACTGGTATACATACTAGGTTTTTATGTTCTTACGTATAAGATATATCATGTGATGGTAAACAAATAGTCTTTTTTAATACCAAAATATTTAAGATTTTTATTTTTATATTGACTCATTTTTACTAGTGATAAAATTGTCTATCATAATGAATTTTTGATCTTATTTCCAAAAGGTACGGTATGGCTTATCATACCTTTTCTTACTTAGGTTCATTTTCAAAATATTCATAAAAAAATAAAAGATAGAGTTCTCTACCTTTTATTTTTTTAATAAGTTATGCTTGTATTGTATCAGTGATAAGTCTTATTTTTTAGCTAACCATTTTTTAAGATATTTTCCCGTATAACTTTCTTTGCAGTCTGCCACCTCTTCTGGAGTACCGTGTGCAATCATCGTGCCTCCTTTTTCTCCCCCTTCTGGTCCCAAATCAATAATATAATCAGCAACTTTGATCACATCTAGATTGTGTTCTATGACAACAACGGTATTCCCTTTGCCGACTAATTGATTGAGAATATGAATAAGTTTGTCCACATCATACATATGCAGTCCAGTCGTTGGTTCATCTAGAATATACAGTGTTTTACCTGTACTACGTTTTGATAATTCTGTAGCAAGTTTTACTCTTTGTGCTTCGCCACCACTAAGCTCTGTGGCCGGTTGTCCCAACTTAATGTATCCAAGTCCTACATCTACCATTGTTTTTAATTTGTTCCTAAGTCTTGGCAAACTTTCAAAAAAGTCGTATGCTTCTCCAATCGTCATATCTAACACATCAAATATTGACTTGCCTTTATATTTTACTTCCAAGGTTTCACGATTGTATCTTTTTCCCCCACAAACTTCACAAGGGACATAGACATCTGGCAAAAAGAACATTTCAATGGTATTGATCCCTGCACCACCACAGTGTTCACATCTACCCCCACTGATATTAAAACTAAATCTACTAGCTGTATAGCCTCTTTCTTTTGCTCCTTCTGTACTTGCGAATAGTTCTCTAATATCTGTGAATAGTCCTGTATAAGTAGCCGGATTGCTTCGTGGAGTCCTTCCTATTGGACTTTGATCAATATTGATCACTTTATCGAATTTGTCTAGCCCAATAATTTCTTTATATTTTCCTTCTTGTAAGTTGGATCCATTGAAATAATTTGCGGCAGCTGGATATAAGATTTCATTGATCAAACTACTCTTTCCACTTCCACTTACCCCAGTAATACAAGTCATCACACCAGTAGGAATATCTACTCTAATATTTTTCAAATTGTTCTGTTTTGCTCCCACAATGCTTAAGAATCCTGTTGGTGTTCGGCGTATTGGTGGTACTGCGATCTTCAATTCACCACTTAAATATTTTCCTGTCAAACTATGTGGATTCTTCATCAATTCTTCTGCAGTACCTGTTGCGACAATCTCGCCTCCAAATTTTCCAGCAAATGGACCAATATCAATAATATGATCGGCACAACGCATAGTGTCTTCATCATGTTCTACCACAATGACCGTATTACCCAAATCTCGTAATTGCGTTAGAGTTGCTAGCAATTTGTCATTATCTCTTTGATGCAACCCAATACTAGGTTCATCTAGAATATACATAACACCTGTCAGTCCACTACCAATTTGTGTAGCAAGACGGATTCTCTGTGACTCTCCACCACTCAATGTCCCTGCCATTCTTGATAGTGTCAAATACTCTAATCCCACATTGATCAAAAAATTGAGTCTTGATTTTATTTCTTTTAGAATTGGTTCTGCAATTTTTTGTTGTGTCTGTGTTAGTTTTAATTTGTTTAAAAACTCGTGAATTTTAGCAACGGACAAATCCGTCAGTTCAATAATATCTAACCCACCAATTTTGACATTTAAGGAAGATTGTTTTAGTCTTTTCCCATGACAAGTATTGCAAGGGACTTCTACCATCATTTTCCCAATTTCATTTTTGATATATTCACTTGTGGTTTCTTTATATCTTTTTTCTAGATTTGGTACAATTCCTTCAAAGGCAACTTCCCCTTGTTTTTTAAGCCAACTCATATAACAAGGTATTTTTTCTCCCTTTGTTCCGTACAAAATCATATCTTGCATAGCACTAGGCAGATCTTGAAAAGGTGTTTTTAAATCTTGGCCAAAATACTCTGCTACTGCTTTATAAAACATCTTAGCCATACCCGAATCATAGGTCCACCCGGTAATATTCAATGCTTTTTTAACAGGTTGTGTTGGATCTTTTACAATTTTATCTCTTGCAATACATTGGCGAAATCCAAGTCCACTACATTCTGGACAAGCGCCATAAGGATTGTTAAAACTAAAAATTCTTGGAGCAACTTCTTCCATAGAATACCCACAAGTTGGACAAGCATGATTGATAGAATAGATATCTTCTTGATCATCATGAGTAATAAGAACTAAGCCCTTACTTTCCTTTAATGCTGTCTCTACACTCTCCGTTAGTCTAGAACGTATATCAGGACGCATCACAAGTCTGTCGACCACAATAGAAATGGTGTGTTTAATATTTTTTTCTAGATGGATTTCCTCTTCTAAAAGATACTCTTCTCCATCTATTGTCACACGTACATACCCATCTTTTTTAAAATCTTCTAGTTCTTTAGCAAAAGTTCCTTTTTTCCCTTTAATTACAGGACTTAAAACTTTAAATTTTGTACCTTCTTCTAGATTCATGATTTGATCAATGATATTGTCAATCGTTTGTGTAGAAATTTCTTTATGACAATTTGGACAATATACTTTGCCAATATGAGCATACAAAAGTCTCAAATAATCATAAATTTCTGTCACTGTACCTACTGTACTTCTAGGATTGTTGCTTGTGGTCTTTTGATCAATAGCAATGCTTGGACTTAAACCTTCAATACTATCTACATCAGGTTTGTGCATCTGTCCTAAAAATTGTCTTGCATACGAACTAAGGGATTCCATATATCTTCTTTGTCCTTCTGCAAAAATGGTATCGAATGCTAGTGTACTCTTTCCACTACCACTCACACCCGTCAGTACTACTAATTTGTTCCTAGGGATCACAACATCTATATTTTTAAGATTGTTTTCTCGTGCTCCTTTGATTACTATATCTTTTACCATATTACTTTTTCCTACTCTTTTTTAATTCTGCTAATTCTTCTCTAAGCTGTATAGCTGTTTCAAAATCCAATCGATCGGCAGCAAGTTTCATTAGACTTTGAATCTTTTCTATTTCTTCTTGTAATTCTTTGTTGTTTTTATATTGTTTTTTACTTTCTTTCTTACTAATCTGCAATGTATTTTTTACAGGTTTTATGATGGTTTTTGGTGTAATGCCATGCTCTAGATTGTATTGCTGTTGAATAGTACGACGTCTTTTTGTTTCTGTAATTGCTTTTTCCATACTTTCTGTAATATGGTTTGCATACAGAATGACTCTGGCTTCAGCATTACGAGCCGCTCTACCAATAGTTTGGATCAATGCCCATTCGCTTCGTAAGAAACCTTCTTTGTCTGCATCTAGAATTGCAACCAATTTTACTTCTGGTATATCCAATCCTTCTCGTAAAAGATTGATGCCAATGAGTACATCGAATTTGTCTAAACGCAAATCGTTGATAATATCTACACGCTCTAAAGTATCAATATCGCTATGCAAGTATCTAACCCTAATACCATGTTCGGTCAAAAAGCTGGTTAGACTTTCTGCCATTTTTTTCGTAAGTGTAGTTACTAATACTTTGCCATTGGTATGCAAAACAGTGTGAATTTCTCCAATTAAATCATCAATTTGGCCATCGATTGGACGTACTTCAATGGTAGGATCTAATAGTCCTGTTGGTCTAATGATCTGTTCTACCACTTGATCACTATGTTCTAGTTCATATTTTGCTGGTGTAGCTGATACGAATACTACTTGTGGGATTCTAGCCTCGAATTCTTCAAAGTTGAGTGGCCTATTATCATAAGCGGCAGGCAATCTAAAACCATACTCTACTAGATTCTTTTTACGTGCAAAGTCTCCAGCAAACATACCTCGTACTTGTGGAATAGTCATGTGGCTTTCATCAATAAACATAATAAAATCTTTTGGAAAATAATCTAGCAACGTATATGGAGCTTCGCCCGGTTGTCTACCATCAAAATATCTAGAATAATTCTCAATTCCACTGCAGTACCCTACTTCTTTCATCATTTCTAGATCATAATATACTCTTTGTTTGATACGTTCTGCTTCAATATATTTGCCTTGTTCCTCGAATTCTTTTACTCTATCTAGACAATCTTGTTCAATTTGAGCAAAAGCTTTTTCCATTTGTGCTTTTCCCACAGCATAGTGTGTGGCAGGCAAAATAAACGCATGAGAAAGTGTAGACAATCTTTTCCCTGTTAAAACATCTATTTCACTAATTTGGTCTATTTCATCGCCAAAAAATTCAATACGAAGAGCTACTTCGCTACGGTTGGCTGGAATAATATCCAGAATATCTCCTTTAGATCGAAAGGTACTTCTTTGAAAATCAACATCATTCCTTTGATATTGTAAAGATACAAGACGTTTTATAACATCTTGTTTTGACATTTTATCATTTGGTCTTAAAGACAAACACATAGAAGAATATGTTTCTGGTGCTCCTAATCCATAGATACAACTGACACTTGCCACCACGATAACATCTCTTCTTTCAAAAAGTGAACAAGTTGCAGAATGTCTCAATTTGTCTATTTCTTCATTGATACTCATATCTTTATCAATGTACGTATCAGAACTCACAATATAGGCTTCTGGCTGGTAATAATCATAATAAGACACAAAATATTCTACACGATTATTTGGAAAAAATTCTCGAAACTCATTACACAACTGTGCAGCAAGTGTTTTATTATGGGCAAGGACAAGGGTTGGTCTATTGACTCTTGCAATAACATTGGCCATGGTAAATGTTTTACCACTTCCCGTAACACCCAGCAGTGTTTGTCCACGAAGTCCATCTTCAATCCCTTCTACCAATTTTTCAATAGCCTGAGGTTGATCTCCTGTTGGCTGATATTTGCTTACTAATTCAAATCTTTCCATACTATCATTATACCACATTTTGAAGAAAAATAAAGATATTTTTCTTTTCTCTTCTTTCTCTATTTTTGTCTATCATTTTTTAGGAGTCATACCCTACAATATACCATACCTTATGTGTTTGGTATTGCCATAAAAAAATGTTGGTACTCCCAACATTTTAACCACCAAAAATTGCTTTTAATATGACACCCACAATAAAAGATAGAATTGCAAGTAAAACTGTTCTTACAATCAGGACTGTAGCAGTTTTTTTAGCAGAGGTTCTTTCTCTTAGATAAGATTCTCCTTTTTGTTTTAATTTGACACAATACACCATTCTTCCTTTATTATCGCTCGTCACTGCCTCAATATAATCATCAAGTACAAGTGCATTGATAATTTGATCTATTTCTATGGAATTTAATTCATACTTTGGCATAAGTGCTGTGGTAATCTGTTGTGGGCTAATCAGTGTCGATTCTTTGTCAACACACTCTCCAAACAGATATTCCATCACGGCATGTTCTTTTTTAGACAACATAATGATCCCTACCTAAAACATAAAATTGCTATCATTGCTCCTAAAAAAGCAGATAATCCACTACATATCATCGAAGCAATGAATAATTTTCTAAAATTACGTGATACTTTGTATTGTTCAACTTCATTTTCAAAATACAATCTAGATTTTGGCAAAACAGCCAAACAATAAATATCACCTTCTTTGTATTTCACATCGATAAAATTTCTTTCATGTAGATAATCCATACACTGATTGATACTTTCTTGATCAAAAGCATATTTTTTAGGTAATGTCTGTAATAGATCTTCAATTTCAATTACTTTGTACCCATTATCTCCACAAAGATTTACGATGGTTTTTAAAAAACTTGCTGTTTGTTTATCTAACATAATTCTACCCTATATTTTGTATTTTATCAAAATCAATATAAAAAGGCAACTGACAACCTACAATTATCGTAATTTATTTTTAAGTTTTTTGATTTTAAATATTTTATTTTGCAGATTTTTCTTGCTTTTATACTACTATGCAATATATGATTTTACTATCAATATAGCCATATTTTTTTGTTTGCATAATACGAATATAGTTTTGATACCAAGACAAAACAAAAAGACGACATAACGACAAAAAAATGGGATTACTCCCATTTTTTATGCATCATTATTTTTTTGATGTTTTAGATTTTTTTGAAGATTTTTTACCTTTTTTACCAGTGACTGCAAAGTAAATAATGACACCTGCAAGTAGTCCTAAAGATAGAACGATTAAGACTGTACCTACTACAGTACCTACGACATTCACATTGCCTTCTGTATCTTCTGTACAGTTGATGGTATAGGTGTATTGTTTGCTATTGCCCACTTCATCTTTAACTGTTAACGTAAGTGTATAAGTTCCTACTTTATCTAGTGTATAACTATATTTGTTCTTCACAGTAACATCGGAAGCACTATTTTCACTTTCTAATTCGTTTGTCAAAGAGGTATTACTGCTATTTCTCAAGACTGCAGTTACTTTGATATTTTCTGCATCTGTTCGATTATCATACAAGAATTGTACCAAATCTGCTGTATCTAATGTGAATTTTTCGTTAAGTTTTACAGTGCTTGGAATGTATTTTTCTTGTGTTTTTGTATCTGTAAAAGTCAAAGTTGGATCTTCATAATCCCCAATATAAATTGTAAGTTTTACAGTTTCTGCAGCATTACCATTGGTATCCTTTGCATTGTAAGAGACGGTATAACTATCATCTTTTGTTGCGAAGAAATAATAACTACCATCTTCTGCTTGTGTGACTTCAAAATTGTCTCCATCAGAATTGACAACTGTTACTTTTTTAGAAGCTACCAAAGAATCATAATCTTGTTCGTATGGATCGGTAACTGTGAATCCAGGAAGTTCGATCTTCATAGTGTCTTTTTCATCATCAGCTTTAAAAGCATTGTAGTATTCTTGATATCCACTATCTAATGTAATAGTTGGAACAGATTTGTCTTCTGCTTTGACACTGACAATCTTTGTTACTTTTTCACTATCTGCACTACGTTGTCCAGTGTATTCAATATAGTATACCCCTGACTCTTTTGGAATGAATCCAGCAGGAGTTCCATCTTCACCCATGATCAAAGTATAAGTTAGTACCTTATTAGCTTGTTCCCAATTAGATACTGCTTGATCATATTCAGCTTGATATTGATCTAGATTGCTACTAGTTCCATAAACTTCTTGTACATAGTTAGCTAAACTGGTCAAATATTCTGGTTTTTGAGCTTGATAGATAGCCCAAGATGTTGTAGCTTGTGAAGAATCATCTTCTCCCTTTAATGGAATATCTACCCCATCTTCACTAAGTCTTGCTTTTTCTGGATAGTAAGCTTGGTTGACTTGAATACTTGTACTTAAACTATCAATATTGGAAAGTACCAATTCTGGTAATTGTGTATTATTGATAGTTACTTTGTAAGATTTTGCCAAATAATTACCATTATTTTTTGCAATATAAGTAATAGTATACTCCCCTGCATACGTTGCCTTAAAGTAAGCGCCTTCTAGCATTGTTACTTTTGTCACGCCATCATTAGAAGAAGCACTATATCCATTGAATACAGTTGTGATATTGTTGTTTTTATCTCTTACAACAATCTCTAAACTTAAGTTGTTGCCAAGAGTATCTTCTACAGTCATTGCTGGAAGTTTTACGTTTTGACCTTGATCAATTCCATCACTTTCTGTAGTATTGTTTAAAGTATACAAATTATCAAGATAAGAATTAGCTGTAGTTAGATCAAATCCTAATTCATTGCCTGCATTTTGACCATTAAGCACATTGATGACACGTTTTACAGTCTTGGTATTGCCTTGATCGTTGGTAGCATTCACAACTACAGTTACTTTTCTAGCTGTTGCTAAAACATCTTTTTCGATCACATATTGTCCATCTGTATTGACTGTTAGTTCTCTTTGTGTTGGATCATCGTTAAGCAAATAGTAAGTTTCTAGTTTTACTCTTGCATCATAACTATCTTTTGCAGTAGGTTTATCAAAGACTAGATCAGCATTGGCATCAATATAGTCTTTAGACAAAGTAAGACTAACAGAAGGAGTAGCTTTTTGTACTTTATCTGTATACTCACTATCACCAGCTTGATATACTTGCACAGTAAAAGATCTTTCTGTTACATTACCATTTTGATCTTCCACAGAATAAATAATGGTATATTCCCCTGCTTCTTTGATCTCATTGAATGCTAATGTTTCATTATACTTGTGAGCACTTTCTGTGTTAGTAGAATTAAAGATGGTCTTTCTAGTATTGTTGCTAGATTTTCTATAATCAATCTTATAGATAAGTTCTGAAGAATTGGTCATATTATCTCTTGCATAGATAGCTGGCAAAGTAATATTAGCAGCATTACTTTCTCCATCTAATACGACAGTGCTAGGAATATCATATTCTACTTGAGTCAACAATTCATCAATTTCTTCATCTGTAAGATGTTCATATTGATCTTTGTTTGCTTCATTTAGAGTATATCCACTTACCACATACAATTCTGGTTTTTTATTATCTGTTACGTTATCAATACGGAAAGAATTGGTCACTGGTTCCAATCCAAACAAATCAAGATTTACGGTATACGTAATACGATAATCTCCTGCATTGGTAAATAGATCGGTATCAAAAGTATCAATGGTTCCTAGTGTTGTATACCCACTGGCATTACGTTCTTTGTAATCAATCTTGATTGTCGTATAGGCATTCATGGTAGAACCACTTGTTTTATCTTTTACCGTTACAGTTGGTAAGGTATTTTCTTCACCCAATACAATGCTTGTAGCTGTTGGTAAAGAACTATTATAAGACATTTGAAGTTGGATCTTATCTGTATCCAAATTATTGCTGGTTGTGAATCGTGTTGTTTCTGTATCTTTAATGACACGAGTATCACTATCTTTCCCTTCATAGTACTTATAGTGAATAATGTAAGTACCTTGTTTTACAAGAAGTGAAGATGGCACTGCTACATAGAATTTGCCATTAGCATCTACTTCTGGTTTAGAGGTAGCAGAGTCTAATAATGGTGTCTTCTCTCCATCTTTATCTTCCAACACAATTTCAAGGCTGGTATCAGCACTAGCATTTGCTACAACTTCTCCTTCTTCGACTGTAAACAAAGTTTGTTCTTCATCTCCTTTCTTTACAGTAGGAACTTCAATTTTCAAATTTTCTTGGTTCACATGAATGGTAGAAGGAATGACATATTGTGTATTAGTTGGTTTTACAATTTCATAGCTACTAGAAGTTACATTGATAGTAAGTTGTTCACTATTGGTGGTCATTCCTTGGCTATTCTTTGCCGTATAGTACAAGGTATAAACCCCTGAATATTGTAATTGTAATTTCCCTTGTTCATTACCTGTATATCCATTCGTACCACTAGTAATAACAGCATCTTTTACTTCATAGACACCACGTGGATTTAGGACATTTAATGTAATGGTAGTACCACCATTCCCTGCTGTAGCAGTAGGCAAAGTATATTCTTCACCGACTTCTGCATTAGATACAAAACCAGCAAGTTTTAGATCATCACCCATGGTTGCACTAACAGATGTTGTTTGGTAAGCAGCTTCTACAAAAACATCTCTTACATAAGATTCAGAAGCAATAGCTCCTGTCCCTAAAACAGATGCAAGTAATACAGGTATCAAAATTTTTTTAGTCTTCATAAAAACATCGTACTCCCTTTATATTGATAAAATTGATTGCTCAATTCTTCTGCAAAATTAGAAAAATAATCTAACTACGCATATTTGACAAATTCATTGTATAATAATGAAATATTTTTGTCAACAAAATAGCATAGTTTTCTAGATTTTCAACAACTTTTTGCAGATAGGTTCAAGAGTACTTTACCCAAAAATTTCCAATATATGTAAATTTTTTTACCAAATTTTTACAAATTTTGAAACCAAATAGACTTTACTTGCATATAAAAAGAACAAGGGGTTGCCTTGTTCTAAATAGTAGTGCTAATTTTAATGGCAATGGTTATCACCGCAACCACAACCAAAGCATTGCAATAATAATAGTAACCAAATGATGTCGCAGCAGTTGTTACCCATATTTAAGCCACAGCCACCATTACAAAGTAATAATAATAAGATAATTAAGCAGCAATTATCATTTCCTTGCATAATGCCACCATTGCAGTTGTTATTTCCGAAAAACATTGACAACTACCTCCTATATGTAGTATTTTCAGTCTAATTTCTCGCCGAAATAAAATTAGGCTGTTATACTTCATACTATTAAGGAAGAAGCAAAAATGTTACTTTTTTGATGTATTTTGATAAAAATGTAAAGCATCAATCGATGTAACAATTTTTTCTTTTAACTGATCAATACCTGTGCCATTTTTTGCCGAAATATAAATGGCATCTTTTTGTTTTTCATATTCTTTTACTTTATCGATTTTATTAAAAATTCGAATAATTGGGGCTTTTGCACCAATGGAATGCAACACATTCAGTACCACTTCTTCTTGTTTTTGTTGATCTGGATTGCTTAGGTCCATGACGTGCAACAAAACATCTGCATAGACTGTTTCTTCCAAAGTACTAGAAAAAGCATCAATGAATTCATGAGGAAGTTTGTGAATAAATCCAACGGTATCGACAAGTAATATTTCATGATCTTTGTCAATATAAAATTGTCTTGTGGTCGTGTCCAGTGTCGCAAACAATTCATCTTTTGCATATACATTAGCTTTGGTCAACAAATTGAGTAATGTGCTTTTTCCACTATTCGTATACCCTACAATAGCCACTGTAATCTTTTGATTTTTTTGACGTTGACTGCGTGTCAATTCTCTCTGTTTTTTGACTTTAGCCAGTTCTAACGTCTTCTTTTGAATATTTTTTTCAATAACACGTCTATCCAGTTCGAGTTTTGTTTCCCCGGGACCACGCATACCTACACCCCCACCAAAACGGCCACTTGTCCCAACAATTCCAGATAGTCTTGGTAAGGTGTATTTTAGTTGTGCCAACTCTACTTGTAGTTTTCCTTCGCTTGTTCTCGCTCTACCTGCAAATATATCTAGGATCAATCGACTTCGATCAATAACTTTGACACCCAAATAGGTTTCCAATGCATTTTGTTTGCTACCAGATAGTTCGTTATCGAATATCACAATATCAGCACGATGATTTTGTACGGATTGTTTGATTTCTTCTACCTTTCCTTCTCCAATAAAATATTTTGCATCAGGTTTTGCCCTTTTTTGCCATAAAATATCTACGGTTTTAATATGATTGGTTTCTGCTAAACTTTTTAATTCTTCCAAAGACTTTACAATATCATCTTTTCCCAGTTCCACACCTACCAAAACAGCTCTACTTTCTGCTTCTTCTTGGTATGTAAAACGATCCACACTGTCTTTGTATAATTGATCATAATAATATAGTTTTTCCATGATGCCGTATTTGTTCAAAAATCTTGCATCATCAACTTTCATTCTTTCTTCCCCTTCTCCATGAATAAAGGCAACTTCAGCTTGATTGACACCAAGTTTGTCCACAGAGATAGCAATGATACAATCTAACAAATTACGATGCAAACAAGATAGATCCAAACTACTTAACGTACAACTTGTATTAGGGTGCGTATGAATAAGCCTAATGCCAGACAAACGATCTTTTGTTTCTATTGCTGGCACAATAGCCGAATGATCATCTCCTAATTCAATATCTACCACTTGCCCTTTTCTATTGATTAGAACAACTATTTCTTTATCGATCGCATAACTAATCTTACCGATTGTCATCAAAAGACTTTCTTCAATCACTTTGTCTTTATCAAAAATTTGACTAATATACTTTTCTAATTCCAGTTTGTATTCTTTTTTAATTTCCCAATTTTTTTGCAACATATTCTCACCTTATTTGATGTTTGTAGTACTTCTTACCACACATAAGATCTTCCTTATTATACCACAAACCATAAAAAAAAGCACGCAATTTAATTGCTTGCTACAATTTCTCCTGTCGAATAATCTAATAAATACGCCAATCGATTTTGTTTTGTATCAATGATAGAAACATACCAATAATACCCCTGATTTTGTGTTTCAATATCTTTGGTCATTTTGATATATATCTCAGCTTGCAATGTTCCATTTTTCAACATACTATCAAAATCCTTTTTCTTTTCTTTTGCGACAATCTTTAGTGCTTCTTCAGCCTGAATGGTCCAATTCTGTGTCACACATTGCAAAGTCACTTCTTTTTGTATGTCGCCGACAATAATTTTTGCAATCAATTTTTGATCTGGATCTACTTGTTGTTTTATATCAGCCACAAATGTTTGATCAAACGGATTATATGTCAAATTCCCATCTGTCCTTCTTGTCCCAATAATTAAAATATACTGTGCCTCATCTTCGGCAGTAAAGGATTGTAATTCAAAATCAAAAGATAACACACCAAAATCTACCAATTCTGTATTTTTTCCATCTACTACGTAGTCTTTTTCTCTTTGCCCGCTTAGGAATTGTACGGTAATTTCTTCATCTTGATATAAAAATAATTGTTTTCTTATTTCACTAATATGTTTTGTCATTTCTACATACGTTGTGTCCTCACACCCACATAATAAAAAACAACAGCAACATAACACAAAAAAAATTCTTTTCATACTTTCTCCTTACCCATAACGTATGAAAAGAATATTTTATTTAGAACTTATTTGCTAATTTCTTCTAATCTAGCAATATGTCGACCACCTTCAAAATCTGTAGATAAAAAGGTGTGAATAATGCGTTTTGCTTTCCCAAATGACACATAATTAGCCGGCATCACAAGAACATTGGCATTGTTATGTTTTCGGCCAAAATAGGCGTATTTTGGGTGATCACATAGTACTGCGCGAATGTGCTTATTGCGGTTAGCCCCCATCGCTGTTCCTAGTCCTGTTCCACACAAATAGATACCAATATTTTTTTCATTTTGTGCCACAATATCATTGGCCTTTAATGTGTAGGTTGCATAGCTATCCGTTGGATCAAACGAATTTGCCCCTACGCTAATATATTCCAAACCCAATTTTTCAAGATATTTTTTTATTTTTTGCATTAGATCATACCCTCTATGATCAGTTGATAATACGATCATCTTACCACCTCAACTTTCCTTCCTTAATATATTGCACAATTTCATCAGCAATATAATCCATTTGATCATAACATTTGCGATACACTTCTAAATCTTGTCCATAAGGATCTAAGATATTGCACCCGTGTTCAAAATCATTTAAAGATATGACTTTTTCTACATTTTTCAAAATATGTTTATGAGTATCAGTCACCGTTAAGAGTAATGTATTATGATCTACCATATTAGATTTTATTTGTTTTGCCTTACGTTTTCCAATTCTCAACCCGTGTTCATTGATGACTTTTTTGCTATTTGGACTAATAGTCAAACCTTCTTTGACATATACCCCGGCAGAATCTACCTTAATGTTGGTAATCGCATTGTCTTTCAATTTTTTTCGTAATATGACTTCCAACATAGGACTACGACAAATATTCTCTGTACAAATACATATTATTTTTTTCATACATTCCTTTACTCTTGCTGTGTAGTATTTTTCTGTGTTTTTACGTTGTTTTTTTGTTTCTTTTGTACAATATATTGTACTAAATAATAGATATGAACAAGTACCAACATACCATTTAGGATATACACACTCATAGCCCCTATCACAATACCATAGATGACCATCATAATGGCACCAATGATGTTGATCATTCTTACCCAATAAATATCTTTCATAAAAAAGGATATGACAATAATGACACTTGCAATTATACCGATCCACTCAATAGGTTCCATACTTACACTCCTAATTCCATGGTATACGAATTCTTACAAAAAGTCAAATTATTCATCTATATTCCTAGAAAGATCAAAAAAATCACATAAAAAAAGATAGTATGCACTATCTTTCATTTTGACATATTCCCTTAAAATCTTTTTCATGATCAAATATTTTATAAGTTTGATATAATTTTTCAATATTGATATGATTGTGTTTTAATTTTTTATTGATATATTTACTTTCTAATGGATAACTTTCACAACAAGAAGCATATCCTAATGCAAAAATTTGACCAAATTCATTTTTTCTTTCCAAAGAATCAAAGTAAAATGCTTGAAAATTTTGCACAAAAAAATCTTTGGAAGCTTGATCTTGTTTCTTAAGATACATATTATAAGATAGTTGTGCCATCTGTCCTAAAAAAACCATTTGTTTTGTTAATTGTAATAATTGATCTTTTGTCATAAATTGAATTTTCATATTGTCTCTCCACCTTTTTGTCCTGTACTACTTAGTATACGAGCCATTTCTCCTTTTGTCAATACCAAAATAGAATTTCATCTAAAAAATATATCAATTCCCCTATTTTTAACCCATCAAATATACTTACCAATAGTTGGTACTATACTATATCAGTAGTCTCAATTTTTTCTTCTTTCACCCTACTTTTATATAGTTTATGTATTATATAGTTTATGTATTTTAAGACTTTCCTTATCCTATTGGTATTACGTATGAGAATTGGTAAGTAGACTATCCTAGATCATAAGACCAGTAAGCAAACACCATTACTATTATGCGTACTACTATCTATTTTTTCTAATATTAGTTATCCATGTACGACAAAACTGCACCTATTGTATGTCTAATATAAACAAAAAAAGGACTTATGGAAAGATCCATAAGTCTTTTTGGAAAACTGGCAACGTCCTATTTTCCCAACTCACTGCTAAGCAAGTATCTTCGGCGCTGAAA